>CALWBB010000025.1 GCA_944375885.1 uncultured Merdimonas sp.
AAAGCTCCAGCAAATCCTTTTTGTCATGAAAGACAAAGCGAAACAGCCTGTCCTTGTATTTGCGGTTTATCTTCTGTCTGGTTTTGAACTGATACCGCTTTTTTGACACTTGGTCAGTTTCTCCTTTCATTATATGTTTTTGTCAGCTCTTTTGCAAGGTTTAGAAAACGACATTCAAACGCACCAGCTCCTTCACTTTTTGGGATTTGTTCTTGAAAAACTCAGTTTTGGGAAACGGAAAAACGGAATCGTTTTCCCTTTGGATGCGCGGCCTGCCCCGCAATGTCCGGGCGGACCTGCAAATCCGAAAAGCCTTATGAACACTCTTAGAATAGCACAGCTGCAGCCATCCTGCAAGCAGAAATCGTACGTATTTTGTCCTGGGAATAGGCGCAAAATCTATCAGGCGCAGGAGGTGGCAGCTGTCGCGCAAGCTGCCTTCCCCGCGCCTGATGAATTTTATGATGAATTTTATATGGCGTTACTTCGTTTCTTTATACCACGCCATGGACTCGTAAGGCCGCAGGGTCCACACGCCGTCCTTCGCCGGATTTTCCTCCGGGTAATTGCTCAGGATACAGCGATAGCCTTCCAGATTGAGGCCGGATTTCCAGACGCATTCCTTTCCGTAGAAGTTATTGACCACCAGAAGCTCCTGATTCTGGTACGCCCGCTTATAGGCCAGCACGGAAGGATGCTTTTCGGCCAGCGGCAGGAAGGAGCCGTAGGCAATGACATCCAGATCCTTTCGCAGCTGCACCAGCTTCCGGTAATAGCTGAAGATGGAATCCGGATCCTCCACCTGGGCTGCCGCGTTGATGCGGCCGTGGTTGGAGTTGACGCCGATCCAGGGCTCCTGCGCCGCGCCTTCGGCCATGAAGCCCGCGTACTGGCTGGCATCCCACTGCATGGGCGTGCGGCCGTTGTCACGGGAATGGATCTGGACGATGCGCAGAGCGTCGCGGGCTGCCAGCCCTTTATCCTGAAGAATCTGATAGTAATTTAAACTCTCCACGTCCCTGAACTGGCTGATTTCCGTGAAATCCGTGTTCGTCATGCCGATCTCCTCACCCTGGTAAATGTAGGGTGTGCCGCGCATACAGTGGATGACGGTTCCCAGCATCTTGGCGGATTCTTTCCACAGCGGCCCCTCATCCCCGAAGCGGGAGACGACTCTGGGCTGGTCGTGGTTGCACCAGAAGACGGCATTCCAGGCATTATGCTCCTCCATCTTCGTCTGCCAGGTAAAGAGAATGTCTTTTAGCTTTCCGAAATCCGCCGGAACCAGAACCCATTTCTCATTTCCCATGAAATCCACCTTCAGGTGATGGAAGCTGAAGACCATGGACAACTCCTGGGTATCCGCCCCCGCGTAGGAATAGCAGTTCTCAATGGAGGTGCTGGACATCTCGCCGACGGTAATGATCTCCGCGTCTGTGCCGAAGGTCGCCTGGTTTAACTCGTGCAGGTATTTGTGGACATTGGGCCCGTCCGTGTAATATTTCCGGCCGTCGCCTGTCTCGTCATCCTCAAAGCAGTTCTTGCTGATCAGGTTCACCACATCGAAGCGAAAGCCCTTCACGCCCTTCCCCATCCAGAAGCGGATGACCTTCTGCAGCTCTTTTCTCACATTTTCATTGTCCCAGTTCAGATCCGGCTGGGTCACATGGAAGAGATGGAGGTAGTACTCGTCGAACTTCTCCACGTACTCCCAGGCGTTTCCGCCGAACTTGCTCTCCCAGTTGGTGGGCGGCTCTCCGTTCTCCTTCCCCTTCCGGAAGAAAAAGAAATCCTTATAATAAGGGTCGCCCTCCAGGGCCCTGCGGAACCACTCGTGGCGGCTGGACACATGGTTGAATACCATGTCGAACATCAGCCGAATGCCCCTCTTCCCTGTTTCCGCGATGAGCTCCTCCAGATCCTCCATGGTGCCGTACCGGGGATCGATGTTATAGTAATCCTCCACGTCATAGCCGTTGTCATTCTGAGGAGACACGAAAAACGGAGTCATCCAGATGTAATCCACGCCCAGCTTCTGAAGGTAATCCAGCTTTCCGATGACGCCCCGGAGGTCGCCGAGGCCGTCACCGTTGCTGTCGCAGAATGATTTCGGGTAAATCTGGTAAACCGTACTTTTCTTGAAATCCTGTGCCATAATCCTGTACCTCCCCTTTTACTCGTACGTGATGACAGCAGTCTCCCCGGCCTTCGCCTCCATGCCGGAGTGCATCGTCACATTGCTCGCGCTGCCCTCTCCGGTCACAATCAGCATGGTCGTCAGGGGATGGCCGGCCGCTTTTATCTTTTCCGGGTCAAACTGAATCAGCGGGTCGCCCCGGCGCACCTTTTGTCCTTCCTCCACGAAAAGCTGGAAGCCGTCGCCGTTCATATCTACCGTATCGATGCCTACATGAATCAGAAGCTCCAGACCGTTCGCAAGGGTCAGGCCGCAGGCGTGGCCGCTTTCCTTCATGACTACGGTTACCGCAGCGTCGGCGGGCGCCTTGACCAGCGTATCCTCCGGCTCTACCGCCACGCCGTCTCCCATAATCTTCTGGGAGAATACGTTGTCGTCCACTTCCTCAATGGGAATCACCCGCCCGCTTAAGACGGAGGTAATCGTTCCGTCTGCCTCTATTGCCTCTGCGGAAGCGTCCGCGCTTTCTTCCTTCTCTAAAACAGTCTGGGCTGCCGCGCCCGTCCCTGCGATCTCCTTTGTCTCTGTGCGTCCCTTCTCTTCTGCCGTCAGCTTTCTGCTTCCTACAATCAGAGTCAGCAGGAAGGGTACGGCAATCGCAATCGCCATGGCTGCCAGGAAGGGTACGTAAAACTCCGTCTTGATGGAAAGAATGCCCGGCAGTCCGCCTACGCCGATGCTGAAGGCCTGCACGCCAAAGCCTACGGATACCATGGCCGCGATGCAGGAGCCAATCATGCCGCACACCAGCGGGAAGCCGTATTTCAGGTTCACACCAAAGAGAGCCGGCTCGGTCACGCCCAGGTAGCAGGAGATGCAGGCCGGGACGTTCACCTGCTGAGCACGCTCATTTTTCTTCTGGAGCAGAGACATGGCCAGCACGCTGGAGCCCTGGGCGATATTGGAAAGAGCAATCATGGGCCAGAGAATCGTGCCCTCATAGGCATTCACAAGCTGGGAGTCGATGGCGTTTGTCATATGATGAAGGCCCGTCATAACCAAAGGCGCGTACAGAAGGCCGAACACGCCCGCGAACAGCCAGCCGAAGCTGGAGAACAGCCCATTGTAAACCACGTTTGCCAGCGCGTCGCCGATCTTCCAGCCAATCGGCCCCACCACCGTATGGGCGATAATCACGGCTGGAACCAGGGAGCAGAAGGGGACAACGATCATGCTCACCACCTCCGGGCAGTGCTTCCGGAAGAATTTCTCCAGGAATACCAGCACGAAGCCTGCCAGCATGGCTGAAATGACCTGGCCCTGATAGCCGATCATCTGTACCTGGGCGAAGCCGAAATCCCAGACCGGAATGTCGGCCGCCGGAGTCGTCGCCACAGAAAAGCCGTTCAGCAGCTGTGGGGACACCAGCGTCAGGCCAAGGATAATTCCAAGCATCTGGGTCGTTCCCATCTTCTTGGTGATGGACCAGACGATGCCCACCGGGAGCAGATGGAAGACTGCCTCTCCAATCAGCCAGAGGAACTGGTACATGCCAGACCAGAACTGCGAGATATCCGCCAGGCTCTTGGTGCCGTCCGCGAAGAAATTGATCTCGCCGATAACGTTGCGGAAGCCTAAGATCAGACCGCCGCAGATCAGGGCCGGGATGATCGGCGCGAAAATCTCGCCCAGAGCTCCCATGATCCTCTGGGCCGGATTCTGTCCGGATTTCGCGGCCGCCTTCACCGCATCCTTACTGACGCCCTCGATGCCCGCATACGCGGTAAACTCATTGTAAAACTCCGCCACATCATTTCCGATGATAACCTGGTACTGCCCGGCCTGCGTAAAGGTTCCCTTCACGCTCGGAATATTTTCGATGGCTTTTTCGTCGGCCTTCTTCGGATCTGCCAGCACGAACCGCATCCGCGTAATGCAGTGGGATACCGCCTGGATATTTTCCTTGCCGCCGACCAGCTTCAAAAGCTGCTCCACATCATCTCTGTACTTACCCATAAGACTGTTCCTTCCTCTCCTTTTTACTTTTCTGGCGCCCGTTTTGCGCCACTTGTTTAAACATCTACAGCATAGCACTCTTGTTTAAACATGTCAATAGTTTTCCTGAAATTTGTTCAAACATGTTTCAAAAATTTGTTTGAACATGTCGAAGTTTTTGTGTATAATGGATAGCAGGAAATACTTCAAAGAATTTTTTTACGACAAACCAAGCAGAGAAAGAAGAAGATGCCTTATGCCAAAAGCAATCTATGACCATATTTACAGAGACTTAAAGGAAAAGATCGAGACGGAGGTCTTCGGCTACCAGGAGCTGCTTCCTTCTGAGCATACCCTGATACAGGAATACGGCTGCTCCCGGAATACCGTCCGGCGGGCGATCTCCGAGCTGGCCTCCGGCGGCTACGTGCAGTCCATGCAGGGGAAGGGCGTGCGCAATATTTACCAGCCCGCCTTCCAGACCGCCTTTACCGTAGGCGGCATCGAGTCCTTCCTGGAATCCGCCGTCCGCAACCACCAGACGCCCCGCACAAAGGTGCTTCAGTTCGCCGAGCTGGAGGCGGGGGAAAAGCTCTCCCGGAAAACCGGCTTTCCACTGGGCGCCTCCCTGTACTACCTGCAGCGCCTCCGGTACCTGGACGACACGCCGCTGATCCTGGATCACAATTATTTCCGAAAGGATCTGATTCCGGGGCTGACGCCGGAGATCGCAGCGCATTCCATCTATGAATATCTGGAGCAGACCCTTGGCTTTTCCATCGCCACCAGCAAGCGCACCATGACGGTGGAGCGCGTCACCCAGATCGACGAAACCTACATTGAAATGAATGATTACAACTGTATGGCCGTCATCACCAGCCAGACCTTCAACGACGACGGCATCCAGTTCGAATATACCCAGTCCCGCCACCGCCCGGATCACTTCCAGTTCCAGGACGTGGCGGTGCGTAAAAAGACCGGCTGAGGGCACGGCACATAGCCGTTCATGCAAGCACGCTGTCCGCCCTCCGGGCTTATCGCAATCGCGCAAAAAGCCCGCGGCCCGAAGGTTCGGGCCGCAGGCTTTTTCCATATAGAAACATATTCCGGAATATGCGCCGCAAATGCCGGCGGCGGCCCGGGGAGCCGTTTCCTCCCGCTCCCTCCGCCTGCCGCCTAATATAATATACGCATATCCTCCGCATGGGTGAAGGCCAGATCAAAGCCTGCCATCGCCATGGCGAACAGCACCAGCAGAATCAGAAGAAATACCGCCGCTCCATCGTAGACCAGCCGATCCTGCGCCCTTCGGCTGCTGATGAGGATCTCCGTTCCCAGGGAGATGAAAATCAACGGCCAGAGCCGGAAAATCAGTTCATAATCCAGCGCCGGGAACATCATCCTAAGCAGAAACAGCGCGCCCATGACTATCAGCGCCAGGCCAAAGGTCACGGTTCCCACCCTATGCGTCCGTATCGTCCGTCTCTCTTCCATTCTCGTCCTCCTCCTTTTCCTCTTCGTCCAGAAGCTCCCGCTTCTTTCCCCGGATCATCCACACGCCGGCCACAATAATCGCGATTCCCAGCACAGTCTGCGGAATCCGGTAGCTGATCATATAGATCACATCCTGCATAAATCCCGGCAGCAGCCAGTACAGGAAATCCAGAAGATTGTTCCACAGAATCGAGGCGCCGATGAGAATCAGCGCGGCGGCAGCCAGCTTCCGGTACCGGGCCGCCACTGTCTTTGTCCAGAATTCCTTTCCGGATCCGTCCAGATGGAACAGGTAGTCATCCTCCAGCGCATAGAACTCCTCGTCATCCATGGCCCGCAGATTATGGGCGTGGAAAAAGGCGTAGAACCATACCACCACGTCTGCCAGAAGGAAAATGCTCTGCCCGAAAAAGCCGCCCAGCATAACCAGACCAAAAAACAGCCCCATCAGGCTCACACCCATCTTCAGAAATCCCATATACATCTCCGCCGCTCCGGGCAGCAGAGAAAAAACAAACGTCCAGAACCCGCTTTTTTTCTTTGTCATATCTCTAATCCTCCATCTGATCATTTTCATTTAAATAGATATTCACACGGTTCAGCATCCGGTTCATGGCCCGCATGCCCTGGTTCAGCTTATTTCCAAGGGACTCCTCCTGCTGCACCGCAATCCCTGCCCTGCCGCCGATCTCCGGCACCTCTCTTGGAACCATCGTCACCAGAAACAGAGCCATCACCACGGCCGCGCCCACCTTCAGGCTGTAATAGAAGAATTGAAGCTTCTTCGGGATCTGCCGTGTCTGCACCCGGATCTGGTAATCCAGGCTCCTGGAGCGTTCCCGAATCTCCTGCTTCATGTGGACGGGGGCCGGAAGCAGCCCTTCTGCTTCCACCTGCTGAATCAGCCGTTTTGTATAAGCATCCAGTTCCTGTTCTGTCATCTCGTCTTTCCACATACGCTTCTCTCCTCCTTCTTTCCGTATTTTTTGCGGAGCATGCCCCGCGCTCTGTAAATCTGTGTCTGTACCGTCTTCACATTGCGTTCCCGCTTCGCGGCGATCTCGCCCACATCCATCTCATAGTAGTAATAATCCAGGGCGATTTCGTCATAGGGCGGCTTCAATTCTTTACATGCCCTGTAAAGCCCATCCCGGATCTCCTGCTCCAGGCAGCTCTCCTCCGGCGACTGTCCCCTATCCTCCTGCCAGGAAAACCATTCGTCCTCCGTGGGAACGCTGCGCCTTCCCGCCGCCTTCAGGTAATCCAGGCATTTATTCGTGGCAA
Source organism: uncultured Merdimonas sp. (assembly GCA_944375885.1). Lineage (GTDB taxonomy): Bacteria > Bacillota > Clostridia > Lachnospirales > Lachnospiraceae > Laedolimicola. The sequence continues at coordinate 6,911 of CALWBB010000025.1, forward strand.
TCCTGCAGATCCAGGCCTTCTCATGGCGGCCGTCGAAAGAGGCATATTTTTCATAAGCGGATAAAAAGGTTTCCTGGGCCAGATCCTCGGCCGCAAAATAATCTCCCGTCATCTTGAAGCAGATAGAGAACACAAGACTCTGATACCGGTCTATCAGCTCTTCCAGCTTCTCATCCCTGTTAATCTCATCCGCCTCCCCTCCTCGCTTTCTTTCCAGACAGCTGCTGTCTTTTCTTTTTCCTTGTACACCTCTTATAACGACGCTGGCTCCCAAATCTCTTCACATTCCGGAAAAATTTTTCCGCACAAAAACCGGGCGGCTTTCCGCCGCCCGGCATCTGGGCTTTCACTTTTGTTTTCTTTCCTACCGGAGCGCCGCCCCTTACGCGTACCGGGTGTTCCTCTCATACTCCCTCTCCAGCTCATACAGCCGTTTCGCAAGATCTGCAGGTCTGGCGGCATGCTCGCCCGCTTCCTGCTCCAGCCGTCCATATTCTTCCAGGAATTCTTCCAGCTGGCTGCCCCGGATTTTCTGAAGCTCCATGGCCTCCTCAAAATCCTCATCTGAAAGGCCTAAACGCATCGCATAGACATACTCCTTTAGCACGGCCGGATCCTTCTGGTACTGCCAGGAAGTACGGAAAGCCTGGGCGGCCTTCCCAAAAAGGAACAGGCGGCAGCAGCAGACGCCCAGGTTATTCCACACATGGGCATAAAACTCCACACCCAGCCTCTCGCTCTGGCGGATGTCAAGAATCTTCTGGTACTCATAGATGGCTGCCTGGTAATTGCCGCCCACAAAATATTCATCCGCCCGCAGCTTCAGCCTCTCCTGCTCCTGGTAAGTATTTAAGACCTTCATCTTCGCCGTCAGCTGGGCCAATTCCTCCTGGGAGTAGAAGTCCACGCTGCGCAGGATAGTCAGAATCATATTCTGGACGCTTCCCCCAGACTCAGCACCTTTCTGCAGCCTGTCTGCCAGCTCCGGGCAGTTCATCTCTGTGCGGAGCCATTCCCACAGACGGGTTCCCAGCATCTTCTTATCTGCCAGATAGACATTCTCATACAGAAAGTAGGCCAGTTCCTCCAGGGAATAAATGCGGATTCCCATACTCTCGATATAATAAGGCGTCTCTGCCAGAGCTTTTTTACATATGATAACCGCTCCCATGGCTCTCTCCCCTTTCTCCTGTGTACTTTCTGCCAGGCTGTCTAACCTCCCAGATCCACTTCCTCACTCCACTCCAGATCCGATGAGGGGAACAGCTCGCCAAAGCCCATATCACGCACCTGAATCCAAAGCCTGTCCACACTCAGAAATTTTACCAAAATCCGAAGCCTTGTAGCCCTGGAGGGCCGATCCGGCAGGCCGTCAAGAAGCAGGCTTTCTCTTAGAACCTCCCCGCCCTGCATGGGCTTTAGGATAAATTCCACTACCGGTTCCCCGCAAAGAAGAACCTCGCACTCTGCCTTAGCCTCATACCAGCTCTCTCCGGCGTCCAGCAGGGTATAGACGGCGTTTTTGCCTGTCCCGGGCGTACGCAGTCCCACGTTATAGGAAATCTTATCCTCCCCAAGAAAGACATAGGTTTTCTCAGCGCCCAACCCCGCCTCCTGGATCGCGCGGCAGCAGGCGCCCTTCGCGAACAAATTATTCCCGGCGAACACCCTCCTGCCGCTGCCGCAGAGAACCCGCAGCGCCTTCTCATACCATTTCTCCTCAAAGCCCTCTCCCACCAGAAATACAGAAGAGACCGGCCTTTCAGAAAAAATCTCCCGGGCCAGGCCGCACAGGATTTCATCCTTCTCATCCGGCCCAAGCCCAGAGATGGGGCGTCTCCATTCCTCCTGCCGTTCTGTCCGTGCCAGAAAGGGCAGCGTCCTCATGCCCACATGCAGGGCCGCTGCCTCCAGAAGCTCTCCCTCGCAGAAGAACAGGACTGCCTGGTGTCTCCAGATCTCCCGTGGCTGATTCAGCACATAGGCACAGAAGCTCTCCTCCCTGGTCTGCACAAAAATACGGCTCTCCGGCACACCCATCAGCTGCATGGCGGTACGGCGGATTTCCTCCACCGTTCCTTCTGATGCCTCCGTCACAGAAAAGACGACGGCTTCTGCCTCGTGAACCTTTCCAAAAGGCTTCAAAAGCTTCATCGCCTTTTTCAGGAACAGTTCCAGGCTTTCCGTGAGAATCCGGTACCTCTGCGCTCCCGCCACCACCGAGATAGAGACAGGCTCTTTCAGGCTTTTGTTCCAGCAGCAGATCTGCGAATATTCCTTTCCCAAATCAAAACCAACCACAAATGGCTCCACTGCCACTCCTCCTTCTTTGCGGCCGCCGCGCCGCCGGCTGCTCCGCCCGAGCGCGCAGCCCTGTCTACTTTAGAGAAAAGAGCGTCTCGACCATAAAATTCTTCTTTCCATATCCTATCATCTGTTCTTCAAGCGCGGGCAGGTTTCGCTGGGAAAGGGCTCTGGCCATCTCATAGATGTCCGCGTACTTGGTTCCCGTCACCATCCGTTCCTCCCGCTCCTCCGTATAGCTGCGGTCGGGCGTGGACGCTTCCTCCCCATTCTCCCCTGTCTCTGTCACAAACCAGGTCAGACGTTCTCCAAAAAACAGCGTAAATTCCTTTACAAAAACGCCCGGCTCCGAAGGATAAATCCGCTCTGCCACATAACTGCAGTTTTTCTCCCGGGGTGATTCAATCACATAATGGATCACCACCCTGTGCGCTGGATTGCCCCTGTATTCTACAAAGTATTTGTCCTCCAGGCTCCAGGGGCTGCCCAGGCGCTCCAGCAGAGGCTTCATAAAGCCAAATCTCAGCTTTCTGCGTATATACTCCCCCAGCATCTGCTCTGCCCGGATCCTCTGGTGCTCATTCAAGTGCCTGCGCCCGGACAAATCTCTAAGATAGGCCAGGCCGCACACATCAGCCAGGTTTTCTTCCCAGGCGATGGCTTTCTCCAGGTAGTCGTAGGCTCCCTCCGGCGCCGGCTCATCCCGCACAAAATCCTCAAAAGCCAGCCAGGTAAGATAAGCCCGGCTCACCAGGCCGTTCCCTCCCAGATGATAGTAATCCTGGAAGATCTCAAAGGACGCGTCCGTAAGCTGCCCGGTAAACAGCATCTGCCCCAGAAGCCGTTCTTCCAGCTCAAACACGTTCAGCTCAAATTCCCTGGCTGAGCGCCAGACCGCCTCCATAATCTCTGTCGAACCGTAGTAATACCCTGCAAGGTATTCCAGGATACCTTCATTGTACTTGTGGTTCCGGAAAATAAAGAGGCAGAGCTTTACCAGAAAATCATCCTCTTCATACTCCTTCTCCCGGATCTTCCAGGCCGCAAGCCTGAGCAGCAGCTGGCTTTTCACCATGGAATACCCGTGACGCCAGATCATGGTCCAGGCTTCCTCATACAATCCCCGCAAAATCAGGATCTCCGTATACTTGGCCCGGTCTTTGGGATTCATACTGGCAGTCTCAGATACGAAAAATTCCTGGTCAAGCCCTTCCAGATCATGGCTGGCATAATAAAACTGCAGAATCTCCTGGCGGACATTTTCCTTATACCTGGCTGTAAAGCCGCTGATCTTCAATACCCGCTTGTAATTTTCCACATTTTCCGGCGTAATCACATGATAGCGGGATGTCCCGTCACAGAGATACAGGTACAGCCCCTGGTGATACCGCAGAAGCTCCCGGCACCGCTTTACATAGCGCTGCGCGTCCATCAGCCGCTTCAGAGTATAGGGCACGCTGGAGGTATAGCAGTTCCCCTGTTCGTCCACCAGCAGGATCACGGCTCCCGGCGTATAGATCGGAACCAGGGCCTCTCCGTTCTGGAGCGGCACCACAATCCGCTTCTGAAGCTGTTCATACAACACCTGAACCTGCCGGATCCGCCTGTCCCTGCACTGGAGTTTGCGCAGAAACATGATATCCGCCAGGGCTTCCGCAAAATCAATGGTCAGAAGCTCCTCCACCAGGAACCTGTCATAGATGACCGCCAGCTCTTCGCTCAGGTGGCGCCGGATCAGTTCCTCCAGCATATAAGCCTCGATCTGTTCCCGGTATGCCTTATACACATCCGTATCCTGCTGCCAAAACCGGATAATGTTCGCGTAAAGGACGGCTTTTCGCCTGCTGTCCAGCGTATTTTCCATCTGGAAATAGAGCAGCAGGTTTTTCGGGAAGGGCTCCTCATAATGCTCCGGTACAGACCGCATAAAATATTCATAAAGCTTCGTGATCTTAAGCTCCGCCTGCACGCCGCGCTTGTACCAGAAGAAGCTTTTCCCGTCTGTGCGGCCGTCTTTGATAAGCTGGGAGCAGATATCCGACAGCATCTCCTTGCTGCCGCATCTGTGGTAAAGCCTTTCAAGGCCCGCAAAGCCCGGCTCAGAAAGGCGCGGCATACTTAAGATCTGCTGCGCGATCCGCCTCGCTTCCTCCGGCGCCAGCTCTTCCTCTGTCTCCCCCGTCACCGCTACAACCGTCCGTACCGCTTCTTTCGCCGCTTCCCCCGGCTCTTTCTCCGTCTCCTTTTGCTCCGCCGGGAGAGGCTCAATCGGATCCGCAGAGACGAAGTAGGCATAGCTCTCCTTTTCCTGCTCCTGGTGGGCTTCCACCCGGACGGTGTAGGGGAGCTTCAGCTCTCCCGCCTCTGTGACCATACAGAACTCTCCCTCAATCTCCTCTCCTCCCCAAAAGCCGCGGGCGTCAAAGGAAAAAAAGATGCGCGCCGCCCTGCTGTGGAAGCTGGGATGTTCCAGAGCCATACGGCTGGTGGACGCATAGGCCACCCCCTTGATCGGGCGGTCGGCAGACAAGGTAAAGCTGCCCTCCGCCTTCTCCCCAGGCTTGCAGGAGAGTACGATGACAGAATCCGAAAGCGACACTGCCGGCCTGTCAAACTCAATTTTTCCCGCCGCGATCCGTTCCAGCTTTGCCCTCATAGCGCCCCACCTCCGTCTTTTTCTTTTCCTGTTCCCTTACTGCCCTGCAGCTTGGCATTGCTTTTTTCTGAAATATGTATATAATTCAGTATAGCATTAAATAAATTAAAGTACAAGAAAAGAGGATGGGAATGTTAAAACATAAAGATCATTTTCACGGCAGCGACCTGGAAAAGATAGAAGAAATCTATGGAATCCGGAAGGAAGACATCACAAGCTTCAGCGCCAACGTAAACCCCTTGGGCATCTCTCCCAAGATGCGGGAAGCCCTCATAACGCATATTGACGCGATCACCTCCTACCCGGATCGGGAGTACGCCGCCCTGCGGGCACGGATCGGAGAGTACGCCGGCGCTCCCGCCCAGAACGTTCTCGTGGGAAACGGCTCCACAGAGCTTATCTCTTTGTTCATCCAGATGGAGCATCCCAAAAAGGCCCTGATCCTGGGGCCCACCTACTCGGAGTATGAGCGGGAGATCTCCCTGGGAGGCGGCGCGTCCCTCTACTACCCGCTGCGGGAGGAACATGATTTTATCCTGGATGTGGAGGATTTCAAAAAGCATCTGAACGAAAGCCTCAACCTGCTGGTCATCTGCAATCCAAACAACCCGACCTCCACCTCCATCTCCCAGAAAGACATGCGGAAAATCCTGGACGAGTGCAAGCGCCATGATATCTTTGTGATCGTGGATGAAACTTATGTGGAATTCGCCCCGGATATGGACAGTGTAGACTGCGTCCCCCTGACCCGCTATTACAACAACCTGGTGATTCTAAGGGGCGTATCCAAATTTTTCGCATCCCCCGGCCTGCGCCTGGGCTACGCTGTCACCGGAAACAGGGAACTCCTCAAGGCCATCGACTCCCATAAGGATCCCTGGACGATCAACAGCCTGGCCGCCCTGGCTGGAGAAATCATGTTTACAGATACCGGCTATATCCAAAAAACCCGGGAGCTTATCGCCTCTGAGCGGGAGAGAGTCTACCAGGAGCTTTCCTCCTGGGGCAGCCTGAAGGTCTACCGGCCCACAGCCAACTTCATCCTGGCCCGGATTGAAAAGGAAGGCGTCACGGCCGACAGCCTCTTTGAACACGCCATCCGCCAGGGGCTGATGATCCGCAACTGCTCGACCTTCCCCTTCCTGGACAACCGGTATTTCCGTTTCTGCTTTATGCTGCCGGAACAGAATACCCTTCTGTTAAAATGCCTGAAGGAGCTTTTATAAGCTCCTCCAGGCATCTTTTTTACTCTCCAAAATACTGCTCATAGATCGCCAGGAAATCCGGCGGCATCTCTCCCGTCCAGTCAGCGAAATGCACCTTCTCCCAGAGCCTCCGGCTGAACTGGGACGGCGTATCCGCCACCAGCTGCTCATAGACGCTCTCAAAAAGCTCATCCCGGCGTTTCTCCACCATCGTCACCTTATTGGCTTCCGTAGCCTCCTGATCGAAATTATTGATGCACTTGAGAATGTAGTACCCATCCCCTGTCTCAATGATATCGCTGACCTGGCCGTTTTCCAGGGCAAAGGCCGCCTCGTCATAAACCCCGTCATGCTCTCCCCTGCCAAAGGTCCAGGTAACCTGGCTGTCCTTGCTGTAAGCTGAGGCCACAGCCGCGAAATCCCTTCCTGAATCCAGCTGCTCCTTTACGCTTTGGGCTGTCTCCAGGGAATCCAGGTAAATCTGCTGCACGGTTATAATCCGCGCCTCATCATCGCTGACCTCGGTATTCACATCCTTTGTGATCTCTTCATAGACCTTTCCTGAAAGGGCATGATCCCGGTACAGGTCTTCCACATCCTGAAGTTCCAGATCCATGTAGCGGATCTGCTCCTGGGTCAGCGCCCCGTAGTAGGCTTCTGCAGCCTGAAGGACCTGCTCTTCCTCATTTTCATCCAGGGACACCCCGTAGCCGCCGGCCAGCAGCGTAATCGCCTTCATGGAAGCCAGCTGGTCGATAATGGTATCCTTTACATATTCTTCAAAGGTCACTCCTCCGAAATCATGCTCCCACATCTCCACGCCATACACGCCTTCGTACTGCCGCTGGTAATCCATCACATAGATCATGGCTTCCGGAAGCGTGCATACGCTTTTCCCTATCTTGAAGAGCTGATCTCCGGACAGGCCTGTCGTAAAGACAATCTCTGTATTCTCCATCAGGCCGCAGCCGGAAAAGCTTCCCGCCAGCATGGCCGCCGCGAGCAGCACTGCAATCTTTTTTCTGGCTCGTACCGCCATCTCTTTTTTACGTCTCCCTTCTCAATCCACCAAAGTCCTAAGAACCTTCAGAACCCCGTCGTTTACATTCGTATCTGTCACATATTTTGCAGCCTCTTTCACTGCCTGGGCCGCGTTTCCCACCGCATAGCTCTCCGCAGCGCTTTTGATCATTTCCAAATCATTGTGGTTGTCCCCAAAGACCATCGTCTCCTCCGGGCTGATTTTCAGGATCTTTTGGATGCTGCGGATGGCATTGCCTTTATTCGTATCCTTATTCATAAAATCCACCCAGACGTCGCCGGACACGACGCAGTGCAGCCTGTCTTCCCAGCGCGGGATAAGCTCCCCCGCGATTTCCTGGATATTCTCTCTCCGGTAGACTGCCATCTTATTAATCCGCCGCTTCGCTGCGAGTGCGTCGTCCACCTGAATCAGCGTGCTCCGGTACCCGTTACGGACGAGATCCAAAAAACCGGGATCCTGGCTTTCTGTATAAAAGCCCTCCTTGGTGTCCAGCGTAAAGCTGGCGCCCGGGATTTTGCGCACCTCCCGCACCCACTGGCAGACCTGTTCCCATTCCACCACCTGCTCCAGCATATCGTAACCACGGCAGCAGACGTAAGCGCCGTTTTCCGTAATGAAGATGATGTCGTGCGCCACCGGGCCAAACAGCTTCACCATGCTGGTATAATGGCGTCCGCTGGCCGCCGCGAACAGGATATCTTTTTCTTTCATCTTCCGGATCACATCAAAAATCTCCGGATTGATCTGCGCGGTTCCCTCCGGAAGCAGCGTCCCATCAATATCACTGGCTACAAGCTTTATCATTTTCCCGGTTCTCCCTTCCGTAAATATCCACAAGCTCCATGGCGTCCGCGGCCACACAGTCTGCCCCGTCCCTTATCAGCTCTTCTTCGTCCCGGAATCCCCAGAGCACGCCGACGGTGTACATCCCTGCCGCCTTGCCGGTCTTCATGTCCGTCCCGGTATCTCCCACATACAGGCAGTCTTTTGGCGCCGCGCCAAGCTTATCCGCCAGATACAGGGCCCCGTCCGGGGCTGGCTTCCTGGGGAACAGCTCAGACTGCCCCTGCACCAAATCAAACATCTCCGGGCCAAACACCTTCTCTATCACATCCCTGGTATTGCCGTGGGGCTTGTTTGACAGCACCGCCAGCTTCGCACCCTGCTTTTTCAGGGCCGCCAGCATCTCCACAATGCCCGGATAGGCTTTCACATTGTAAAGGCAGCCCTCCTGGAAATATTCCATATAACGGCGCTTCGCCTCATCAAAACGGACGCCCTCCTCGTCTCCTCCAAAACGCAGCAGCCGGCGCATCAGCACATCCACGCCGTCCCCCACAAAAATCTTATAGTCTTCCAGGGACGCCTGGCGCAGCCCCAGATCCCTTAACATCTGGTTCCCGCTCCAGGCAATGGATTCCACGCTGTCGCACAGCGTCCCGTCCAGATCAAAAATGCAGGCCTGGTAACTCATATCTCTTCCTCCTCTTTGGCATCCAGCAGATCGATTCCCTTCTTTAAGAGTTCCTGGTAAAAACGGGCAGCCGGAAAGCCCACCACATTCATATATTCCCCTTCTATTCCCCGGATAAAGGGCATACAGCCGCCCTGAATCGCATAGGCGCCTGCTTTGTCCATGGGCTCGCCCGTATCCACATAGCGCTGGATCCAGGCCTCCGGCAGCGGATACAGGCTGACCTTCGTCCCTTCCGCAAAATGCGCCAGCACCGTCTGGGTTCCCGTGTCGATCACCGTCACCCCCGTATATACCATATGGGTATTGCCAGAAAGCATCCGCAGCATCCGGCAGGCATCCTCCCTGTCCGCAGGCTTCCCGAGAATCTTTTTTCCATAAGCCACCACCGTGTCCGCGCCGATGACAAGCGCAGGCTCTGTACACCCTGCCGCCGTCACAAGGGCCTTCTGGAGAGACAGAATTTTCACCGCCTCCTCCGGATCCGAGGAAGCCAGCTTCTCTTCTCCGGACGCCGGGCAAATTTCAAATGTCAGGCCCATCTGCCCCAGAATCTCCTTCCTCCGGGGCGAGGCCGACGCTAAGACCAGCTTTCTTCTCATATTACCGTCACACCTCCGCAGATACCGGCTGGAACCAGCCAGTTCCCAGGCGCTTCTATCCCCGCGCCTGGTACCATCTAATAGAGTAATATATAATTTTTAGAAAGACAACAGATTTTTTATATTTTTTTGCTTTTCTTTTTCTCTGTTCCGTATTACAATAAAGAATAATTACAAAATATAGTCTCTGGATCCTAAACCCGCACTTTGCATGGATTCGGAGAAAAAAGCCAGAATTATTATGAAGGAGGATTTTATAAATGAAAAAAGTATTCAAATTTTTCGGAACCGTAGCCATCTTGAGCGCGGCCGCAGCTGGAGCTGTGGCGCTGTACAAGAAGTTCTGCGCTCCCAGCGAGGATTTCAGCGACTTAGACGACGATTTCGATGAGGAATTCGAGGAGGAAGACCTGGACGGAGAGGCCCCGGCCGGGGAAAGGGGCTACGTATCCCTGAATAAGACGGCGGAGACCACGAAGGAAGAAGCAGCGGACGCTGCCGCAGACACCGCTGAGGAAGAAAAGGAGACTGAGGCAGAGTAACCGTATTTTCTGTCGTTTGCTTTCTGTTATTCTGCAAATAGTCCTGCAAAGAAAGGCGGGGCTGCCGCACCAAATTGACTGTGCGGCAGCCCCTTCTGTTTTCACCATTTTGCAACTTTCTTTACGCTCTCTCAAAAGTGCCGAACACCTGCTGTACGCCATCCCGCACGACGAGCTGTCCTCTGGCCATCACAGTCTTAAGCTCCAGCGTGTCTTCCGCCAGCAGGCAGATGTCCGCGTCGAAACCAGCCTTCAGACGCCCCTTCGCTCCAAGCTTCAGCACGGAAGCCACATTAGAGGTGATGCCTTTGACCGCGATCTCCAGCGGAATCCCTTCCTTCTGCACGCATTCCCGCACTTCTTTCAGCAGGCAGGACGCCTTGCCGATACCGATTCCCTGGTATTCACCAGCCGCGTTGAAAACAGGCATGCTGCCCTGTCCGTCGGAGGAAATCGTAAACCGGTCGCTGGAAATGCCCAGATCCAGCAGACGCCGGATTCCCCTGCACACGCGGACCTCGTCACAGATTGTCTCCCAGTAATCAATATCTTCATTTCCGGTAAAGTCAATGGTAAGCCCTTCCTTCGCAAGCTCCAGGCAGTTCTCAAACAGAGCTGCGTTGCGGTTCACATGGGTGGGGAGGAACTGAGATGCCGGAATCTCTGTCTCATGGATCACCCGCTCAATCAAATCCATTTTTCTTGCGCTGTCTCCCAGATGGACGTTTACGATTCCTGCTTTCCCCGACAACATGCCTGCCACACGGGCGTCTGCCGCGATCCGGGCGAATTCCTCAAAGCTGGGCTGTGAGGAACGATGATCGGAAACCGCCACCTCGCCGACGCCGATGACCTTGTCCAGCATCATGATATCCTTCATCAGGCTGTCTGTCAGTGTCTGGACAGGCACCCGGTAGGATCCTGTATACGCGTAGGCCGTAATTCCTTCTGCCTCCAGGGCATGGGCCTTCGCAAGCAGGGCCGTCATATCTCTCGCCACGCTGTCCGTGCCAATGCAGCCGACCACTGTGGTGATGCCGTTCGAGATCAAATCCTTCAGATTGGCCTCCGGCGTCCGGGTGGCAAAGCCCCCCTCTCCGCCTCCGCCCATGATATGCTCATGGCTGTCGATAAAGCCCGGCACAGCGGCCATGCCCTCCGCGTCCAGCTCTTCTACTTCCACACAGCCGCCGAAATCTGCCTTCAGATTTTCTCCGACTGCCGCGATTTTCCCGTTCATCACCAGGATGTCTTTGACGCCAGCATACTCCGGCTGATAGACTTTCGCGTTCCGAATCACTGTAACCATTGCCATAATTATTTCCACCTTTATGAGAAGCTCATCGCTACCGCGATAGCGATAATCACAGTACCCATCGCAAAGAAGAATGCCTGCATCTTAATCTGGAATTTCGCCCAGGTGCCCCAGTCAATTCTGGCCACACCCAGAACTCCAATCAGGCTGGCCGATACCGGTGTAAAGGCATCCACAAAGCCAGCGCCCAGCTGGTATGCCAAAACCGCTATCTGGCGGGACACTCCTACCAGGTCCGCAAGCGGTGCCATGATCGGCATAGTCAGGGCCGCCTGTCCGGAATTGGAAGTCACAACCAGGTTGAACAGGCTCTGGAAGATATACATGAACCAGGCTCCGATAAAGGACGGGATGCCCTCCAGGACATTTCCAATGGCATACAGGATCGTATTCAGCGTGGAGTACACGTCCGCGTCAGAGCCGCCAAGCACCAGAAGGATACCTTTCGCCATACCTACGACGACAGCCGTTCCCGCCAAGTCAGCCACGCCGCCCTGGAAAGCGGAAGCCATACCATTGATAGTCATGCCGTTCAGCTTAAAGATGATCGCAATCACACCTGCCGCAAAGCCCATTACAAAGAACTGGGAAGCGATCTCAGGAATATAGAAGCCTTTCTGGGTCACGCCCCAGACAATCCAGATCAGCACCGCCAGCATCTCCAGCAGGATCAGCTTATGGCCAAGATTGAACTCCTTTTCCTCATCTGTCACGGATCCCATCCGATCCCGGAAATACGCATCTCCCGCATAGACGACAGAATGCTGCGGGTTCTTGCGGACACGTTCCGCGTACACCATCATAAAGCCTGCGGATGCCAATGTCACCACCACCCACATAATCAGCCGGAAGGTAGCGCCGGACAGAACCGGAACACCCGCGATACCCTGAGCCACTGCCACCGAGAAGGGGCTCATCCAGGACACGGCATTTCCCACCTGGGAAGCCACGTAAGTAACGGTAACCGCTACGATAGAGTCGTAGCCCAGCGCAATGACAAAGGGCACCATAATCATAGCAAAGGGGATACATTCCTCCGCCATGCCAAAGGTCGCGCCGCCCACAGAAAACAGGATGAAGAACAGAGGCAGAGCCAGCCTCTCCAGTCCTTTGGTCTTGCGGATAAACGCATAGATTCCCGCGTCAATAGCGCCGGTCTTCATGATAATTCCAAAAGAACCGCCGATAACCAGAATCAGGGCGCACAGACCTACCGCAGATCCGGAACGGTCGCCAGTCACAAGGCCCTCAAATACATAGTTCAGGAAGCCGAAGCCGCCGAAGTCCTGCGTACCCCAGACGCCCGCCGTCTTGTGCAGCTTCTCGCTGGTATCATAGAATTCTTCCCCGTACCGGGAATACATCTCGTCATCGCTGATTCCCACAGCGTCCAAATCCGCCTGTGTCCACGCAGAAGAATCCGTCTCCATCAGAGCCGCCAGCGCTTCCGCATCGACTTCCCACTCTTCCATCACAGCCGCGTCCTGGCTGATCTCCGCAAGGGCATCCGCCACGAAGTCCGTGTCAAGGTTGTAATAATAGCGGAATGTCTCCGCCATCAGGACAGTCCTTGACGCCGTGCCGCCGTCAGAATCTGTGTACTCAATGGTGTGGGTGCTGAATTTTCCTGCCGGAATCAGAAAGGTAAGAAGCCAGCAGAAGATCACTACGAAAAAGATGATCGCATAGGTATGAGGCGTCTTCAGCTTCGTATAGTCCTTCTTAGCCGGCGCCTGTCCGTTTTTTCTTTTGAAACTCATAACTAATCTCCCTTGCTTTACGGCATACCGCCGTTTTTTAGTGTGTACTTCATTTTACCCTATCGGGAAGAAATACACAACAGGAAATTTTCGATGGTCTGAAACATTGTCAACGAGCTGGAGAATGCCCAAAAGCGCCTTCAGCCGCTCTATGAAGCTGCAGCGCAGCATCCAGACCTTACCGATGAGCAGCTGGCTGCAATTGTTTTACACAGTTACCGCCATACATTCTTTTTCATAAAAAGCGATTCCGTACCTGATGAGCTTTTTCACGCCACGGCGCTTCAGCCCTTCCGCGTATTTCTTTTCTTCGATCTGCTTAAGCGCTTCCGCGCATGCTTTCTCCAGGTTTCCGTCATCCGCATATTTCAATTCGATCACAATCCCTGTTCTTTCCGGTGTCAGGATAGAGATGTCACTGTAACCTTCTCCGGTCTCCGCATTGGATTTGACCAGCCAGCTGCCCTGATTTTGCAAAAGCCCCAGCAGCATCCCATGGTAGAAGTTTTCCTTCATGTTCCTGCGCACTGCCGTGTCCCTGACACTGATGGAATCCCACAGGTAATCGCTAAGCATCTCCTGGATAGTTTCCACATCTCCAGCTGGAAACGCCGCGCAGAAACGGTTGAGCCTCGAAGTATCGGAACGTGTTGCCTCGCGGAACCAGTCTTCCACCAATTCATAAAACAGTTTTCGAATCTCACCATTGGGGATCCACAGCCGGAAGATATCCGCATCCTCCTGTTCCACATGCATTCCTGTCAGGTAGCCTGTGGCATACAGCACGCTCCACACATTTTCAATGCTGTCTTCGATCTCACGATACGTCAATTCCTGTCTGACCTTTTTGGTGAGCTTTCCTCCGTTTAACAGTTCCTCCACCTCATCCTTGGTAGTCTGGTCTGCTTTTTCAAGCAAACGGAGAATCAGGTCATTTCCGCTGGTGTTGGCCCAGTAGTTTTTGGGAGGAATGTTCGGAGCCGCCAGCAGTTCATCGCAGTAATTAATCACATCCCAGGGACAGTACACCTCTGCATTCCCAAAGCGGTACCCATCATACCAATCACGTATCACATCCTTATAGGAGGACAAACCATAGAAATCCAACAGTTCATCCACATCTGCATTGGTAAATCCAAAGTACTCATCATAGCGAGCATCGGAAATCGTGTGTACTTTCAGATTGTTCAGCCCTGTGAAGACGCTCTCTTTCGAGATTCGCAGACACCCGGTGAGTACTGCAAAGTACAGGCTGTCATTCGTCTTCAGCGCATTGCCCAGCAGGTTTCGGATAAGACTTGCCATCTCATCATAGTATCCGGCCTGAAACGCTTTATCCAATGGGACGTCATATTCATCGATCAGGAGAAGAACCTTCTGTCCATAGTGCTTTTCGAGAAGCAGGGAGAGTGTCTTGAGACTGTCTGTCAGAACATCATCTGTCATAAGATACTTTCCGTCTTTGACTGCTGTTATCCCCAAATATAATTCTTTATCATTCTGGCCCAGCTGCTCACTCTCAGTCAAAAAGCCAAAACGGCATGCCTCGTTCCCAATGACCCGACGCAGGGCGGTAACTGCTGCTTCATATTTGAAACCGTCCACACTTTTCAGGCTGATGGAGATCACCGGAAACTTTCCCCTGTATCTTTCGCACAGTTCTTTTTCCCGCGCTATCTTCAGTCCCTCGAACAGCGCCGGATCGCCCCCTATCTCAAAAAAGCATTTCAACATGCTCATATTGAGGGATTTGCCAAATCGTCTGGGCCGGGTAAACAGGTTTACCTTTCCCCAATTCTGCAAAAGTTCTTTTATGAACAGCGTTTTATCTGCATAGTAAAAATCCTCGGATGAGAATTCCTCAAAATTTTCAATTCCAATGGGAAGTTTCTTCCTCACCCTCCCTGCACTCCTTTCCTTGTCTTTGGCCGCATGGCCATAAATGGATCCTCACAGAGGGTTTCCATCATCGGCGATATAAGCCATCTCCTAAACTGCATCTGTGGTAATCTTCTGCATGTCTCCACAAGACCGTCACAGGATATCATCCGCCTGCTATGTATCCATTTTACCGTTAAGCCACAGGCCAGTCAAGTTCGTGCATTGGACGATTTATAAATTATTTATAGTCGGTAAACGGCTGCAAATTAACCCTCCTGCCGCTTAAAAATTACAAATGATAAATGGAAAACATGACTGTCTGCAGCAGGGCGGCCGTAAGAATCCGTCCGCCCTGCTATTTCAAATCATCCTTTAATATGTACTCAACAACCTCTCGGATAACCCCCTCTCCTCCTCTAGCCTGAGTTATAAAATCAGCGTTTTCCCTTACTTTTAAAACCGCATCAGAAGGGCAACAGCCAAATCCAGCAGCTTTTATCAACTCAATATCGTTGATATCATCACCTATATAAACAACATTATCCATAGAAATATTTCTTTCCCGGCACAGCCTCTTCACAGCAGAAACCTTATCTTTACATCCAGCTTCTAAAATATCCAATTCCAGCTTTTCAGCCCTTCTTCTATTCAAGGCAGTATTTTCACTTGTAATTATTCCAGTAACGATGCCTTTCTGGCGCAGCAACGCAAATCCCATTCCATCCCGGGTATTAAACTTCTTTAATTCATCTCCATACTCTGAATAATACATCCCGCCGTCCGTCAAACAGCCATCGCAATCTGTTAAGAACATCTTAACTTCCGGAATCTCTTTTGGCGCAATAAAGCCGTTTTTTTTCATTAGGATTTCTATAACCGCCCAATCCTTCGGTTCATCAATTTCAAAAAAAGTATCCTCTTTCATTTCCACTGCTTTAATATTTCCTGAAACCCTATTTTGTGATTCCAGCAAAAGCTTCTTCGACGTAATATAAAAGGCGCCGTTTTCTACCAAATAGCCTTCGAAATCCTGGCGCCGCGGTCTATGATATACGTCATAGTTAGCTGGATGCGCAAACCCTGACGCGTCAATGAGCCAGTTAAACCTTTTCTGTGGAACAACGGAAAGGACACTGTCTGTCCCTTTCTCCGCAAACGCTTCAAACCCTCTGGCCAAATCAGCGCTCTGAAGGAGCGGGGAGGTCGCCTGAATTAAAACAATATTATCAAATTCATAATTTTCTGCAAACTCAAGCATAGCTGTTTCTGTAGATGCTGTATCAGATGCAGATTCTGCAGACCTGCCGATAACCTCCAGCTTGGAAAACGAGGCTGTTTCCTCTCCTGTTTTAAACAGCTCCGCCTCCTCTTTGATTTTATTACTGTCTGTTGCTATATATACTTTATCAATGTATTTACAGCCGCATGCGGCTTTTGCTACCCAATATACCAGCGGTTTCCCGCAGATAAGTTTTATATTTTTAAGCGGGATAGATTTACTTCCACCCCGGACAGGTATAAACGCTACATTCATGATTTTATCTCCCCTG
>CALWBB010000026.1 GCA_944375885.1 uncultured Merdimonas sp.
CTGTACTCGCCCCGGAACATGGCCTTCACCCCTCTTTCACCTGGTTCAGAGCTTCTAATCACCACTTTTCTTTACTCCAAAACCACAAATCCCCACGAATCACCACTCATGAGTTCATAATATCTTAATTTTTCTTAAAAATCAAGGGATTTTTCTGTGAAATGTGCACAAAAAAGGAGGACAACTATATCTTGTCTCATGCTTCTTCGCATCTACAAGATATAGTTGTCCCCACTCAAAAATACCATAAGTTTCCATGGGCCGCGCGTCCCGGCCAGGAAGGCAGCTTCAGAAATTCTTAAATTTTACTGTTTCAGCCTTTTGTCCGGCAGCCTGCCTTCCGATCGGCTTCGATCAGGCGCTTCAGCCCCTCCACAGCCACCTTTACGGCCCGGGAGGTGTCCTCGCTCATATCCTGGTCGAGGCCGGCGGCTTCCCGCTCCTGGTTCCAGATCACATGGAAGCAGGCGCCGCAGCGGCAGCCCAGGGCCGCAGCCACCACAAACAGGGCGGCGGACTCCATCTCGCTGGCCTTGACTCCCAGGCGCTTCCAGCTCTCCCATTTCTGCAAAAGCTCATAGGATACCGGAGACTTCTTGGGGGAATGCTGGCCGTAAAAGCTGTCCTTGCACTGCACCACACCCAGGTGGAGGGGATAGCCCAAAGCCCGGGCCGCCTCCGCCAGGCAGGCCGTCACCTCAAAATCCGGCACCGCCGGAAACTCGATGGGCGCGTACTCCAGGCTCGTATGCTCAAAGCGGATAGAACCCGTGGCCGCCACAATGTCGCCGGATTTCACCTCCAGGGCGATGCCCCCGCAGGTGCCCGTCCGGATAAAGGTATCCGCCCCGCAGGCGTGAAGCTCCTCCATGGCGATGGCCGCCGAAGGCCCGCCGATTCCTGTGGAGCAGGCCGTCACCTTCTCGCCCAGAAGCGTCCCGGTCCAGAGATTGAATTCCCGGTTGTACGCCACCGGATGGGCGTCCTCCAGCAGGGCTGCAACCGCCGGCACCCGTCCCGGATCCCCCGGCAGGATGCAGTACCTTCCGATATCCTCCGGGGTACAGTGGAGATGAAACTGTTTTTCCATTTTCTGCATACGGTATCCCTCCTTTGTGGTTACTTTTCTATTGTCTCCCAGTCCTTCTTTTGCTAAAATGATAAAAGCGAACTTGGAAAGAGGTGCAGTACATATGAGTACAGACAATCGTTTCATGATAAGAAATCTCCAGAAGCTGGAGCAGTTTTATACAATTACCTCCCGGGCGACCAATCTTGCCTGGGCCCAGTGCGACGAGACCACCTTCGACGATCAGGCCTATCTCTTTTCGTGGGAGCAGGACGCCGCAGACTTCTGTAAAGCCCTGAACGAAGACAACTATCCCTCCGTCACCGCCAAGGTAGAAAAGAGCCAGATGTCCGGCTTCTACACCGGCCTGTATCTGACCGGAATCAACCGCGTGGCCTTCCACAACGGGGCAGGCATTGCCTACCTGCCCCTGGAGCAGATCGTCACCTTGCGGAAACCCGAGCAGAACGCCAAGATGCCGCCTGTCTCCAACACAGCCCTGCAGCTCACCGGAATCTATTTTCTGCAGGAGCTTCGGAGGCCCGGCCTGGACATGAAAGACCCGGAGCGCGCGAAAAAGCTCCGCGAGCTGGAGCAGGAGCTCATGGCCGACCTGATCCGCTCCCGCTTCATCCTGGCCCTGGATGTCACAGACGTCAAAGGCCGCCTGGATCTGCGGCACCCCGGCCCCGAGCTGAAGATGCCCTACCTGAAGCACCAAAGCGGCAGCATCCTCCAGCCCGTCTTCACCGACCTCTGGGAATTTGAAAAATTCCGGGGCAAAAGCAGCCGGAAGCTCCAGCCGCTGACCGTCCCGCTCAAGGGCCTTCTCCCGGCTATGATAAAGGAAGCCAGGGGCTATGCCTTAAACCCCTCCGGCTTCAACCTGGTGCTGCTCAAAGAAAAAATCGAGCTTCTGGCAAAGCAGGGCTGACAGCATCCGCTGTTCTAAGCCGCGTCTGCACACGGGATATAGAAAATAGACGCCCTTCGTCAGCCCGCTCCTTTTTACACATTTTTACACATTAAAGCGGAACAGGATCACATCTCCATCCTTTACCACATAATCCTTGCCTTCCAGCCGTACCAGGCCCTTATCTCTGGCTGCCGCGTAAGCGCCGCAGTCCAGCAGATCCTGGTAATTCACCACCTCAGCCCGGATAAAGCCCCGCTCGAAATCTGAGTGGATCTTTCCGGCTGCCTGGGGCGCCTTCGTGCCATCCTTGATCGTCCAGGCACGGGTCTCCGTCTCGCCGGCCGTCAGGTAGCTGATAAGCCCCAGCAGGCGGTAGCTCGCCTTAATCAATTTCTCAAGACCGGATTCCTTCAGGCCCAGATCCTCCAGGAACATGGCCTTCTCATCGTCGTCCAGCTCCGCGATCTCCTGCTCAATCTCCGCGCAGATCACGAATACCTCGCAGCCATACTCCTCCGCGTATTTCCGCACCGCCTCCACATGGGGATTGGACGCGCCGTCGTCCGCCAGGTCGTCTTCCTTGACATTGGCTGCAAAAATCACCGGCTTGCGGGTCAAAAGGTTATAGCCAGCAAGCCACTCCTGCTCATCCTCGTCGTCCGTCGTGAAGCTGATGGCCATCTTGCCATCCTCCAGCCAGGCCTTCACCCGCTCCAGAAGATCCAGCTCCTTCGCCAGCGCCTTGTCATTGCGGGCGCCCCGCACCGTCTTGGAAATCCTTCTCTCCAGGATCTCCAGATCCGAGAAAATCAGCTCCAGATTGATCGTCTCGATATCGCGCAGCGGATCGATGCTGCCGTCCACATGGATCACGTTCGGATCCTCAAAGCAGCGCACCACATGCACGATGGCGTCCACCTCACGGATATTTGCCAGGAACTGGTTTCCCAGGCCCTCGCCCTTGGACGCTCCCTTTACCAGGCCCGCGATGTCCACAAACTCGATAACCGCCGGGGTCACCTTCGCGGAATGGTACATGTCCGCCAGAAGGCCCAGCCTCTCGTCCGGCACCGCCACCACGCCCACATTCGGGTCGATGGTGCAGAACGGGTAATTGGCAGACTCCGCTCCCGCCTTTGTCAGTGAATTAAAAAGGGTACTCTTTCCAACATTTGGAAGTCCCACGATTCCAAGCTTCATAGCTGTATATTCCTCCTCATTTTCCTCCCGGGCCGATATCTGGCCCGAAAAGCTTTTGTATCTTTTCTCCGGCTGCATTTTCCGGCGCAAAAGCACGCTCCGCACAGAAAAAGAGCCTTAATCAATGATATATCTTACCATATTAAGGCTCTAAAGTCTATTTGCAATTTTCAGTTTCTATGCTCCGGGAGAATGACGGAACGGACGGGGATGAAATAGAAAAGGAAAGTGGAAAAAACTTCCGCAAAAGACTTTTACGGAACTTTTTCTTGACAAGACGAATCATATACGATACATTTTAGATATCATATATGATACTTTTTCGTGTATCAGAAAATTGGTGTCTGATGACAGCCACGCCCGGTGCAGGTGCGCGCCGGGGCGCACACTTTTGAAAGAGGAGGAGTTCTGATGAATGAATCGTTATCAGTCTATTTAAATCTCGATATGGGAAACGAAAGCAGGAACGAAGAGTTAATCGAAAGGATCGACGAGCTGCTTCTGACGGCAGGGCTGAAGTATTCCGGCATTAGAAATATCTATATCCCGGTGGACCGGCAGACGCGGGATCAGGCCGTTTTCCGGGCGGAGAAACTGCTGAAAGCCACGGACTGGCTGAAGGATATCCTGGCATGTACGCTGGTCGGTACATGGACAAACGCATGCCCGCTGAAAGAAATCCAGACAGACGTGATGTCGGAACCTTCCCCGGAAAAACTGCGGTATTACGAACAATATTTTGAGAAAACGCACGAGCTTCCCCACGCGATCGTGGTAGACGAGAACAGACAGCTTAGAGACGGCTATGTCTCATACCTTCTAGCCCAAAAATATGGCGTGTCTGCGGAGGTCTGCGAGATGGTATCCGGACAGCCGTTAAGAAAGATTGTGACGGGAAGACATGTGGCATTTTCCGATGGAAAATGGAGAAGAAAGAGCAATAAACGTTATACCTGGATCTATACACTGAAGGCGCCGGTGGTTCCGGGAGATATCCTGCTGGTGGATACAAATGTCGGGACGGCTTTTATATGTGCCGACAGAATCGATTATATCGCCGGACATGAGTTCTGCTCAATGCACAAAACGGTCAGAAAACATATGAAAGCGCATATAGAAGAAGGAGAAGGCACGGGTTATGAGAAATAACATGGACTATATCTATATGTCAGGAGATCAGAAGATCCTCATAGAGTTGGCGCAGAAAAGTACCAGGCAATCTGTCATAGAGCAGTATGTACAGTGCCGAAAGACGCAGAACATGACACAGGCGGAGCTTGCCAGAAGGACGGGAATCCCCAGAAGCAATATCACCAGATTTGAAAGCGGCAGCTATAATCCGTCCCTGGAAATGCTGGTGCGGATCGCGGCGGCACTGGGGATGACGCTGCAGCTGCGGCTGACGGAAAAGGAATAGCGATCTTCACTATCCGCCGGGGACACCAAAAGGACGCCCCTGTCTGTGTATGATTCACCGACAGGAGGCGTCCTCCGCTTTTCCCTATGCTGTTTTGTTTCCTCAGGACCGGGTTCAGCCCGCCCTTTACAGAATATTCCTGAAATCATTGAACATGACGAACACCATCAGCGCCATCAGGAGCATCAGGCCCACGAAATGCACCATGCCCTCCTTCTCCGGATCCACCCGCTTACCCCGCCGGATGACCTCCAGGAAGAGGAATACCAGCCGGCCGCCGTCCAGGGCCGGAAGGGGCAGAAGGTTCATGACGCCCAGGTTGGCCGACAGAAGAATAGAAATGTTCAGCATGTTCAGCCAGACATAAAAGGCTCCGTCCTGACGGCTGGCCTCATACGTCTCGCCGATGGCGTTTACGATTCCCACCGGCCCTGACACGTCATCTGCCCCTACTTTTCCGCCAATCAGCATCCCCAGGCTTTTCATGGTAGTGGAAATCCAATATTTTACCTCATAAGCGCTGTAGTAGAGGGTCTGAAAGACGTTTCCCCGGGTGCGGACGCCCGAACCCAGAAATCCGAGATACCAGCTGCCATCCTCATCCTGCATGGGTTCCAGCACTACTGTGTGCTGCTCCCCTTCCCGCTCGTAGGTGACGGTCGTCGTCTCACCCTGATGCATCTGCACATAGAGGCTGATCTCACGGTAAACATGAATATTGGTGTTGTTCATGCGGACAATCCGGTCTCCCGGCTGCATCCCAGCTTCTTCCGCCGCGTACCCCTCCATCACATCCACGATCACAGGGGCGTCATAGCCGATGCTTCCGACGATGAAAAGCGCCAGGAAAAAGGCCAGAATGAAATTAAAGATCGGGCCGGCCGCCACCACGGAAATTCTCGTCCAGACGGATTTCGCCCCGAAGGAGTAGGCCGGAAGCTCTCCCGGTCCGTACGTCTCCCCGGCGCTTTTTACAGCTGCGCCCGTCTGCGGCAGCGCTTCCCGGCCCATGGAATCCTCTTCCGTCTCGTAATCGCCGTCCTCGCCCTCCATCATGCAGGAGCCGCCAAAGGGCAGGAGCCTGAGGGAATACCGGGTCTCCCCGATCTGTCTGCTCAGAAGCACCGGGCCCATTCCCAGGGAAAATTCATTGACCCGGATGCCGCCCCTTTTGGCCAGCAGGAAATGTCCCAGCTCATGGAAAATGACAATCAGACTGAATATCAGGATCGCGAGGATCCAACTCATGACGCTCAATCTACCACCTGCTTTCGATAAACTCGTACACGGCCTGCTCCGTCTCCAGAATCTCCTCCACAGACGGATTCGGGATCACCGGATGCGCCCCCATGCTCGCCTCTATGATCTCCGGAATGGAAAGCCAGCCAATCTTCCGATCCAGGAAGAGGGCCACGGCTTTCTCATTGGCCGCATTGTATACGGTAGGCATGGAGCCTCCGGCCGCCGCCGCGTCAAAGGCAAGCTTCAGGCCCGTAAAGGTCTCCATATCCGGTTTTTCAAAGGTAATCTGGGTCAGCGTCCCGAAATCCAGCCTCTCTCCGGGCAGGTAACGGCGCTGCGGATAGTAGAGCGCGTACTGGATCGGCAGCTTCATGTCGGGCGTCCCCAGCTGGGCGATAACCGCCCCGTCCACAAATTCCACCATGGAATGGATGATGCTCTTGGGCTGTACCACGATCTGGATGTCCTTTGGCTCCACGCCGAAGAGCCAGCGGGCCTCCATCATCTCCAGGCCCTTATTGACTAAGGTGGAGGAATCAATGGTGATTTTGCGTCCCATGGCCCAGTTGGGATGCTTTAGGGCGTCCTCCACCTGGATTCCCTGAAGCTCCTCCCGCTTCTTTCCTCGGAAGGGACCGCCGGAGGCCGTCAGAAGAATTTTATGGAGCGCTCCCCGGTCCTCCCCGTTCAGGCACTGGAAAATAGCGCTGTGTTCGCTGTCCACCGGCAGGATTTTCACGCCGGTTTCTTTCGCCAATGGTATGATTATATGCCCCGCCGTCACCAAAGTTTCCTTGTTTGCCAGGGCGATGTCTTTTCCCGCCTTCATAGCCGCGATGGTGGGGACGATGCCGATCATACCCACGATGGCCGTCACCACAATCTCCGCCTCCGGCGCCGTGCAGACCTCGATAAGGCCGTCCATGCCGGACACTACGCGCACATCCAGATCCCGCACTGCCGCGCGAAGCTCCTTTGCCTTCTCCTCGCTCCAGACCGCCGCCGTCTTCGGGCGGAATTCCCGGATCTGCTCTTCCAGCTTTTTGATATTGGAGCCGGCCGCCAGGGACACAACCTCCAGATCTCCGTTATTGCGGGCCACCTCCAGGGTCTGCGTGCCGATGGAGCCTGTGGAGCCCAGTATCGCTATCTTCTTCATTGGTTTCTCCTTTTACTGCAAAAATATGACCGCCAGAATATAGATAATCGGCGCTGTGACAATCACACTGTCGAACCGGTCCAGAATGCCGCCGTGGCCCGGGATGAGCCTCCCATAATCCTTGATGCCGTGGTTTCTTTTAATAGCCGAGGCAGCCAGGTCGCCCACCTGGGACACCACCGCGCCTGCCGCGCACAAAAACGCGCACTCCGGCGCCTCCAGCGAAAATGCGCTGGCGTAAAGAAAGCCGATCAGCGCCGCTCCCGCGACGCCGCCCACCGCTCCCTCAATGGATTTCTTCGGACTTAAGACCGGGGCCAGCTTATGTTTCCCCAAAAGCATTCCCACTGCGTAAGCGCAGGTATCGCAGCCCCAGGAGCAGATAAAGATGAGGAAGTAAATCAGGCTTGTGCTCTCACCATCTATGGAAAGCATCCGGGTCTGCCAGATAAAAGACAGAAGCACCGGAACATAGACGAAGCCCAGAAAGGCCTCAGCGATCTCCTCTGTCCTATACTTCGGGAACGTAAACACATACACCGCCAGCAGCACCAGCAGATAGGCAATCAAGATAAAAAGAGCAAATTCCTCCAGATCCCAGAGCCTTAATGCCACGTAGTAAAACGCCAGAAAGACAAAGCCCCAGACGCCTGGAGCCCGTCTTTCCAGGTGAAAGACCTTCAAGAACTCCAGATATCCGATGATGGAGATGGCAAGGGTCAGCGCAAAAAGCACGTCCCCGCCCAGGAGCCCGGCCGCTATGATGACCGCCAGCAGCACGATCCCGCTGGACAGTCTGACAAAAAACGCCTTCATCTTCTTTACGCTTCCTCCCCCACGCCGCCGTACCGGCGCTCCCTGTGATTATAAGCCTCCACAGCCTTCACCAGCTCTTCTTTCGTGAAATCCGGCCAGTGCACATCTGTGAAATAAAACTCTGTATAGGCCAGCTGCCACAGCAGGTAATTGGAAAGACGCTGCTCGCCGCTGGTGCGGATCAGAAGATCCGGATCCGGAATCCCCGCCGTATCCAGATAGGAGGAAAAGGTCTCCTCCGTGATATCGTCTATCCCAAGCTTTCCGGCGTCCCGATCCGCCGCCATCCTCTTCATGGCCCGGATCATCTCGTCCCTGCTGCCATAATTGATGGCAATCTGAAAATTCAGACCGTCATTGCCCGCAGAAGCCCGCTCCAGCTCATCGATCCGCTGGCGGATATCCTCATCCAGCGCCGTCTTATCCCCGATGACCCGCACTCTCATATGGTTCTTCTCTGCAGTTTTCAGACAGTTTTTCATATAATTGCGCAGAAGCTTCATCAGCGCCGCCACCTCGTCATCCGGCCTCTTCCAGTTCTCCGTGGAAAAGGCGTAGACGGTCAGATACTTGATTCCCATATTCCATGCTTCCCGGCAGATGGTTTCCACATTCTTCGCTCCCTGAGCGTGCCCGTAATTGCGGGGCATCCCCTTGGACTTTGCCCAGCGGCCGTTGCCGTCCAGAATAATCGCTACGTGCTGCGGTATCTTCATACATACTCTCCTTCACACAAGGAGACGGGCAGCCCAAACACATACCCGTCCCCTCTCATTGTCTCTTCCTGAATTCACTATACGGTAAGGATTTCCTTCGACTTCTCTTCCACCGCCTTGTCGATGTCGGCAATGTACTTGTCTGTCATCTTCTGAACCTTGGTCTCCAGATCCTTCTGATCGTCCTCAGAAATCTCGTTCGCCTTGTTCTGCTTCTTGAAGGTCTCGTTGGCGTCCCGGCGGATATTCCGCACCGCCACCTTGGCTGCCTCGCCCTTCTTCTTGATATCCTTCACCAGCTCTTTTCTGCGCTCCTCGGTCAGCTCCGGAAATACCAGGCGGATTACAGAGCCGTCGTTCGTCGGGGTAATCCCCAGATCCGAAGCCAGGATCGCCTTCTCAATCGTCTTCAGCAGGCTCTTCTCCCAGGGCTGGATCATCAGCATGCGCGGCTCGGGAACAGAAATATTTCCCACCTGCTGCAGCGGCGTCGGCGTTCCATAATAGTCTACCTTGATTCTGTCCAAAACATGCGGATTCGCCCGTCCTGCCCGGATCGATGTAAAATCGCGAATCATCGAGTCGTATGATTTTGTCATCTTTTCCTCGTATACCTTTAATCTCTCGTCCATAATTTCTGTCCTCCGCTTTTCGCTCTTATTTTTTTATATGAGGTTTTATAATGAGGGCCTATACCGTAATCTTCGTTCCGGCAGACCTTCCCTTCACTGCGTTCACGATGCTGTCCTCGCCCTCCAGGCCGAATACCAGCATCGGCATATGGTTCTCCATGCACATGATGGACGCCGTCAGATCCATCACCGCCAGGCGCTTGTCGATCACCTCCGCGATGGAGATCTCATCGTACTTCACAGCCTCCGGGTTCACCTTCGGATCGCTGTCATAGACGCCGTCCACCGCCTTGGCAAGCAGGATCACGTCCGCCTCGATCTCGATAGCCCGCAGGGTCGTCGTCGTATCCGTGGAAAAATAGGGATGTCCCGTTCCGCCCGCGAAGAAGGCCACGCCGCCCCGGTTCAGGCAGGCAAGCGCCTCATCCTTCGTGAAAAGCTTCGCGAAGCCCCCGCACACGAAGGGGGTAAACACCTCCGTATCGAGCCCCACCGAACGGAAAATCTCCGACACATAGATACAGTTCATCACCGTGGCCAGCATCCCAATCTGATCCGCCTTCACCCGGTCCATATTCTCGCTGGTGCGGCCTCTCCAGAAGTTCCCGCCGCCGATGACGATACCTACCTGGATGCCGTCGTCCACAATCGCCTTCACCTGGCGC
The DNA here is from genome assembly GCA_944375885.1 of uncultured Merdimonas sp. Classification (GTDB taxonomy): domain Bacteria; phylum Bacillota; class Clostridia; order Lachnospirales; family Lachnospiraceae; genus Laedolimicola. The sequence continues at coordinate 9,833 of CALWBB010000026.1, forward strand.
GCCACGCCGAGAACCGTCGCCTCGTCAAAGCCCGTATGCTTCTCGCCCGCCAGCGCCTCACCGCTTAATTTCAATAATACCCGCTTCATACTCCCGCTCTCCTTACTCTGCCGTTTCTTCCGCCGCAAGTCCGTTCAGGTAATCATCCAGCGCTGTCGTATCAATCGCGATCGCCGAAGTATCCGGCCTCGTCGCCATATCATAGACAGAATAGCCCAGCCAGCATACCAGGGCCAGCGCGATGACGCCTCCGCCAATCTTCATATATGTCTTATGGCGCTTCTCCTTTGCCAGAATCTCTTTCCGGTGCGCCTTTTCCTCTTTATAACGATTTACTTTTTCCTGACTCATGTTCCTTTTCGTTCCTCTCTAAATAAAATAATCTGACGACATTATCCTGTCCTCCGGACAGGATCGCTCCGCTATGGATGCACACGCCCCGGCTGGGTAACCTGCCGCTCTCCGAGCGGCCCGGGGCGGCGCAGGATGTCTGACGACATTATCCTGTCCTCCGGACAGGATCGCTCCGCTATGGATGCACACGCCCCGGCTGGGTAACCTGCCGCTCTCCGAGCGGCCCGGGGCGGCGCAGGATGTCTGACGACATTATACCATATATCCGCAAAAAAGCCATAGAAAATTTCGCAAATCCCAAAACAGGGCGGCTGTTGGTTAATGCCGATTTTTATCCCCTGACATGCAGAAGGAAACAAACCAGCAGAATCCACGCTTTATCAAAGCCGGAATTCTCTACTGGTTCGTTTCCTTCTTTTCATGACCTCTATGTCCGAACACAAGCTGCCTTTAGACATATACAATATTTTTCTATTCTGATATATAAAAATATATGCTGTTTATGAAAAAAAGCCCTCTTCATCCTGAAAAACCAACCGGATTAGACATATAGAAAAAAAACACGTGGATTTACCCAAAATCCATGCAATTATTGTATATACATGATAAAATTTTCTGTATATGTAAAACCGAATGAATTATGTAAACTAAATTAGGAAGAAATACCGCAGTTTTACGCCAAAATTGGATCGTGCGATGCATTTTTTTTCTATATGTCTAAACACGATATCAGATGGCGGTTCGCTTCTGGGCACATCTGACAGCAGGGTGTAAGAGAGGGAAGAGGCTGTTTATTTCCCGACAGCGCCCTGAAAATCACCCGCAAAATCACCTGCACAGGCCGCCCCTGGCCGGGGCTTCCCTCTATACCACCACTATCACGCCGCCGTCGCTGGCGTAAAGGCTGCTGACCCCGGCCGTATCCAGCACGATCACGTCCTTTACGCTGACCCGGCTTAGAATCATCTGCTTCACCATCTCTGCCCGCTCCGGGCAGTTGCAGTGGGAAATGGCCAGAATTTTCTCACCTGGATCCTTCAGGCCGCCCACAATGTAGTCCACCATCTTTTTCAGGGCGCGGTTCACGCCCCGGGCCTGATCCAGCTGGCAGATGGTGCCCTGGGGCGTGGAGCCCATGACAGGCTTGATGTTCAGGGCGTTGGCCACGAAGGCCTTCAGGTTGCTCAGGCGGCCGTTTTTGCGCAGGGCCTCCAGGGATTCCAGCACAAAATAGGTGTGCTGGGCCTCGATATAGGCCTCTACCGTATCGACCACTTCCTGAAAGCCCATGCCGGCCTTCTCACATTCCTCTATTTTGAGAGCTATCAGAGTCTCACCGATGGACGCGGAGCGGGAATTGAACACATAGATGTCCTTGGCTCCCTTTTCCTCCTCGTAGAGCTTCTTTCCCAGCTCGGCGCTGTTGTAGGAGCCGCTCAGCTCCGCCGACAGCGTGACCGCGTAGACATGCTCAGCTTCACAGTCGTAAGCCTGCAGATAACGCTCCGGCGAGGGGCAGGAGGACTTCGGACAGTTGGGGCTTGCGGCCACCCTTCTTAAGAAGTCTGCTTGGTCAAAGGTCTCGTCATCTGTCACAAGGTATCCGTCTATATCCAGCACCAGCGGCACGCTCTCAAAGTGAGGGTCTGCCTTGCAGCGCCCGGGCAGCTCGCCGCAGCTGTCTACCACAATTTTATAACTCATAGCTCTCCTCCGAACAACTCGACTACTAAACGTAGTTTTTAATACCACATAAAATAGTAGCATACTGTCAGGAGCTTTTCAAGAGCTTTTTCGTCACAGTCTGTAAAACGCCGTCACGGCGCGCGCCAGGCTTTCCTGATCCGCCGTCCCCATCAGCTCCCGGCTGGAATGCATAGCCAGCAGGGGGACGCCGATATCCACCGTCTTCACCGGATAGAAGGAGGAGGCGATGGAGCCAAGGGTGCTGCCGCTGGTTCCGTCGGAACGGTTGGCGAATTTCTGGTACGGAATCCCTTCCGCCTCGCAGATCTGCTGCATGATCGCCACCGCCTCGCTGTCCGTCGCGTAGGACTGGGTGCTGGCCTCCTTGATGCAGATTCCCCTTCCCAGCACATTTTTATTGGTAGGATCGTTCTTGTCCGCGTAGTTGGGGTGAAGGGCGTGGCCCACATCCACAGACAGGAGCATGGCGTCCGCGAAGGTCTCCAGGAACTTCTCCCGGCCCCGGCCGTAGGACAAGAGGATCCGTTCCGCCACAGCGGACAGGAATACAGAGCCTGCCCCCTGCTTCGTCCGGCTTCCGATCTCCTCATGGTCAAAAAAGGCCGCCAGATTCACGCCGCGCTCACGCTCTCCCTCCAGAAGTCCTGTGACTACAGCCTGCACGCTGGTCAGGTTGTCAAGCCTGGGTGAGGAGATGAATTCCTCGGACATTCCCAGGAAATCTCCCGCGTCCGCGTTGTAGAGCCCCAGCTCGTAGTCGAGGATGTCCTCCTTCTCGACCCGAAGCTTCCGGGCCAGATACTCCAGAAAGAAGTCCCCGGCCTTTTCCTCCTCCCCGGAAGGGCCAAGGCCCAGCACCGGGAGCAGCTCCTTCTGGCGGTTCAGCTCCACGCCCTTATTGACCTCCTTATTAATATGTATCGCAAGGTTCGGAATGGTCAGGAAGGGCTTTTCAAAATCCACATACCGGATCTCCGGGTGGAAAATATCCCCGCTTCGCAGCGTCACCCGTCCCGCCGCCGACAAAGGCCTGTCCAGCCAGGTGTTCAGGATGGCTCCCCCGTACACCTCCACGTTCAGCTGCCGGTAGCCGTCCTTTTCCATCTCAGGACTTGGCTTCACCCGAAGGCCCGGGAAATCCGTGTGGGCCGCCGCAATGCGGAAGGTATCGCCAAACGCGAACCGTTTTCCTATCGTAAACGCCGCTAGGCTGGAACCATTGTGCACCAGATAATACCTGCCTCCATTCTCCAGGCTCCAGTCCTGCCCCATGGCAAGCCTCTGAAAGCCCGCCTTTTTCAGCTGTCTCTCCACGCTGGCCGCCACATGGAAGGGCGAGGTCCCCTCCTCCACCAGGGAAAGCAGTTTTTCCGCATGTTCCATTCTGTTCATGGTACCGTTCCTCCTTTTTCATCTGATGCCATTATATAATGAATTGCTTTCCGATTCAATTCCATGTATACTGAAACCAAAAAGACGCAGCGGCTTCCAGGCCGCGGCCCACGCCGCGGCTTTGGTTTCACGCGCAGCAGGAGGATTTTAAGTCTATGATCGCGTTTCAGATGCAGGATATCAAAGCTTTCATGAGCAGGCTTTTGCTCTCTTCCGCCTTCGACGCCTTTCTCGTCGTGGAGGGCGGCGTCACCACCTTTAGCAGCTTCCAGATAGACGGAAGGCTGCGCCCGGACTACTACTCCAGGGAAGAGCAGGAGGCTTCCGGCCTGGAAGGGCGGCGCTTCGCCCGCTGGCAGGAGATCCGGCCCTTCTGCCTGGAGCTCATCAAGGGAAAACACACTCCCTTAGGCTTTCATTTCACCTTCCAGCTCTCCCCGGAAAATACGGAAAAGCTGCTCCGGCAGTCAGATTCTTCCTTTTCCCCGGCGGATGTGAACGGCCTTGTGCTGAATATCCGGTTTGAAAATGGAAGCCTTACCTGCACCACCGGCACCTCCTTAAATGTCTTCACCCTGGACAAATCCCTTGACCAGGCCTGGGACCGGATGGTCCAGAAATTCTTTCTCCAGCAGAATCTTTCCTTTACCCTTCCGTAGGGGAGCCGGCTTCCCTAGCCGCCTCCTGCTGCGGCGCTTCCTGCTGCTGTGTCTCCTGCTGCGGCGCCTCCAGCGCCAGATGGAGCACGTCGTCTGCCAGGAAGGTGTTCAGATTGTACAGAAAAAGTACGTCCGTGAAGCCCTCCTCCAGCAGGCTTTCTAGATTTCCATAATAATACCTCGGATCCACCAGCACGATTTCCTGGAACTGGGACGTAAGGTAAGGCACAAAGCAGTTGGCATAGGAATCCTTTACCAGAAGGAGCCTGCGGCTGCTCTCCGCCATGGTCCGGATCCGCACCAGCGGGTGGTTCCCGTTTAAGAACATGCCGTACTGATCCCGGGTTTTCAGCTTCTGCGAGGCGTAGAGGGAGGCGGATTCCTCCTGCTCCTGCACATAGCCGACCACCAGATCCGGCTGGGAATCCGGCCAGTATACCGAGATCGTATCCGGCTCTGCCCGATAGCCGCTGACGGACGCCAGCGTTCCCTCAAAGGAATCCGACACCGGATAAAGGGGCGGCTCTGTCCCCTCGGCCTCCGCAGCTTCCAGGCCCATGGCCCCGGCTGCCTCCTGGTACGCGTACCAGGCTCCAAGCGTGGTCCAGTGGTGATCCGTCCGGTAATAGAGATATTCGTCCCGATGCTCCCGCAAGGCTTCATAGACCGGGATCTGCCGGACCGCATCCCCCAGGTACGCCCCTATCTCTTCCAGCTGCCGCGCCTGATCCTCCACAGGGGCAAAGGGCGGCAGCTCCTCCGCCTTCACTCCGGCCGCGTCCGGAACCAGCATCAGATAGACCGGCAGCTCCAGGTGCCGGCCTGCGAACTCCCGGATGGCATAGAGGCTGGTCCAGGCCGCTTCTCCCAGCTTCTCCGGCTTCTCATACAGGCAGCCGTCCTCTCCCAGAAATACCCCGCCGGATTCCTTTTTTCCAAGCATCCGGTCCGCAGCCGTGCGCAGGCGGATCCAGCCGTCCCGGAAGACAAACTGATCCGTCTGCCAGGTCTCAAAGCTTTTCATAAACCGTCCATCCGCCACTGAGGACAGCTGAACATCCGGCCTCTGCTCCAGCATCCGGTTCTCCGTCTCGGAAAATTCCCGGTCCGGGGAAGCCAGGTTCAGAATCCCAAAGCCCAGGAGCAGCAGCACAAAGCCGATGCCAAGAATCTCATAGCCCTGCCCCCTTAAGACGCTCCCGCGGGCGTTTTCTCTTTTTCTTTTTTCCTTCCACATCGCCATACACACCTCACAGAATCAGAAATCAGAAGCGGAAATACAGGAACGGATTATAGGTGTCGTGAATCAGATACGCCGTACACAGAACAAAGAGCGCCAGATAGAACAGGTACAGCCCCGTCTTCCCGCCTTCCCGTTTCCACAGCCTGTCCATCAGCTGGAAGGGCTGCGGAACACAGCACAGCCAGGAGATGGCGAACAGCGCCAGGCTGGACAGCAGATAATACATGCCCGCGCCGTCTGTCAGAGGAACACTTCCCAAGCCGGCCATCACGCTTAAGTATTCCACGGCGGCTCCCAGGGAGGGACTAAAGAAGAAAACCCAGCCGATCAGGACCAGCAGCAGCGTACAGGCCGTCCCCAGCACGGGAATCCGCCCCGCCGCCTTGCGCAAAATGTACTTTTCCCCTATCAGGAGCACTCCGTAATAGAAGCCCCAGACCACGAAATTCCAGCTGGCCCCGTGCCAGAGCCCTGTCAGCGTCCAGACAACCAGCAGGTTCCGGATGTGCTTCAGGACGCCCACCCGGTTGCCGCCCATGGGAATATAGACGTATTCCCGGAACCAGGAGCCCAGGGAGATATGCCATCTGCGCCAGAATTCCGTAATGCTCCGGGCACAGTAGGGAAAATGAAAGTTTTCTTTGAACGCAAAGCCAAACATCTTTCCCAGGCCGATGGCCATGTCGGAATAGCCGCTGAAATCGAAATATATCTGAAAGGCATAGGCCAGCGCCCCCACCCAGGCGGAAAGCACGGAAAGGGAGGACAGTCCCGACACCGCCTCGAAGACGGCGCCCAGGTTATTAGCCAGCAGCACCTTTTTTGCCAGGCCGCCCACAAAATACCGGGTTCCCTCTCCGAAGAGCTCCCAGGAGGTAAAGCGCTTCCGAAGCTGGGCGTCGATATCCGCGTACTGGACGATGGGCCCGGCCACCAGCTGGGGAAACATGGAGATGTAGAGGCCAAAGGAAATCAGGCTTCTCTGCCCTCCGGCCTTTCCACGGTACACATCCGCCAGATAGGAAATGGACTGGAAGGTATAGAAGGAAAGCCCTATGGGAAGGCCAACCGTGACCTCCGGGAGCCGGATGGAAAAAAGCTGTAAAAGATTCTGCGCCAGAAAACCGTAATACTTAAAAAAGCCCAGAAGGATCAGGTTCACAGCCACGCCCAGGGCAAGGCTTCCCCTGCCCGTCCTGCCCTTCTCCTGCTTCGCCGCGATATCCAGGCCCATGACGTAATTAAAAAGGATGCTGTAAAGCATCAGAAAAAGATAGACCGGCTCGCCCCAGGCGTAAAATACCAGGCTCGCCAGAAGCAGCACAAAATTGCGCAGCTTCACCGGAGCCAGATAACAGGCCAGGATCACCACCGGAAGAAATGTAAAGATAAAAACTATGCTGCTGAATACCATGCTGTCCGTCCCCGTCTTTCTACTGATTTCCTGTTCCCGCAGGCCCCGGATAGAGAACGCCTAAGAAAGCGTCCTTCACCTCCCGCGCCTGCTCTGATACCACGAAAAGCACATAGACGCCCCGAACCTCCATGATGCTGTCCTCAAGGAGCCGCACCTGTTCCGGCCCGTAGCCTTCAAAATTCTGGATCTGGGTACTCCTGCGGGCTTCCAGAGCCTCCCGCACCTGCTCTGCCTGAGCCTCCGATACGCACTCTGCCAGAAGCAGCTCCTCCACCGCCATATTGTCCTCCGAGGTCCAAAGGGCCCAGCCCGCCAGCTCTCCCCCATTCAGGCCGTAGAGCCTCCGCAGAAGCTGGGCGTCCGCCTGCCGCATTCCCGTCGTATCCATCGCCTGCTCCGCCTGTTCCCGCAGAACGGAAAAGTCCGCCTGCTGCGGATCTGCGTGCAGGATTCCCCAGAGCAGGACGGCAAGTACTGCCAGAAGCAGAAGCTTCGCCGCCTGCAGCGCTGCATATTTCATAAGCCTGCCGCCTCCTCCATCCGTGCCAGCCACAAAGGATAGGGCTGTGAGGTCAGATGCACAGAATCCTTCTGGTACCAGTCCTCATGCCCGTCCAGGATATCCCCGTTGTCCAGGAAGGGGATCCCCATCCCTTCGCAGAGCGCCTTCAGCGCCCCGTTGAACTCCTCCACATATCCCAGCACCGGCTTTGCCTCCACCGCAGCCGGCAGCACCGGCATGATGGCGTTCACATAGACCGGAAGTTCCGGAGCCTTTTCCTGAATCTCCTGGAGCCTCGCCTCATAATGCGAGACAAAGCGGCTGCTGTCCCCTTCGCAGTACTCCAGGTCATTTAAGCCGATAGACAGGAACAGGCAGGAAGGCGACAGCGCGAGAGCCTTCTCGATATCCGGCCCGGCCGAATCCGCCCGCAGGCCCTTCTGGGCGATAATGGAAGAAGGATCAAGTATCTCATAATCGATAAAGCCCTCCGCCACGGAATCGCCCACGATGACAGCCTGTCCGAAACGCCGCTTCAGATCCGCCCTGTCCGCAGGATCCGGCTTCGTCTTCTCTTCCTGGCCGCCTTCCCCGTCCTGGCTTCCTTCTGTCTGCCCGTCTGTCCCGGCCTGAATTCCTTCTGTCCCGGCGCCCTGCTGCTGTGCCTGGGCCAGGGCCGCCTGCTGCCGCTGCGCCTCATCCCTTGCGTTCAGCTCCGCCTTGATCGCCCCTGTATCCTTCTGCTCCAGCGCCATAATCCAAGCTGCTGCGGGAAAGACCTTCTCGTCTTCCCTGGCGCTTCCTTTCCCGCTGCCCTGCCAGGCAAAAAACACAGCCAGAACCAGGGCCGCCGCCAGAAAAACCTTTCCACTTCTTTTCTGCCTCATCGTATGCTGTCTCCTTTCAAAATCCCCGCGCTCCGAAAAGCCAGGCCGCCGCAGGCTCCCCGCCAGGATCGCCGCTGTATATTAGACGCGTTAATCATTCCTTTAGTTTCAGATAGAAACATTATATCACAGGATTTTCTGAAATCTATCTGCTCCTGGAAACTTAATAAAATCTTCACCTTTCTGTAAAATACGGCCATTTCCCGCGGCTGTTTATAGATTTTTTAGAAAATTTATGAATTTTTGTTAGCACTCAACCAGCTAGAGTGCTGATTTTCTATTGACTTTTTATACACAGTGAATTACAATGGGAAACAGAGCAAAAACGGGCTGCGCTGACAGACCTGTACAGGCAGCCCTTTCTATGAAGGAGTGAATTGCAATGGCAGATAAGCATGGAAGTCTTTCCATCAACAGCGAAAATATTTTTCCGATTATTAAAAAATGGCTGTATTCCGATCACGACATTTTCTTCCGTGAGCTGGTGTCCAACGGCTGCGACGCCATCACCAAGCTGAAAAAGCTGGCCCTCATCGGCGAATACACCTATCCGGAAGGCCACAAGGACAGTATCCGCGTGATCGTGAACCCGGAAGAGAAAACCCTGAAATTCATCGACACCGGACTTGGCATGACCGCCGAAGAGGTGGAAGAATATATCAACCAGATCGCCTTCTCCGGCGCGGCCGCTTTCCTGGAGAAGTATAAGGACAAGGCCAACGACGACCAGATCATCGGCCACTTCGGCCTGGGCTTCTATTCCGCGTTCATGGTAGCGGACGAGGTGCACATCGACACCCTCTCCTATCAGGAGAATGCCGTACCCGTGCACTGGGAGTGCGACGGCGGCACGGAGTATAGCATGTCCGACGGCAGCCGCACGGAGATCGGTACGGAGATTACCCTGTTCCTGAACGAGGACAGCCTGGAATTCGCCAACGAGTACCGCGCGCGCGAGGTTATCGAGAAGTACTGTTCCTTCATGCCGGTGGAGATTTTCCTGGAGAAGGCGAACGCGCCCCAGGAGTATGAGACCATCGACGAGGCCGACTTAAGAGACGACGACGTGGTCGTAGAGCATATCCATGAGGACGCCAAGACCGAAGAGGTGGAGAACGAGGACGGCACCAAGGAGACAAAAGAAATCTCCCCTGCCCGCGAGCGGGTGAAGATCAACAAGCGCCCCGTCTCCTTAAGCGATACCCATCCGCTGTGGACGAAGCATCCCAATGAGTGCACCGACGAGGAGTACAAGACCTTCTACCGCAAGGTATTCCGGGATTACAAGGAGCCCCTCTTCTGGATCCACCTGAACATGGACTACCCGTTCAACCTGAAGGGAATCCTGTACTTCCCGAAGATTAATACCGAGTACGATTCCATCGAGGGAACCATCAAGCTGTACAACAACCAGGTCTTCATCGCCGACAATATCAAGGAAGTCATTCCGGAGTTCCTGATGCTCTTAAAGGGCGTCATCGACTGCCCGGATCTTCCGCTGAACGTATCCAGAAGCGCCCTGCAGAACGACGGCTTTGTAAAGAAGATCTCCGATTACATTTCCAAGAAGGTGGCAGACAAGCTCACCGGCATGTGCAAGACCGACCGGGAAAGCTACGAAAAATACTGGGACGACATCAGCCCCTTCATCAAATTCGGCTGCCTGAAGGATGAGAAATTCTGCGACAAGATGACCGACTACATCCTGTTCAAGGATCTGGACGGAAAATACCTGACCTTAAAGGATCTGGTTCCGGAAGAGAAGGCGGAGGAAAAGGCCGAAAGCGGGGATGTGGATATCGTAGAGAACGCCGACGAGACAGCCGCAGAGGATAAGACAGAAGAGACAAAGGCCGGCGAAGAATCTGACGAAGAAAAAGAGCCGGAAAAGACTACGATCTTCTATGTGACCGACGAGGTGCAGCAGAGCCAGTATATCAACATGTTCAAGGAGGAGGGCAAGGACGCCGTCATCCTGAAGCACAACATCGACTCTCCCTTCATCTCCCATCTGGAAATGAAGAACGAGAAGATCAAGTTCCAGCGCATCGACGCGGATCTGACGGAGGATTTCGTGGAAGAGTCCGACGCGGAAGCCCTAAAGGAAACCACAGATTCCCTGACCGAGATCTTCCGCAAGGCCCTCGGCAACGACAAGCTGGAGGTCAAGGTGGAGAAGATGAAGAATGAGAACATCTCCTCCATGATCACCCTCTCTGAGGAAAGCCGCAGGATGCAGGATATGATGAAGATGTACAGCATGGGCGGCAGCTTCGATCCCGGCATGTTCGGCGGCCAGACCCTGGTGTTGAACGCGAACAACAAGCTGGTGCAGTACATCCTGGAGCATAAGGACGCAGAGAATGTAAATCTGTTCTGCGAGCAGCTCTATGACCTGGCGCTCATCAGCAACCAGCCGCTGGCGCCGGAGGCCATGACGAAATTCATCGCCAGAAGCAACGAGATTATGATGCTGTTGGCGAAATAAAGGATAAAGCCGGAAGGACGGCGGCAGAGGAGCTGCCGGGAAACAGATAACTCAGGCGGGGCAGGGAGTGATTCACACGAATCACTCCCTGCCCCGTAAAATTTACCCATTAAAAAAGTGAAGGAGAATAACCTTTTCTGCCCGATTCCCACCTGATCCGTCCGCTAATCCTGTACTTCCACCACACGGTCTTCTATCCGAAGCCCCTCTTTTGTCCTGATCAGCGTATATTCCATCACATATTTCGTGTCGTCTATCTGGCTGTCAAAATAAATGTGGGCCGTTATCTTATCGTCACCCTGGTACAGGATCGTGCTATCCTCCAGGTTTTCCTCCGTGACAGGGCTGTATATGCCGTCCGCCAGGCTCTGGAAAAGAATTCCATCCTCCTCCTTCCAGCGTGGGCCCTCCCCTGTCCAGAGCTGCAGCTTTTCGCAGTAATCCTCTGTGTATACCTCCAGAAAATACTCCTGGATCTGCGAAAGGGCCTGGAATTCTTCTGAGTCCACCCGGCCATAGCGCGAGCCTGTCTTAAGCGCGTCCTCTACACTTTCTTCTGTAACTGGGAAGCCGTAATTGAAATATCTGTCCCTGTCATTGCTGGCATACAAAAGCTCTGTGATCTCTTCTGCGTCCCTGCACTCTGACAAAGGCTCTTCCTCTTCGGCAGCCGCGCAGCCTGCCAGCGGATAAGCCAGAGCCGCGCAGCACAGAAACGCCAGGAAAAACCGGGAAAAGCTCTTTTTCATCTGCATCCTCCTCTCCTAAGCTGACGATTCGGATAACCCCCTCAGTCGTCCCCGCAATCCTACAAACTTACTATCTTACAAACTCACTATCTTACAATTTTGCAAGCTTCTCGTACAGCGGCACCAGACACTCATACGCCTCGTCAAACACCGGCTTCAGCCTGTCATACACCTCCTGGGTGTCCGGATTGGGTTCCACCTCCTTTTCAAACTTCAGGAAGCGCCGGATCTCGTCAAAATCCTCAAAAACGCCTACGCCTACGCCCGCGATCACGGCCGCGCCGATGGCGGTGGCCGATTCCACGCAGTCCGGCATCCGGAAACGGACGTTCAGCACGTCGGAAAGGATCTGCGCTACGACCTCTCCCCTCGCCCCGCCGCCGGTCAGGTTCATAGTCTCGATCTTCGCCTGCTTCCGGTATGCCTTCAGGATCAGCTCCATATTCATGGCGATGCCCTCGATCACGGCCCGCACATAGTCCTTCTTGTCATGCTCCGGCTTGATTCCCAGGAAGGCGGCGCTGGTGTCCGGGTTCCACCTGGGGCTGCGCTCTCCCAGAAGATAGGGGAGGAAAATCAGGTTCTGGGCCCCGGCCGGGGAAGCCTCAATCATCCGGTTCAGTTCCTCGTAGGGCAGGTCATCGCAGAGGGCGTGCCGGATGTAGGAGTAGGAGCTTCCCGCCGCCTGCATGGTGCCGCAGGGCATATATCTGCCCGGGATCACATGGGCAAAGCAGAATACGGTCTTGTCTTCGTCGATAAAGGGCTCTGTGGTCGTCCCGCCGATCCAGGCCGAGGTGCCAAAAGTCAGGTAAAACTCCCCGTCCCGGATGCAGGCCGCGCCCACCGCGGACACAGGCCCGTCCCCGCCGCCGCAGACTACCGGCGTGCCGGCAGGAAGGCCGATCTCTCCCGCCACGCGCTCCCGGATATAGCCTGCCACGTCTGTGGACTTCTTAAGCTCCGGCAGCTTGTCCTTGTCAATGCCCGCGGCCTTTAGAATCTCATCCGACCACTCCAGCTTCCGCAGGTTCAGCGCCTGGGTGCCGGAAGCGTCCGAGTAATCCGTCACGAAATTTCCGGTAGCTCTCTGAATAATATAATCCTTGGCCTGAAGCATCTTATAAGTCTTCTCATAGACCTCCGGCTCATGCTTTTTCACCCACATCAGCTTCTCAATGCTGTTGCTGGCGCTGATCCTATGCCCGGTGATTTTGTAAATCCGGTCACCGCCCAGCTCCTTTTCCAGATGCTTCGCCTCCTTGACCGCTCTCTGATCCGCCCAGATTATGGAATCGCGGAGGGGATGCCCGTGCTTATCCACCGGGAGACACCCCTGCATCTGCGCGCTGAAGGACATGGCCGCCACCCTTCCGGCGTCCTCGCCCTCGAGAACCGCCTTCGTGGCCTCACAGACCGCGTCCCACCAGTTCTCCGGATCCTGCTCCGCGTAATTTCCGTTAAAGAAATGTACGCCGTAGGACGCTGTGTAGCTGCGAACCAGCTTTCCGTCCGTCGTAAACAGGGTCGCCTTGTCCCCCGAGGTTCCCAAATCATGTGATATCAAAAACTGTTCCATATGTATGCCTCCTCCTTTTCGCCCGCGCGGTTTAAAGATTGCCGCTTCCAATCCTCTGTGTTTTGCAGGACGCCATGCAAAATTTTCTGTCTTTATCTTAACACAGAAGCCTTTGCCTTTCAATAAAAGCCTGCCGGCGCAAAATGGATTTCAGCAAATAGCCGTTCATGCAGGCACGCTGTCCGCTTGCCGGGCTTATCGCAAAAAAAATCACTGCCATCTACCGGGATATCGGTAAATGCAGTGATCCATGGGAATAAAATAATAAAAATGCGGAAGATGGGACTTGAACCCACACGGCACGAATGCCACAAGATCCTTAGTCTTGCTCGTCTGCCAGTTCCG
>CALWBB010000027.1 GCA_944375885.1 uncultured Merdimonas sp.
CCAATCAGGAGGCGGGCAGCGGGTACAGCGACATTCTTATCCGGGATGAGGATCAGGATATCGGAATTATCATTGAGATAAAGTACGCGGAGAGAGAACGGCTGGAGGCAGCCTGCAGGGAGGCGCTTGGGCAGATTGAGGCACAGGATTATGCCGGCGAGCTCCGGGAGGACGGGTATTCCCCCATTCTGAAATATGGCATCGCCTGCTGGAAAAAGCGGTGCAGGGCTATGGTGGAAAAAGAGGCTTGACAGACGCCCGCCCAGGCCGTATAGTGAAAAAAGAAGAAAAGAAAGAGGTGTGAGGATGATTATTATTACCTGCTAATTTCAGAAGCTGAAAATGTGCATGGCAGAAAAAGGATGCTTTGGAGCGGCTCCGGGAGAGAAAAGCCCGGCTTCGCGCGAAGGGCTTTTTGCCGTGCGGGCAGGAATAATATCTTCTTACATGGACAGATACAGCTCTTTCTGGGAGAGCCTGGGACAGGCGCTTTGCCGGTATGTCTGCCGGAGAAACGCGCCGCGATCCCGGCTGGAACGTGAAGGAAAAGGTGCAGGAGGTATTTGATTCCTGCGCCTTTTTTGTGCGGTATCGCGGCGGATAGGGAAATTTGTTTTCCCTATCCAATCGTGGGCGCGCAGATCCAGGGAGGGATGTATATGTCGCTTATCAGTGTCAGCCATCTGACATTTTACTATGAGGGAAGTTCAGACAATATTTTTGAGGACGTGTCGTTCCAGATTGACACAGACTGGAGGCTTGGGTTCATCGCCCGCAACGGCCGGGGCAAGACTACGTTTCTGAAGCTTCTGATGGGAGAATATGAGTACCGGGGAACGATTTCCTCCGACGAACGCTTTGACTATTTTCCCTTTGCGGTGAGGGAGCCGGAAAAAACAGTTTTGGAGGTGGTGGAGGAGCTGTATCCGGACTATGAGTTCTGGAAGCTCTGCCGGGAGCTGACGCTGCTCCATGTGGACGCCGACGTGCTGTACCGGGCGTTTTCCACCTTAAGCAGCGGCGAGCGGACGAAGGTGATGCTGGCGGTGCTGTTTTCCAGGGACAATCATTTTCTGCTCATCGACGAGCCCACGAACCATCTCGATCAGGAGGGCCGCGACAGCGTCCGGGAGTACCTGAAGGGGAAAAAGGGCTTTATCCTGGTGTCCCACGACCGGGATTTTCTCGACCAGTGCGTGGATCATGTGCTGGTTATCAACCGGACGGATATCGAGGTGTACAAAGGAAATTTTTCGACCTGGTGGGAGGAGAGAAGGCGCCGGGACGCCTGGGAGCAGGCCGAGAACGAGCGGCTGAAGCAGGATATAGAGCGCCTGAAGAGCTCAGCCCGGGTCAAGGAGCAGTGGGCCGACGATCTGGAGGCCAGGAAGATTGGAAAAAAGGCGGCGGAAGAGGCAAAAAGAAAAGGAACTGTTCTGAAGGGAAGACGCCCTCTGATCGGGGAAAAGTCAAGAAAGATGCAGAGACGCCGCAAGAACCTGGAGCACCGGCAGGAGCGGGCCATCGAGGAAAAGGAGGGGCTTTTAAAGAACCTGGAGGAGACGGAAGACTTAAAGCTGTTCCCGCTGCGGCATCACAAGGAAATCCTGGCAGAGCTTTCAGGGGTGCGCGTCTTTTATGAGAATCCGGACGGCAGCCGCAAGGTTCTTCCAGAGACCAGCTTCCGAATCCGAAACGGGGACGCCGTCGCCTTAAAGGGGCGGAACGGCTGCGGCAAATCCAGCGTCCTGAAGGCTGTGATCCAGGCGGCCCAGGAAAAGGACAGGGAAAGCTATGGGACAGGAGAGGCAGGGCCGGGTCTTCTTCCAGAAGGAGAACGCCTCTGCTTTGAGGGAACCATCGAGACGGCGGCGGGGCTTCGCATTTCCTATGTGCCCCAGGACACCGGGCATCTGAAGGGCAGCCTTTCGGAGTACGCTGCCCGGTATGAGCTTCCGCTTCCGCTCTTTCTGGCCCTCCTTCGCAAGCTGGATTTCGGAAGGGAGCAGTTTGAGAAAAACATGGAAGATTACAGCGGCGGCCAGAAGAAGAAGGTGCTGATCGCCAGGAGCCTCTGCGAGCAGGCGCATCTGTATATCTGGGACGAGCCGCTGAATTTCATCGATGTGTTTTCCAGGATGCAGATCGAGGATCTGCTGCTGAAATACCGGCCCACCCTGCTTTTGGTGGAGCATGACCGGACCTTTACGGAACGGATCGGGGCCAGGATTGTGGAGCTGGGCTGACGAGAAGCGCCGGGCAGCCGAACGGGCGCTCACCCCAGCTTCAGGTAGTTCCGCATGCTTTTCAGGGCGTTTTTTTCCAGGCGGCTGACCTGGGCCTGGGAGATGCCGATCTCCTCGGCCACCTCCATCTGGGTCTTGCCCTCGAAAAAGCGCAGGGAGATGATATAATTTTCCCGCTCCGGCAGCTTCTTCATGGCTTCGCTTAAGGAGAGCTCCTCGATCCAGAGCTCCTCCCGGTTTTTCTTATCGCTGATCTGATCCATGACGTAGAGGGTGTCGCCGCCCTCCGTGTAGACAGGCTCGTAGAGGCTGACCGGGCTCTGGATGGCGTCCAGGGCGAAGACAATGTCCTCGTCCGGGATGCCGATTTCCTCCGCGATCTCGCTGATGGTGGGCTCCTTGGAATTTTTCCTGGTGAGCCCTTCCCTGGCGTAGATGGCCTTGTAGGCGGTGTCGCGCAAAGACCGGCTGACCCGGATGGCGTTGTTGTCCCGCAGGTAGCGGCGGATTTCCCCGATGATCATGGGTACGGCATAGGTGGAGAATTTTACTCCCAGCTTGTCGTCGAAATTGTCGATGGCTTTCATAAGGCCGATGCAGCCGATCTGGAAAAGATCGTCCGCGTTCTCGCTGCTGGCGGAGAAGCGCTTGATGACGCTTAGGACCAGACGCAGATTCCCCTTGATGTAGAGCTCCCTCGCTTCCTTATCCCCCTGTGTGATCCGCTCCCACAGGGCCTCCTTTTCCTCGGGCTTCAAAAGAGGAAGCTTCGCTGTGTTTACGCCGCAGATTTCTACCTTATTCAGTGCCATGATTCCCAAAAACCTCCTGTCCGCTGTGCTGCAGATGTATGGCGGAAAACGGATTTTTTCCGTCTGCCGCGCCTGCTATTTACAAGATTTCCAGGAGAAAATTTTTCTATGCGCGGCGGAAAAAAATAAAAAAAATATTAGTCCTTGACATTTTGAGAACTGCGGTACAAAGAGGTTCTTAGGCGTTAAGAGGCCGGAATACCTCGGATTTTCCTGAAAACTGCACAAAAACGGGGAAGGCCTTATGGTACAAAATCACGAAAAATAGGAAAAGGCCCAGAAAAATTGGAAAATGCGTTAAATTTCTGTTAAGATAAATAAAAAGGCGTAAACCAATCCGCCCGAGACGGCGGATTTTTGACGCCCGGGAGGGCGTCTGCCTGAAAATTTTGGGAACAATAAAGATAGAACGAGAACGTGGGAAAGGAGGACAGTTCATGTTTGAAAAAGGAGACTATGTGGTCTACGGAACGAAGGGGGTATGCCAGGTAGAGGAAATTACGGAGCTTGCCATGAAGGGGACGGCGGAAGGAAAGCTGTATTACGTGCTTCGGCCCTGCTTCCAGAAGGGGAGTACGCTGTTCACGCCGGTGGATAATGAGAAGACGATCATACGCCCGGTGATGTCGCGGGACGAGGCGGCCGCCCTGGTGGATGGAATCGCCGGGATCGAGGCGCTGCTGGAGAAGAACGACAAGGAGCGGGAGAAGCAGTACAAGGAAGCCATCCGAAGCTGCGATCCCAGGCAGTGGATCCGGATCATCAAGACCTCCTATCTGCGGGGGCAGGAGCGGATCGCCCAGGGAAAGAAGGCGACCACGGTAGACGAGCGGTATTTCCACGCGGCGGAGGAACAGCTTTACGAGGAGCTTTCCATCGCTCTCGACATGCCCAAGGAGGGTATGCGGGCGTATATCGGGGCCCGGGCGGGAATCCAGGAGGAAGAAGCCAGATAGGCGGGAACAAAAAGACGGAACCCAAAAAAGAGCAGAAAAAGAGCAGAAAGAACGCGCTGGCCGGGAGATCAGGAGACTGATTTTCCGGTTATTTTTTTGCAGTAGTATTTTCCGCAGGATGCTTGACAGCGGCAGGCTTTTATGATACGGTTTATTTGAATAAACCGATTGAGCGGAATAAACCAAAAGGACGGAGGAAATAGGAAAGTATGGAAGAATGGAAGCTTTATGACGCGGAATACCGCCTGATGGAGATTGTGTGGGAGAAGGAGCCCTTAAGCTCCACGGAGCTTTACAAGGCCTGCCTTCCCAGGCTTGGCTGGAAAAAATCCACCACCTATACGGTGCTTCGCAAGCTCTGTGAGCGGGGATTTCTGAAAAACGAGGCTTCGCTTGTGACATCTCTTGTGAAAAAGGAGGATGTGCAGCGCTACGAGAGCCAGGCCGTGGTGGAGAAGTGGTTTGACCGCTCCCTGCCCCGGTTTGTGGCGGCCTTCCTGGGAGAGAGGAAGCTGAGCGAGGAGGAAGCGGAGGAGCTGAAAAGGCTGATTGACGAAAGCAGAGCGAAGCGGGAGGGGGAGTGAGGATGAGAGAGTGGATGACGGCGCTTTTTGAACTGGGTGTCGCCGCGTCTCTGACAGCGCTGGCGGTTCTGGCCTTAAGCCTGCTTCTTAAGCCCCTGTCGAAAAAGTACGCCTACCTGCTGTGGCTGGCGGTCTTCGTCCGGGCGGTCTGCCCCTTTTTTTATACGTCGCCCTTCAGCGTGTTCCGCCTGTTTTCCTTTATGCGCACGGAAGGAAGCCAGCTGACGGTGGCTGCCGGATCCGGTCAGGCGGTCCGCCTGGCCGGCATTCTGGGACTAAAAAGCGCGGGGGAAGGCGCGGCGGCGTGGCCTGCTGCGGGAGGAACCCTGGCAGGAGGAGGGACAGGGGCGGCGGCCCAGGCAGGAGCGGACTTCGGCGCCCTTCCCGGCGCCGGAGCTGGGGAGGCGCTTCTGACGGCGCTCCTATGTGTCTGGGCGGCGGGCGTCCTTTTTCTGCTGGTCTGGGGGATCTGCTCCTGGATACGTCTGCGCCGCCGGATCGCCCTGGCTGTGCGGGCGGGGGATGGAGCGTACGAATCGGATCAGATTTCCACAGCCTTTGTGCTGGGCTTTTTCCGGCCTCGGATTTATCTGCCAGCAGGGCTGTCCGGGAAGAAGCGGGAGTATGTGCTCCGGCACGAAAGGATCCACATCCGGCGGCGCGATCCCCAGCTTAAGCTCCTAGCTTGGCTGGCGGCGGCACTCCACTGGTGGAACCCCTTCCTGTGGCTGGCCTTCTCGCTCTTCGTCCGGGATATGGAGATGAGCTGCGACGAGCGCGTCCTGGATGAAATCGGCGCGGAGCAGAAAGAAAATTACGGAGAGTTTCTGCTGGCGCTGGCGGCCCCCGCAGGCTTTCTGGCGGGAAGTCCTCTGGCCTTCGGAGAAAATTCCGTCCGGGCGCGGATCCGCAATATCCTGAAATACAAAAAGAGGAAGCGGGCGCTTGTAATCCTTGCGCTGGTACTCGTCCTGGCGGGAATCTGCCTCTGCCTTTCCAATCCTTCCGGCCAGGAGGCGGTCTCCATCATCGGCGGGGCGGACGGGCCCACCAGCGTCTGGGTGGCCGGGCGCGGAGAGCTTCCGGAGGCTTCGGAGGAGGAGCAGCTGACAGCCATCGTGCAGCTGTGGGCCGCGGCGGCCGGGAACCGGAACGCCGATTACGTCTATGAAAGGCTCACCCCTGGACTTCAGGCCAGGGCGGAAGAGCTGGGGATCGAGCGGGTGCCCGGAGCAGAGGAGGGCGGAGAAATTCTTACCATGGGCTGGTCCAGCCCCTTCCTGGCAGGGACGCCCATCGTGAAGCTCTCGGTCAGCGAACCTGTCACGGCGGAAATTACCTATCCGGGCCTTACAAGCGATGGAAACTGGTGGGCCTGGAAGGACTACATCGCGCTGGAGCGGACGGAGGATACCTGGCTTATTTCAGAGTGGGAGAGAAGGGAATTCTTTTCTATCACCTCATACGAGGACTTCCGGGAGGCCTACGAGGACTGGCTGCCGGACTATCTGAATTCCTCCCTGGCGGGGGAGAATACCGCGGAAAATCTGGTACAGAAGGACATTGCGGGGGAAGACCCGGAATATTATGAAGAAACCTTCCATACGCCGGCGGCGGCCCTGGAGTGGGCGCTGCACCTGGAGGGAGGCGAGGCCGAGACGCAGATGCAGGAGGAAGGGAAGGCCCTGGTGGCTTACCAGTTCCCGGACGGGGAGATCGAGGCGCGGATGGTGCAGCCGGGACTTTCGGAGGGAAGCGGGGTATGGCTTCCGGAAGCGGTTGTGTTTTGAAAGAAAATCCGCTATACTGAAAAAAATGGCTGACAAAATGGAAAATGGAAAGCGCTGGGAGCAGGGTATGGCAAGAACAATAGGGATCGGAATTCAGGATTTTGGAAAAATCATAAAAAATAACTGCTTTTATGTAGATAAGACGGATTTTATCCGGGAGTGGTGGGAGAGCATGGATGACGTGACCATGATTACCCGCCCGCGCCGCTTTGGAAAGACGCTGAATATGAGTATGCTGGAACACTTCTTTTCCTTGAAATACAGTGGAGAAAGGGCGCTTTTTGAACGGTTGTCTATCTGGAAGCAGGAAAAATACCGGGAGCTGCAGGGAAGCTTTCCTGTAATCAGCCTGTCCTTTGCCAATGTGAAGGAAAAGGATTATACCGCTGCGAAGGCACGCATTTGCCAGATTATTACGAACCTGTATTCAGAATTCTATTTTCTGCGGGATCAGGAGACGCTCACGGAGAAGGATCGGGAATACTTCGACCGTGTTTCACCGGATATGAGGGAGGTGGATGCCACATATGCCCTGCATCAGCTTTCAGAATATCTGTATCGGTTTTATGGGAAAAAGGTGATTATTCTTTTGGATGAATATGATACGCCTATGCAGGAGGCTTATATCAATGGCTACTGGGATGAGCTGGCGGCATTTATGAGAAGCCTCTTCAACTCTACGTTCAAGACAAATCCATGCATGGAGCGGGCGGTCATGACGGGGATTACCCGGATCAGCAAGGAATCCATTTTTTCGGATTTGAATAATCTGGAGGTGGTGACGGCTGTCTCAGACAAGTATACGGATACATTTGGTTTTACGGAGCGCGAGGTGGCAGCTGCGCTGAAAGAATGCGGTCTGGATTCGGAGCTTGAGAAAGTGCGGTATTGGTACGATGGTTTTACCTTTGGAAAACATAGGGACATCTATAATCCGTGGTCGATTTTGAATTATTTAAGTACGCGGAAGCTGAATATCTACTGGGCCAACACCAGTTCCAACAGCCTTGTGGGAAAACTGATCCGGGAAGGAAGCCGGAGTATTAAGGAAAAATTTGAGACGCTTTTAAGGGGAGAAAGCCTGCAGGCAGTGATTGATGAACAGATTGTGTACAGTCAGCTGGACAGCAGCGAGAATGCGGTCTGGAGCCTGTTTCTTGCGGGAGGCTACCTGAAAATCGCGGCTTATGAAGAGCCGGGGGAGGAGAAGGAATGGGCGCTGCCCTGTTACCAGCTGGCGCTCACAAATTTTGAAGTAAAGCTGATGTTCCGCAATATGGTGCATGAATGGTTTTCTCCGGCCAGGGCAGATTATAATGATTTTGTCAAGGCGCTGCTGCTTGGCGATGTGAATGCTATGAATGTCTATATGAACAGGGTCTCTTTGCAGACCTTCAGCTATTTTGACGCGGGGGGCGGGAACCCTTGTGCAGAGCCAGAGCGGTTCTATCATGGATTTGTGCTGGGACTATTGGTGGATCTGCAGGGTGATTATGTGATCTCTTCCAACCGGGAAAGCGGCTTTGGGAGATACGATGTGATGCTGGAGCCAAGGGATCCCAGAAAATGTGACGCGGTGATTTTGGAGTTTAAGGTACAAAATACGAAGACAGAGGCAGGGCTTTCTGAGACTGTGCAGGCGGCGCTTAAGCAGATAGAGGAGAAGCGGTATGAAGCGCAGCTCACTGCCCGTGGGATTCCAAAAGAGCGGATTCGCAAATACGGCTTTGCGTTTTCCGGGAAACAGGTTTTGATAGGATAACGGGAAAAGCCGCCCAGAAGAGCGGGAAACAGAGCTCCTACCTGGGCGGCTTTTCCTGTTCCAGATCCACCAGAATGATGTCCGGCCCGATCTGCCGGATCTTGCACCAGGGAATCGTGCATTCATTGTCCTTTCCGAAGACGCCCCAGAGCTTTTCGCCGGAGGAGGCGGTCAGGGCCAGGATACAGCCGTTTTTCGGATCGAGCTCCAGGTCGCACACATGGCCCAGACGGCGGCAGTCACGGATATTGATCACATCTTTTTCACGCAGCTCGCAAAAAGTCATCACTATTCTCCCACATCCATCCCAGCGGCCGGGAAGAAAGGCCGCTTTTCTTCTATTCTATGCGGGAATCCTCCGGGAATTTCCGCAAAAAGAATATGAATTGACAGAAAAGTGGAATCTGTACTATACTACATCTATCGGCGGGCTGTCCCTCTTTAAGCGGCCCGGAGAATGCGGGAGAAAAATACGCAAGAAGAATGCGCAAGAAGAATGCGGAATGCGGGAGGAAAGCTATGAAATGCCCATATTGCAGCCAGGAAAACACACGGGTCATCGATTCCCGTCCGGCGGATGACAACTGCTCCATCCGACGGCGGAGGCTCTGCGACGCCTGCGGAAAGCGGTTCACGACCTATGAGAAGATCGAGACGATCCCCGTGATTGTCATAAAGAAGGATAACAACCGGGAGCCCTACGACCGCAGCAAGATCATGGACGGCGTGCTCCGCGCCTGCCATAAGCGGCCGGTGCCCTTAAAGGATATCAACGCGATGATCGACACCATCGAGAGCGAGATTTTCAACCGGGAGGAGCGGGAGATCCCCAGCAGCGTCATCGGCGAGATGGTGATGGACAAGCTCAAAAGCCTGGATTCGGTGGCCTATGTCCGCTTCGCGTCCGTGTACCGGGAGTTCAAGGATGTGAACACCTTCTTAAGCGAGCTTAAGAAAATGCTGGACAAGTAGAGGGGACTAAGAAACGGATGACAGTGAGAAACGACAGGGCGGCAGGCCATCTGCTCGCCCTGGTTACCATTACCATATGGGGAACGACCTTTGTGGCCACAAAGACGCTTCTTCGGGACTACGACGCGCTTCAGATTATGCTGATGCGCTTCTTTCTTGCCTGGGTGGTGCTGCTGCTTCTGACAAGAAGGATTGAAAAGCCGGCGGGCCTTAAGGAGGAGGCCGGGATCTTCGCCCTCTCCCTTTCGGGAGTGTCGCTGTATTACTTTTTTGAAAACACGGCCCTGACCTACACGCTGGCCTCCAATGTCAGCATCCTCCTGGCGGCGGCCCCGATTTTCACGGCGGTCCTGGCCCATTTCTTTACGAAGGATGAGAAGCTGTCGGGACGGATCTGGGCGGGCTTCGTGATCGCCATCGCGGGCGTGGTGCTGGTGGTGTTCAACGGCACCTACGTGCTGAAGCTCAATCCCCTGGGAGACGCCCTTT
The DNA here is from genome assembly GCA_944375885.1 of uncultured Merdimonas sp. Classification (GTDB taxonomy): domain Bacteria; phylum Bacillota; class Clostridia; order Lachnospirales; family Lachnospiraceae; genus Laedolimicola. The sequence continues at coordinate 9,612 of CALWBB010000027.1, forward strand.
CCATTCTGGCCGCCTTCTCCTGGGGCATCTATTCGGTGCTTCTGAAGGGCTTTGTGGGCCGGTACAGCGGCCTTTTCCTGACCAGAAGGATGCTGTTCTACGCGGTTCTTGTGACGGCGCCCTTTGCCATGTGGGGAAAAGGCCTTCCGCCCTTGACGCCCCTGGCCAAATGGGAGAACCTGTTCTGCCTTCTGTTCCTGGGAATTCTGGGAAGCGCCCTGTGCTATGTGGCCTGGAATATGGCGATCCGGCGCATCGGCCTTGTGAATACGAACAACTATATCTACCTGAACCCCTTTGTCACCATGGTGGCGGCGGCCATCGTGCTGAAGGAGCGGATTACAGGAGCCGGCTTTGTGGGCGCGGTGCTGATTGTGGGAGGAATTATCGTGTCAGAATACAGTGGGAAACGACCATTTTTCGGGGCCTTTTACCCGAAGGAATACCGGGATTCCACCTATGGGATCGATTTTGAGGAGCTCTACCGCAGGGGATACCGGGGCATCCTCTTCGATATTGACAATACGCTGGTGCCCCATGACGCCCCGGCCACGCAGGAAAGCGTGGAGCTTTTCCGGAGGCTCCACGCCATAGGCTTTCACACCTGCCTGATTTCCAACAATAAGGAGCCGAGGGTGACGCCCTTTGCGAAGGCGATGGAGACGCCTTATGTGTATAAGGCGGACAAGCCCTCCCGAAAGGGATACCAGGAGGGGATGCGGCGGATGGGGACGGATCTTGCGGATACGCTCTTCATCGGCGATCAGCTTTTTACAGACGTCTGGGGGGCCAACCGGACCGGGATCTACTCGATTCTGGTGAAGCCTATGAATCCAAAGGAGGAGATCCAGATCGTGCTGAAGCGCTATCTGGAGAAAATCGTGCTGTTCTTTTATCTGAGAGGAGAAGGGAAAAAATGAGACAGAAGATGGGAAACTATACGGCCCTTCTGCGGGCCAGAGAACTTCTAAAAAATCGGGGCCTTGACGCGGCTTTGGCGGCCCGCCCGGCCAATATCCGCTATATAAGCGGCTTTGCGGGGACGGAGAGCTATCTTTACCTGTCGGCGGAGCGGGCGGCGATCCTGACGGACAGCCGTTATACCCTGCAGGCACAGAAAGAGGGAAAGGACTGCCAGGTGCGGACCATCGGAAAGGGAAGCGGCTACGGGGAGCTGCTGGAAAAGCTTCTTTCGGAGGACGGCGTCCGGACGCTGGGCTTCGAGGAGGATGCCCTGCTCTATGGAACGGTGGCGGAGCTTCAGGAAAAATCAGGGCTTCCCGCAGGGCAGTGGAAGCCCCTTGAGGGCGCTCTTTCGGCCCTGCGTGCGGTAAAGAGTGCGGAGGAGATCCGAAAACTGGAGGAAGCGGAGCGGATCGGGGACGCGGCCTTTTCCTATATCCTGGAGGAGCTTAGACCCGGCGTCACAGAGCTTCAGATCGCGGCGAAGCTGGAGTATTTTATGAAAAGCCACGGGGCGGAGGGCACCAGCTTCGACACGATTGCAGCCTCCGGCCTCCATTCGGCCATGCCTCACGCGGTTCCCACAGATAAGCCTCTGGAAAAGGGAGACTTTGTGACGATGGATTTCGGCTGCCGGTACCAGGGCTACTGCTCCGATATGACCCGGACAGTGGTGATAGGGAAGGCAGACGCCCGCCAGAGGGAAATCTATCAGGTGGTGCTGGAGGCGCAGGAGACGGCCCTGGCTTCTTTGCGCCCCGGCATGACAGGAGCGGAAGGCGACTGGCTTGCAAGGGCGGTGATCGAGGAAGCGGGCTATGGGGAATATTTCGGGCACGGCCTGGGCCATTCCGTGGGCCTGGAGATCCACGAAAAGCCAGCCCTTTCCACCCGCGAGAAGACAGTGCTTGCCCCTGGCATGATCGAGACGGTGGAGCCAGGCATCTATATCCCGGATTTCGGCGGCGTGCGCATCGAGGATATGGTAGTGCTGACAGAAGACGGCGTCCGGAACCTGACCGCCTCGCCCAAAGAACTCATAGAACTATAAAAAGGCTTGAAAAAGCAGAGGTTTTATTATAGAATAAATTTAGGTAACTGTTGGTTGTGACAGTTACAGATTAAAATAGCATGCGCAGAAGAGAAGAAAAGCTGCGCTTAGGACAGTAGGAGGAAGAGTTAAGAATGATTTCAGCAGGAGATTTTAGAAACGGCGTTACGCTTGAGATTGAGGGAAATGTATACCAGATTCTGGAGTTCCAGCATGTAAAGCCGGGAAAGGGCGCAGCTTTCGTAAGGACGAAGCTTAAGAACATTATCAATGGAGGCGTGGTAGAGAAGACCTTCCGCCCGACTGAGAAATTCCCGCAGGCCAGAATCGACCGCGTGGAGATGCAGTACCTGTACTCCGACGGAGATCTGTACTACTTCATGAATACAGAGAATTACGAGCAGATTGCCCTGAACGGCGAGGATGTGGGCGATTCCCTGAAGTTCGTGAAGGACAATGAGATGGTAAAGGTATGTTCCTACAATGGCAATGTATTCGCGGTAGAGCCGCCTCTCTTCGTAGAGCTGGAAATCACCGACACCGAGCCGGGCTTCAAGGGCGACACAGCCACAGGAGCGGACAAGCCGGCTACCGTGGAGACGGGCGCTGTCGTAAAGGTGCCGCTGTTCGTGAACCAGGGCGACAAGATCAAGATCGATACCCGTACAGGCGAGTACCTGTCCAGAGTATAAGACAGGCCATAGAGGGTATAGGGAATACGGGCAGAAAGCCGGAATATAAAAAAGACTTTGGACGCAGATATCTGTGTTCCAGGGTCTTTTTTTTACATAAATTGCATAATTGGACGTTCCTCTTACATTTTTGTACATTGCCGAATTGATACGGGGGGGGGGTAAAATGAAAATAATTATGGCGGCAGACCGCCGGCATAAAAAGTTTTCAGGGAGGAGAAGAAGTTGTGGAACGGATGAGAGGAAACAAAGTATTGGCAGTTTTTCTGGCTGTGGCTATGGTGTTTTCCATGATGCCAGCCCTGCCGGCCCTGGCGGCGGAGGGAACAGGAGAGGAGCCGTCAGAATTCTGCGCCCTTACAGAGGGATGCACCCTGGAAAAGGGGCATGAGGGAGAATGCGTTACCGGTACACCGGAAGAGCCGGCAGAAGAGACAGTGCCAGAGACGCCGGAGACACCGGAGGAACCCGGTACACCGGAAGAACCTGGTACGCCAGATGAGCCTGGTACGCCGGAAGAACCTGGTACACCGGAAGAGCCTGGTACACCGGATGAGCCTAGTATACCGGAAGAACCCGGTACACCAGGAGAGCCTGGTACACCGGAAGAATCTGGTACACCGGAAGAGCCGAAACCTGCAGAAGGCCCAGAGGGAACAGAGCCATCTGGGACGCCGGAAAACAAACTGGTTCTTTCCAAAGCGGCAGGCATGACAGCGAGAACTTCTGGCGCCGTCTCCATGGAGTATGACGGAGCCACAGTGGAATACGATTCTATTGCTGCGGCGATTGAGGCGGTGAGTGACTACCACTATAAAGATAATAAAGGGGTATATACGATCAAACTCCAAAAAGACATGGCTGAAGATGTGGTGATCCCTGCAAATAAGAACATTACGATTGATCTGAATGGTTTTACACTGACGAACCGGGCGGATCATACGATCGTGAACAGAAGTACCAGGACGGTGGTTACCGATACCTCAGCGGATAAGAAAGGTGTGGTAGACAATATCTCGAATGGAAAAGGGGCTGTCTATAATGATATCAACGGAAATATCAAGCTTCAGGGAGGCACCTTCACCCGGTCACGGGAGGCGAGCAAAAGCAGCTCTGACGGGGGTGGAAATTCCTGGTATGTGCTGAAAAATTTCGGAACCATGTACATCTATGACGGGGTTACCGTGAAGTTTTCTGATTCCAATACCGGGCTCTATTCCAGCCTGATCGGCAACGGCTGGCAGAACCAGTCTGCCGCGGAAGCAGGAACCAATGGGGAACCTAAACCCAGCGAGGGAAAAAATAAGGCAGCTCTTTATATAAAAGGCGGAAGCCTTACAGGCGGGCAGATCACAGTAAAAAATGACGATTACGGCGTGCTGGAAATTTCCGGAGGCACAATTACGCAGCCAAACAGCGGCAGGTATGCGGTTTTGAATAACCATCAAGCGGAGATCTCCGGGGGCACAATCTATTCGGAAGGGACGGCGGTAGGTTCCATTCATTATGACGGAGGAGCCAATAACGGGACGCTGGAGATTTCCGGAGGAGAGTTTACCGGGAAAGCAGGGAACGCGGCGGCGCTTTTGTCTGGCGCGTCTGCAGAGATCACAGGCGGCTTATTTAAGACAGAGAGTGCAGATTTTATCATTGAGCTTGATGAGAACTCGACGGCCCAGATAAGCGGCGGGACGTATGCTACAACCGACACGGACAAGATAGTCAGCGATACCAATGCATATGTGCAAAATTATGGGCCTGTCCCAGCCGCAGACGGAACAACAGTAAGTGTAGGCGTGACACAGCCTGAGGCCACTGTGACGGACAAAAATGGGACGGTGACAAATTACGCAACGCTGAAGGAGGCGCTGGAGGCGGCAGAATCCGGAAGCACTGTGAGACTCCAGAAAGACGTTACGCTTACAAAACAGGTGAAGACCAGCAATTTTGGAGTCACCTTTGATTTGAACGGCCACAATATTGACGCGCCTTCGCTTGCTTCCGCGGCAGTGTATCTGAATACGAAATATGGCACAGAGCCTGTCCAGGGAGGGGGTTCCACAGTGCGTGTAATCAACAGTGACCAAGGACAGGGAGGAAAGATATCTGCCAAGATCCCGATAGAGGCTAAATGTGGAAACAGCAATCTTCCGCTCCCGGTTGAGATCGGGGAAGGGGTAACGCTGGAAGTCCTAGGGGGAGGGACAGACGCGGTGAAGCTTGCAAGCTCGGCGTATCTTCTTTACAGCGTCCAGTCAGCCGGGTATATCGCGAATGGAGGCTTTCTGGTCAGCGCGCCGGACGGCAGCCAGCGGATTTACGGAACTTACGCCAATGCCGCAAAGGCATCCCAGGAGGGAAAGACGATCACGCTGCTGCATGATTATACCGGATCGGAAGCGATCAAATCGGGCAATGCGGTTTCGACTCTTGACCTGGATGGGCACACGTATACCTATACCGGAAGCGCTGAGATGATTGATATCAACTATGACGGAGCCGGCCTGGTTATAAAAAATGGAAGCATTACCGGCACAGCCCAGGCAGGCGCTGACGGAGTTACTATGCTCTGGAGCGGCTGTTCGCTGGAATTGGAAGATGTGACGCTTACAGTGCCCGGGGAGAAGTATGGGATTGTCTCAAATGGAAATGAGACTAACAATACCGTGACCCTCAAAAATTCCACTCTCAATGCGGCAGACGGCTTTGGAATCTATTTTCCGTGCAGCGGTTCTGTGTCGATCGAGGATTCCGTCATCAACGCGAAATATGTCGGGGTACAGCTCTGCGCGGGAAGCCTGGAGATCCGGGGAGATAAGACGAAGATCGCTGTCACCGAGGATCCGCAGCAGAAAACGGAGAATGATGGAGTTATCGCGGATGGAGCGGCTGTCTCCATTGTCGAGCGGGATGGCTACAAGGATTTGGGAACAGTAAAGATCGAGGATGGTACCTTTACAGCAGCAGGTGAAAGTGCGACGGCCATCAAAGCCTATACCTTTAGCAACACGGACAAAACGGAAGGAACGTGGGAAGACGCAGGAGATGTAATTGACGTTTCCGGCGGATCCTTTAGTTCAGCGGTGCCAAAGGAATACTGCGCGGCAGGGTATAAGCCGACGGAACAGCAGGCGGATGGAACCTATTCTGTAAAGGCTGAGGATCCTGTGGCAGAAGTTTATGGGACAGATGGAAACCTTATTAAGCAATATGCTGCGCTGGCGGAGGCAGTTGCAGGCGCAAGAGACGGGGAGACAGTTGAGCTTCTGGAGGATCTTGAAATCCAGACTCACATTCCGATCAGGAACAAGATTACAATGGATCTGGGAGATTTTAGTCTGACACAGTCTGGGAATGTAGTTGCGTTTGTGGTATTGGACAACGGGGAACTGACGCTCCAGAATGGTTCGGTGGAAGGAAAAGGAAACAGTGTGGTTCTCTATGCACAGAGTGGAAAGCTGATCACAAAAGATGTGACAATAAAAGGAGCTGGCGGCATTCAGGCTGGGCAGACTCCCAAGAGCGGCCAAGTTGTTTCCACAGGGGAAGTCGTCATAGAAGAAGGAACTAGGATTGAAACCTCTTCCTTTGGAATCCTGGTATCAGGCCCTTATTGGTCTGTTGAGGATATGCCTGAAAATCCTGAAGTCTCCAAATTGACTATTAATGGAGGCAGCATCCAGACGAGTGATGGATATGGAATTACTGGAAATGGAAATTATCACAGTACAGAAATCCTAGTGAATGGCGGAAAAATCATTTCAGCTGCCGGCCCTGGGATTTATCATCCGCAAAAAGGCAGCTTGATTCTGAATGGCGGCACAATTCAAGGCAGCACAGGGATACAGATGTGTGCAGGAACTGTGATGGTGCCGGGAGACAGCACGGTTAAAGTCACTGGGAGCGGTGAAGATCTGCGTGAAGATAAGGGTGATGGAGATGGAAATATTGATGACGGTTCGGCCCTGTCCCTTGTAGACAGGGGATATCCTGGAGGAACGCCTGCGGCAAATATTCAGGGCGGAACCTTTATGTCCCAGAAAACCCAGGCGGTTATGGCTTATACCTGGGCAGGTGGAGAGTCATCTGAGTGGAATGCCGTAGGAGATTACGTAGACGTTTCCGGCGGATCCTTTAGTTCAGCAGTGCCAAAGGAATACTGCGCGGATAATTTCCATCCAAATAAAAATGCGGACGGCACTTATTCTGTGCATATCCATAAGAAAGACGAAGGAACTGTGACTAAGCCAGCCACAGCTTCCGAGACGGGAACCCGGACATATAAATGCAGCATCTGCGGTGAGGAACTGGGAACGGAAGTGATTCCTGCCCTGGGTTCAGGAGGAGAAGAGAATGGAGAGGCAAAGCCAGGTTCAGGTTCATCTGGTTCAAGTTCTTCTGGTTCGTCTTCCAGCGCCCAAAAGAGTGCGGTGAGTGAGATAAACTCTGCCAGCACAGGGGATGATTCAGAGATTTTGCCGTGGCTTCTGGTTCTCCTGGTTTCGGCTGCAGGAATAGCGTCAGGGCTGATTTGTCAGAGAAAACTTGGGAAAAAACAGAAGAATTGAGGCAGCATAACCGCATGGACAGGCATGGAAACATGCAGTTTTAAGGTTTTTTAAATAACAGCGTTAGTGTATCGAGGGCGTATTGTCCCTTGTACACCGACGCTGTAATGTTTTAAAATTTCACAAAAAGAACTGCCGCACGAAATAATTCGTGCGGCAGTTCTTTTTGGCTGCATCTGACTAGATTCGAACTAGCGGCACCTGGCGTCGGAGGCCAGTGCTCTATCCACTGAGCTACAGATGCACATCGCTGACTAAACTATCTTACACCAAAATGTGAAATAGTGCAAGCAAAATTTTTTCTGTAAAAAATTTCAAAAAACACTTGCAAAAGGAACTGGAACTGAGTATAATGGAAATATCTTCTAAATCTGGCGGCGTTTCGCTGCAGGAATCCCCAATGAAGAGTATTGCAAAAGAAAAAACCGCGAGCGGAAAGCGGGACAAAAGAGGTGTAGAAAATGAAAAAGAAAGGATGAGAACATGAATTATCAGGAATTTGTAGGAACAGTCACAGGATTTTTGAGGGAATCGCTGCCCTGCGGGACAAAGCTGGAGATGCTTGCGCTGGAGAAAAATAACGGCGTAATGGTGGACGGGCTGTCTGTGAGACGCCAGGGGCAGGCAGTGGCGCCCACGATTTACATGAACGCCTGCTACCGGGAGTATCTGGGCGGGAGATCCTTAAAAGGCATCTGCGATGAAATACTGGAATGCTGTCAGGAAACGGAATTTGAGGGGGCGTTTGACGTGGACTTTTTTACAGACTACAAAAAACTGAAGTCTACGGTGGTCTACAAGCTGATCAACGCGGAAAAGAACCGGGAGCTTCTAAAAAAGGTTCCCCATCTGCCCTACCTGGATCTGGCGATCGTGTTTTACTGTCTGCTGGCAGATACGCCGGTAGGGAGCGCCACGGTACTGATTCACAACAGCCACCTGACGCTGTGGAATATCAGCTGCGTGCAGCTGTACCGGGACGCGGCGGCCAATGCGGCAAAGCTGCTTCCGGCCAGGCTTTGCGGCATGGCGGAGGTGATCCGTGAGCTGTCCGGCGGGGAGGACGAGCCGGAGGACGTGGGCGTGCCCATGTATGTGCTTACAAATACGCAGAAATCCCTGGGAGCCGCCTGCGTTCTTTATGACGGCATGATGAAATCCTGTGCCTCCAGGCTTGGGGAAGCCTTTTACGTACTCCCAAGCAGCATCCACGAGGTGATCCTGGTTCCGGTTTCGGCGGTAGGCAGTGAACAGGAGCTTTTGGACATGGTCCGGGACATTAACCGTACACAGGTGCGCGATACGGAAGTGCTTTCTGATAATATCTATCTGTATTCTCCCGTCTCCGGGAAGCTTACCCTGATAGAGAAATGATGCCGGGCGGCAGAGCGGCGTTTGCAAGCCTGCAGGTGCAGTCTGCGCCTATGAATCTGCCGCAGACAGCAATCCGGCATAAAAATGTTCACAAAATTGTCACAATTTAAGGTTGCCTTTTGCCTGCAAGTCTGCTACAATCGTTTTGTTACGAAATTGTTACATTTATTAAATGATTATGATTATCAGGTATTGTAAATAGAAGTGCGGCAGGAGGAAAGTATGAAATTTTCAGCGGATAATTTAAAGAATGGACTGGATAAAGACCGAATTGGCGACTGGATTGTAAAGTATAAGCGCCAGGTGGCAGTAGGCTGCGCGGCGTTCTGCCTCGTGGTATTTGCTGGGGCAAGCCTGGCCGGCGCAGGAGCGTCAAAGGAAGGCGCGGGCGCGTCCCCGGCAGCGGCGGGCACAGCCCAGGGGACAGAAGAAGGGCAGCAGGGCGCTCTGATATCTGCGGCAGGGGCGGCTGAGGCGGCGGCCACAGAGAACGCGAATACCCTGGAGAAGGACGCTTATCCGGCAGTGAACGAGCTGATGCAGAATTATTACCATTACATGGCAGTCGGCGATATGGAGGGTCTGGCGTCCGTGGAGGATACGACCAGCGAGGAGGAACAGAACCGGATCTTGCGCTCCATAGGCCTGGTGGAGGAGTACCGGAATATTTCCTGCTATACCAAGCGGGGAATGGAGGAAGGCTCCTACGTGGTATATGTGACCTATGAACTGAAATTTTCAGAGATTGAGACAGCAGCGCCTGGGCTGAAGGGTTATTATGTGTATACGAATGACGAGGGAAATCTCGTGATTTTCAATGGGGAAGATGCCAGCGATGAGCTAAACGATTATGTAGATGCAGTATCACAGGACGAGGACGTGCTTGCCCTGCAGGAAGAGGTGCGCGCAAGATACGAGGAGGCAAAAGCGGCAGACGCCGATCTGGCGGAACAGGAAGCCCGGTACCAGAAAATAGCGGCGGGCGGCTCCGGGGAGGAGACGGCAGAGGAAGAGCCTGCTGAGGAAGTACCCGCTGAGGAGACAACCGAGGAACCGGCGCAGGAGGAGCCTGCCGAAGAACCGGCAGAGGAAGAGCCTGCCGAGGAACCGGCAGAAGAGGCTCCGGCTGAGGGCAGCGCGACGGCGCAGAACAGGGAGACGCGTTTTACAGAGAGCGTGCGTCTGCGCTCCGAGCCCAGCACAGAGGCAGAATATCTGGGCACGGCTTACCAGGGTGAGCATGTGACGCAGATCGAGAGCTATGAGGATGGCTGGAGCAAGATCAATTACAACGGTACCGAGTGCTACTGCATGACCCAGTATCTTGAGTGACCAGATACCCTGTGGCAGATGGACGGGGCAGGAAGATAAATGACATAAAAGCCTGAAAAAAGACGGGCGCCGGCACGGAGGAAAGAAGAAGGCTTCTTTTCTGTGCCGGCGTCTTTTATACGCTTTAGCCGCCTTTGCAGCTGCCTTTGCCAGGTCTGCGGCTGTATAAAATGCAGAAATCTCCATATGCTATGAGTGGTTTTGAAGATACGGCAGCGCCGGCTGTCTGATGCGTGTGCCGGCTCTGCCACGGCAGAAGAATATACCGATATCACGGCAGGAGGGATTTTTTATGCTTACAACCGCGGATTTGGCCGTATTGAACGAGGCCTACCGGAATACGAAGGCAGGCCTGGAGGCGATCAATACTGTTATCAGCAAGGTGTATGACGAAGATCTGGCGCTGGATCTGAACCGCCAGGCAGTGCGTTTTCTGACGCTTGAGGACAAAGTGACGGATAAAATACGGGAAGGCAGCAAACGCCCGGAACAGGCGTCTCCGATGGGAAAAGCCGCGCGCTGGACCTCGCTCCAGGCCAGCACCATTCTCAATACCAGCACGGAGCATCTGGCAGATCTGATGATTCAGGGGAACGCGAAGGGGATCACAGATCTGATGAAGGCAGTGAAGGCGAATAAGGGGGCGAAGAAGGAGTACTGCGAGCTGGCCGAGGAGATCATGGATTTCGAGGAGAGGAACATCGAAAGGCTGAAAAGCTATCTGAATGGGTAAACGGAGAAAAAATTAGCCCGTAACCCGGGTTTGAAAGAAAAAAATGCAAATATTTGAAAAAAATGCTTGCAAATTGGCGCTTTCCATGTCATAATATCCCATGACAAAGGCGTCAGAAAAGGAGCGCGGGAGATGAGAAACGCGTTCTCCTGTTTTTGGTACGCTTTTTTTATTGCCTTTTCGGAAGCAGGGCCCTGCAGCAGGGCGGCACGTCCGGGCAGAAGGCAGAGGAGATACAAGCAAGGGAAGAGGAGGAAACAAACATGTCTTACGTTGATGAGATTATCGAGTCAGTAGTAGCGAAGAACCCCAGCGAGCCGGAGTTCCATCAGGCGGTAAAAGAGGTGCTGGAGTCCCTGCGTCCGGTGGTAGACGCAAATGAGGAGAAGTTCCGTAAGGAGGCCCTTCTGGAGCGCCTGGTAGAGCCGGAGCGCCAGCTCAAGTTCCGCGTTCCGTGGGTGGACGACAAGGGACAGGCTCATGTGAACACCGGATACCGCGTGCAGTTCAACAGCGCCATCGGACCCTACAAGGGAGGCCTTCGCCTTCATCCGTCCGTAAACCTTGGAATCATCAAGTTTCTGGGCTTCGAGCAGATTTTCAAGAACTCCCTGACCGGACTTCCCATCGGCGGCGGCAAGGGCGGCTCCGACTTCGACCCGAAGGGCAAATCTGACAGAGAGATCATGGCTTTCTGCCAGAGCTTTATGACCGAGCTTTATAAATATCTTGGAGAAAATACAGACGTTCCGGCAGGAGACATCGGAACGGGCGCAAGAGAGATCGGCTATCTGTACGGACAGTACAAGAGACTGACCGGGCGCTATGAGGGCGTCCTGACCGGCAAGGGCCTCTCCTACGGCGGCTCCCTGGCAAGAACCGAGGCTACCGGCTACGGACTTCTTTACCTGACCCAGGAGATGCTGAAGCTGAACGGCATCGACATCGCAGGCAAGACCGCAGCCGTATCCGGTTCCGGAAACGTGGCGATCTACGCCATCGAGAAGGCACAGCAGCTGGGCGTGAAGGTTCTGACCTGCAGCGATTCCAACGGCTGGGTATACGATCCGGACGGAATCGACGTGGCGGCCCTCAAGGAGATCAAAGAGGTGAAGAGAGCACGCCTGACCGAGTACAAGAACTACCGTCCGAATTCCGTGTACCATGAGGGACGCGGCGTATGGAGCGTGAAGGTAGACCTGGGCCTTCCCTGCGCGACCCAGAACGAGCTGCATCTCGAGGACGCAAAGCAGCTGGTAGAGAACGGCTGCATCGCGGTGGCAGAGGGCGCGAACATGCCCACCACCCTGGAGGCTACCGAATACCTGCAGCAGCATGGCGTACTCTTCGCGCCGGGCAAGGCAGCGAACGCCGGCGGCGTGGCCACCTCCGCTCTGGAGATGTCCCAGAACAGCGAGCGCTTAAGCTGGACCTTCGAGGAGGTAGACGCGAAGCTTCAGGGCATCATGGTCAACATCTGCCACAATATGGCGGATGCCGCAGAGCGCTACGGCTTCGCGAAGAACTACGTGGTAGGCGCGAACATCGCAGGCTTCGAGAAGGTCGTAGACGCGATGCTGGCACAGGGAATTGTATAAGGTATAAGGTATAAGCAGGAAGCTGACAGAAATAGATAAGGCTGCAGACAGCAGCGCAGAAACCGCGGCGGGCCGGAAGGCCTCGCCGCGGTTTCTGCGCTTGCATGCGCCTTCGCCTCTTCGCCGGGATCTGAGGCTGCATTTGTACATATAGAAAAAAATCTTCTCGCCATATACAATTTCTGTGCAAAAAAAGAAAATTTCCCCGAAAAAATAGCTTGCATAGCATCCTAATTCTCCATATGCAAAAAAATCTGCGTGGTATGTCCAATTTTCTGCAGAATATTGGACATGGCAGACTCAAAATTTTCTATATATACAATTTAGATATGATTTCCCAGAAAAAGCTGAGTGACAGGCCCTTTGGCACACGTTTTTGTATATCAGAACGAAAAAAATTTGTATATGTCCAAACGACACTTATTTTCGGGGCGCCCGCCCCTTTTTGGACTGCTTTTTATTGCGCACCCCGCTGAAATCCTCTATAATAAATAGCGTCGGTGTACCGAGGCGTATGGCCCTTTTGTACATTGACGCAAGAGTTATTTTACAAAAAATAAGAGCAGCAGAAAGGAATACGAGCGTGGAAGAAATTCGTCTGAATAAATACTTAAGCGAGGCCGGCGTATGCTCGCGCCGGGAGGCGGACAGACTGATAGAACAGGGAAAGGTTCTGGTGGACGGGCGTACGGCCGTCATGGGCATGAAGGTGCGGCCGGATCAGGAGATCCAGGTAGGAAAGCAGATTATCGGCGGGCACCGGGAAGAGCGCGTGCTGCTGGCGGTGTACAAGCCGCCGGGCGTCATCTGCACCACCGACCGGAGGGAAAAGAGAAATATCG
>CALWBB010000028.1 GCA_944375885.1 uncultured Merdimonas sp.
TCGGCGCTTGACCCGGAGATGGTGGGCGAGGTGCTGGAGCTGATGAAGCGGCTGGCAGACGACGGCATGACCATGGTGGTGGTCACCCACGAGATGGGTTTTGCCCGTGAGGTGGGCACCCGTGTGGTATTTATGGACGAGGGCGTGATAAAGGAAGAGAATGCGCCGAAAGAGTTCTTTGACCATCCGCAGGATCCCAGGCTTCAGGATTTCCTGTCCAAGGTGCTGTAAAGGGATCGCTGTTTTTCGCTGATTTTGGATTTCTTTCTTGTTTGATAAGAATTTCTTAATGCACTTTATATTTTTTTTAGAGGGAGGACATAGATTCGTCACAATTTACTGGTATATTGTAAATGTAGCAAGAACACATATCAGTATTTCATTCATAACACTCGGGGACTTCCGAGAGGAAGTCCCCACTCCCTCGAAAGACACGGGGCCTGCGGCGGCAGGCTCCTTTTTTTCGCGAGCAGTGCGCTAAGCGGGTGCGCCTGGCGTGCAGACGCCGGGTCTGCACGAGCGGATACTTTCCGCCAGAAAAGAAAGCTGGAAGTCTGTTACTGTTCCCAGTAACGGAAGTCCATGGAATTTTTAGAAAAGTCAGGAAAAGTATTGACTTATTTTCCAGCATCTGGTATTCTTCTGGTATCAGACAGATCTGCTGTATATCACAGAGGAGATTCTCCTCAGAAATTCCACAAAACGAATTTTAAAAGATAAAAAATCTGGAACGAAGAAAAGCGGGGGTGACGCCTGGAACAGAGCTGTTATGGAATAACAATCAGATTCAGTTATAGAAAGCAGGCTTTTGGGAGCTGTTCGATGCTCCCGGAAAGGAACGCGGATGAAAAGGAAAAGAAAGACAGGCATGAGAGCTCTGGCTGTACTGCTGGCGGCTGCGCTTAGTGTGGCTTCGTTTAACCTGGAATGCGGTTCCCCTGTGTATGCGGCGGAACTGACGGAGACGGCACATGAGCAGGAGGGCCCACAGCCGGACACAGAAGAAAATAGGGAGGAAAGAACGGAAAAAGAAAAAGCGGAGGCAGAGAAAGCCGAAGAAGAAGATACAAAAGAGGAGACAGAAGAAACACTTAAAAAAGAAGCAGAGGAAGAAGAAAGTACGGAAGAGGACGCAGAAGAAGAGGAAGAAGAGGCTGCGGAAGGGGACGCAGAAGAAGAGGCGGGAAATAAGCCCCCGGAGCTTTTGCAAGAAGAGAAATCTCCGTCTGAGGAAGAAGAACTGATAGAAGAAGAAAACGAAGAGGCCCAGTACCATTTTGAAGACGGGGACGCGGACAGCGTGCGCCAGTGGATGGATACGCATCTGCCGGGTGGATATAGAGATATTTTATCAAAGAGTGACGCCTGGTGGGAGGGCCTTTATGACTATGAGCGTGATCTGGCGGAATTTATCCGGGCCTCCCTGACAGAGCTGGATGAGAATGCTTACAGCGGTCAGGAACTAGAGGAGATCATCGTGATCCTGGAAGGCGGTGTTCCTGCATCGGATTTTTTTGCCGGGACGGTATTCGACGTGCTGGATCTTTTGGATCTTTACAGCCTGCATGACGGCGGCTGGACTTTGGATGACGCGTACGGCTGCCTTGCGGAACTGGCGTCCGGCAGGCGAAGAGAAGAAAGCGTGGCAGAGGACGCATGTCTGATACGTGTGGCAGAAAAGCTGTATGGGGGACTTGGCGGGGGAATTATGGCCTATTCCCTGGCTTCAGGCGCATTGGAAGCCGGTGACGTTGTGGCAGTTCTTTCCGTCTCTGCTTCTGGGTATTCCGGAACAGGCCACGGACAGATTTACGAGCTGAGGCTGGGTGGAAAGAGAGGACTCTGCATGAGCTTTGGAAAATCCGCGCGCAGCGGCTACCAGTATTTTGCCGGAGAAGGTGAATATGAGAAAAAACTGGGGGGCCTGGGATACCTTGCGGATTACGCGAATTTATCCGATAAATATTATGCGGTTGTCCAAATTGCCGCATGGCTGTATATGGAATCTGGCTCCTATACGAAAAACCAGGTGGTGAACAGGGCTGTTTCCATGCTGGACACCTCCGTGGACGAGGCGGAGGGGATGGCGGAGCTGGTCTGGGCGTACTACCAGGGGGCATGCCAGCATACAAACGAATATTATGTATTTCAGTCTGCCAGCGGGAACGCCCAGGAGATCCTGACAAATGGAATCCCTTCGACAGATATCTATGAAGGTTCTGAGCCAGAGCCTGGACCGGGAGAGGATGCTTATGAGACTGGTACGGTCTGTGCGTCTGCGGAAAGCCTTGTGAGTGTAGAGGCTTCCGTATCTGTGACGAAGCATGACAGCATTACTCAGGAGGCGCTTTCTGGAGCGCAGATCGAGATCAATGGCAGCAGTTATACGTCTGGGGCGGACGGGACGGTGAGCCATGCGGAGAAGGACTCGCATAGTGTGTCCGCCACAGGCCCTTCTTACACCTATGTAGTGGACTGGGGCTCCCTGACGCCGGCCCAGCAGGCGGATGCTGACGCGAATGGTTATTACCACAGCTATGAAGAAGCCTATGCCGCTTCCAAGGCGGCCGCAGAGCAGGAGATCCAGGAAGGCCTGGGAGGATGGGAGGACAGCTGGAGCGCGGATTTCCATGCAAAAGAGACGGCGCCTCCTTACGGCTACTGCAATAGCCCGGGCAATACCTGGGACACATCCGGAGGGGACGGAACCCAGGCATCCCACTCCTTTTACAATAAACCCTGGGAGGCCTGGATCCAGGTGGTGAAATATGACTCTGTGACGGGACAGACGGATTTCTCCCTGGCGGACGCGGATTTTAGCGTCTATGAATACAACAGGGGCACAGGGGAATATGAGCCGTACCGCCATGTGGATCAGCAGCTCATGGAGGACAACGGGGACGGCACGTACACGGCAGGCCCCCTGTACTACAATCCACGGAATGAAGGGAAATTCCTGATCCTGGAGACCATGTCTCCCTATGGCTATACCATAGACCAGGAGCTGAACCGTTTCTATTTTGAGATTACCGGGGAGCAGCAGATCACATACGCCCAGGGAAACCGGCACAACAGCGCAGGAACTTATCCGGCGGCGCAGGCAGGCCCGCACAGTTTCCAGGCCTACAATGAGCCTTGGAAGATCAAAGTAGAGGTGGACAAGGTGGACGAGGACACCGGGGAGCGCCTGTCCGGCGTAAAATTCGATGTCCTGCGGTATAACCAGGATACAAAGGATTATGAACTGGAAACCGCGTACCAGCCGGGGAAGATAGAGGTGGCGCAGCAGCCGGATGGCACGTACTTAAGCGGCTGGGTGTACTGGAATTACCAGAACCAGGGGAAATTCTACCTGGTGGAGACGCAGGCCCGGGAAGGTTATTTCGGGGACTGGCTGGATCGGCTGGCAGAGCTTATCACCGGGCACCCGGCTGGCTGGCAGGACGACGACGCGGATGGAAAGAGGGCATATTACTTCGCCATCAGCGGCTCCCGGACAGAAGAGGGCGTGGTGGAGGGCTATAACAGCCAGACGACGCAGACGGCTTCCTCCAGCAGCCAAGGCACGGTTACGAACGAGCGCACCAAGGGGCGGGTGACAGTGGTTAAGTATGACACAGAGTCGGAAAGCCAGGTGCCCCAGGGAGAGGCCTCGCTTTCCGGGGCCGTCTATGAGCTTCGCGCCGCAGAAGACATTATCCATGCGGACGGGCATACGGGCGTGATTTACCGGAAGGGAGAGCTGGTCATGACGGGAACCATCGGGAAGACCCCGGTGGTGGACGCCCAGGGCTATATGCTGAATACGGACGGGCAGAGATACGCCTCCCATGGCGGGGAAATCCAGTACAAAGATACGCCTGGGGAGTTTTCCCTTTACAATCTGGAGCTGGGGAAATACACCCTGAAAGAAGTGAAGGCAGGCGAAGGCTATATGCTGGATGAGACGACCTATTTCCTGACGTTTACCTATGATGATGAGGCGCAGCGGGTGATCCTGCGCGACGAGACGTCCGCAAAAGACGGCAACACGCTGACGAACGATGACCTGGATACCGGGCATGAGACGATTTATACAGGGGATTATGTGCAAAAGCAGGCCTTTTCCCTCGCGAAGACTTCGGACAACCAGTTCCAGACAGAGCTTGTGCCTGTAGAGGGGGCGGGCTTTACGGTGTACCTGGTGTCAGAACTGCAGGGCGTAAAGGACGGGAGCCTGGTTCCGGCAAATGGAGAGAACTGGTCGGGCCTGGATATCCGGCAGTTTTACGACTACGACTTCAGCCAGGATCAGCCGGCGTCCGTCTGGAAACGCGAGCTGGAAGCCTGGACCGAAGGAGACAGGCTCTGGCTGGAACCAGCCGGAGACGGGGACGCCAATGAGTACCGCGTAAAAGAGATGTTTACAGATAAAGAGGGAGCCCTTACGTCCCCGGAGCTTCCTTATGGCACTTATGTGGTGGTGGAGACGACTACCCCAGAAAAGCATGTGATGGCCCGGCCGTTTTTCGTGACGGTAAGCGGCGATGGCGGCGTGGTCTACACAGACGCTGCAAAACAGGAGATCGCGAAGGCCTTTTCGGAAGACGTGGATATCCGTTATGGCGACCACAGCAATGCGGCGGTTTACAAGGATCCGGAAGTATATGACGCTGCGGCGGCGGAGGGACGAATTCCCCAGCCTGTGCGCTACATTTCCGATAACCAGACGGAGACATACTTACGCCTGGTGAAGGCGGATCAGGATTTCCTTGCGCAGGCCGGAACCATCCTGGAGCCGGAGAAGCTTGTGGCAGGAACTGTCCTGAAGGAAGGCGCTTCCTACCGGATTCGGATAGACAGCATGACAGAACGGGAGATGGAGACTTTAGGGGCCGCCGGGTGGAAGGTGGACGGGGATGGTTACATCAGCTATTACGAACCAGCTTCCAGAATGGAATACGGCACAGCCTCCTGCCCCTTTAGGCCATCCCTTTCCCGCAGCGCAGACGGGAAAATCACAGACTGCTATATCACGCTTCCGGCGAAGCTGCCCACAGGCGTGTATGAGCTTACGGAGCTTACGGCGCCCTCCGGCTATGTACAGAACGGCCAGGAGGATATCCTTGTGGATACCAGCGCGGGCCGGGAAAATTCCTACGAGGTAACAGACGCGCCGAAGGCCCCGGTACAGTTTGCCATTGACAACCAGTCTGTGTATCCGAACGGGCAGATGGGGGAGAACCGGTATACCCTGGAGGATTCCCATGGGAACCTGGTCTGCACCGTGTTCCAGGACAATAAGGAGCAAAAAGGGATCCTGGAGCTGGTAAAGCATGGGGAGAAGCTGTACGGCGCGGAGGATACGGGGCCGTCCCTTAAGGAAAAGCTGAACCCGGAGGAGTTCCGCTTTATCATGGGAACCCCAGAGTACAGCGCGGGAGATTATGTGTTTGACTACCGGGACGCGCCCATAGAAGGGGCGGTTTTCGACATCTATGCGGCGGAGGACATCTATACCCAGGAGCTGGACGCAGCCCTGCTCCATGACTATGGCGTCGATGTATCCAGGTACCTGGTATGGGAAAGGGATGAGAAGGTAGCGTCTATCACTACGGACAAGACAGGCTATGCTTACCTGTCCGGCCTGTATATCGGAAAGTACTACATCCGGGAGGTTACGGCAGGGGACGGCTTTGCGCTGAACCAGGAGATCAAGGAGTTTGCCGTGACAAAGCAGGATCAGTCTGTGAACTTCCAGTGGATAGGCAGCGATTATGAGAACCAGAGGCAGAAAATCGACCTGAAAATCCGCAAAGAAAATGTAGAGAGCGGGGAGCCGCTTTCGGGGGCTGTCTACGGGCTGTATAATAAAGAGGATATTTACAGCTATATTATGGAGAACCCAGATAAGACAGTGCCAGGGTACCGCCATATCCAGACCGTTTTTGACTATGCCATCTGTGATGAAGGGCGGCTTCTGATTCCGGCAGATACCCTGATCGCGACAGCGGTTACGGACGAAGACGGCGTGGCGGCCTTTGACGAAAGCCTGCCGCTGGGCGAATACTATGTAAAAGAGCTGGAAGCGCCCCTGGGCTATACGGATTCTGCGCTTATAAAGGAATTTGACATGTCTTACAGCGGGGAAAAAGGCGGACAGCGGGAAGAGATCCAGGAATGGGAAGCTGTGTACCGCAACCAGATTACAAAGCGTGTCATTACCAAGTCAGACATCGTGTCCGGCGTGTACATCGCAGGTGCAAAGATGGAAGTGCTGGAGATCGCGGTGGATGAGGAAGGCAGGCTGCGCAAAGAGAACGGAGACTATGTCATCACTGTGGTGGACACCTGGATTTCCAAGGCGGCTGGGGAGGAACTGCATTATTTCTATGAGAAAGACGGATTTTATATGGAGATCGGCTCCCCGGAAGAGCTTCCAGACGGAGAAGAATTGATTACCAAAGAAGGGCATCTGATTGAAGGACTGAAAGTGGGGCGCAGCTACATCCTGCGGGAAACCGTGGCCCCGGAAAATTATGTAGGATACCAGGCGTCCGACGATGAGACGAAGGCCGCAAACCAAGAGGAAAACCTGCTCACGGAGGAGGTGCGGTTTACAGTCGCCTCTGAAAATCTTGTGGTGGAGAATGACATGGCAGACCAGCGGGTTGTGGGCAGCCTGGCGGTGACAAAAGAAGGGGAATACTTTACAGACGCGGAAAAAACCTGGATCGATAAGATAAAAGATCTGTTTTACCATCTGGTCAGCTGGCTTCTGGGCCGCGTGGAGAAGGCGGAATTTGAGGTGTACGCGGCGCAGGCCATTCTCGATCCGGACGGGACGGGGAACGTCAGCACTTATGTGAACAGCAAAGGGGAGACGGTTGCGCTGGAAAAGGACGCCCTGATCGACACGATCGAGACAGACTGGACGGGGACGGCCTGGATCCACAACCTGCCGCTTGGCAGATATTATTTTAAAGAGGCGAAAGCCGGGGAAGGCTTCCTCCTGAACCCGGAGACAGTCTATGCGGATTTGGCATACATGGATCAGGATACGCCGGTGGTGGTAAACAGCAGCGTCCGCTATGAAAACCAGAGACAGCGGGTGGAGATAGAGCTTTTCAAGAAGGGGAAACTGACGGGAAGCTCAGGCGGGCTTTTGGAAGCTGTGCCGGGAACCCGGTTTGGCCTGTATGCGGCGGAAGATCTCTATGCCTATACGGTGGATCAGGACGGGACAGCCAGAAAGGAAGAGACTCCTGTCTTCACAGCGGGAGAACTGATCGAGCAGACCGAGACGGATGCTTCCGGAAAAGCTGTGTTCCTGACGGATCTGCCCAATGGGAACTACTACGTGGCGGAGACAGTCCCGGCAGAGGGGTACCTGCATGACGACAAAACGGTGCTGGAGATCGATGCCTCCTATACCGGGCAGGAGGGACAGCGGATCCTGCGCTTTGCGAAGACCTTTGTGAACCTGCCCACGGAGGTGGAGGTAAGAAAGCTTGACCTGGCAGCATCCAGGCAGCTTCCGGGCTGCACGCTGCAGATCGTGGAGGAATGGTCTGGAAAGATAGTACGGTCATTCCGGACCGGGACAGAACCGGAGCGGATAGAGAAGCTGCAGCTTTCCGACGATGAACAGGAGAAGATCTACATTCTCCGGGAGGCAGAAGCGGCGCCCGGGTACGCGGTGGCGGAAGATCTGTATTTCAAGCTGGAACAGGCAGGGGATGGCCAGGGCGGCCTCCAGGAAGAGGTGGAGGTGTATCTCTTGCAGGAAGGAACATGGGTACGTGCCGCGAAGGACGCTCTGGTGATGTATGATGAGGCGCAGGAGCCGGGACAGGAAGAACCGGAACCGAAGGAGGAAAAGCCGGAGGAAGAAAAGCCGGATGGAGGGCAGCCGGACGGCGGGGAGGAACCGCAGCAGAATTCTTCCGGGCAGCCCAGCCAGCTTTTACAGGCGCCTAAGACAGGCGATGAGGCGCCGATCCTGGCATGGCTCCTGCTTCTGGCAGTGTCAGCGGCCGGCGCAGGACTGCTTTGGAGCAAAAGACGGAAAAAGCCATAAAAAGGCATAAAAAATGGAAGCAAAGGGGCTCGAACCCTTGACCTCCCGCTAGTCAGGCGAGCGCTCTCCCAGCTGAGCTATGCTTCCATCAACATCCGTATTGTATCACAGCTTCCGGAAAATAACAAGGGATATGCGATAAGAATCTGGACATTCTGTGGATTATTTATTATACTGTGAACGGCAGCGCTGATGCCGGGAGGAAGAGAAACTCCAGAAGTTCCTGGCAGATCAATGCCGGGAACGGCAGATGGAAAGAAGAATAAGAGCGGGGTAAGAAAGATGAAGATAGCAGTAGTGACGGTCTATGACGGCCTGAATTATGGCTCTTTCCTGCAGGCATACGCCATGCAGGCGTTCCTAAAGGAGTGCGGGCATGAGGTATATTTTGTCCAGAGGCTTACGGAGGAGGAGAACCTGGCCCTTTTTACCACAAGGCGGCCGCAGGAGGACTGCGGCGTGGTGCGCAGGCTGTGGAGAAAAATCTTAAGCTGTACCGTGAACCGGGAAAAAATCCAAAGACAGACGCGGTACTACAAAAGCCAGTTTCCATATTACCAGGAAGCCTGGAAACATTTCCGGCTGATTTCTCCAGAAGAGGCTGGCGGGATGGACTGTATCGTGTGCGGCAGCGATGAAATCTGGAACCTGAACAATCTGAACCTGGATGTGCCTTTCTATGCCTGCGCGGGCTATGGGGATGGGATCCCGAAGCTTGCGGTGGCAGTCAGCGCGGGAAATGCCAGCCGGGATGATTTCAGGAAATATCCGCAGCTGGAAAAAGCGATCGGCGAGTTTGCAAAGTTCCTTGTCCGTGACAGGCATACCGAAGAACTGGTCAGGGAGATTACAGGGCGAAAGGCGGAGATGGTCTGCGATCCGACCCTTCTTTTGGACAGAAGGCTGTTCCGGAAATCGGAAGGACATCTGAATCTGCCGGAACGGTACCTTCTGCTGTATACCTATGGCCTGACGGAGAGTCAGGGCAGGCTCCTGCGGGATTTTGCGCAGAGACACCACTGCCAGATTGTGTCGGCCTGTATGGATACCGGCATTGCCGACGAGATAATCTTAGCTTCCCCGCTGGATTTCGCGCAGCTGGCAGCGCGGGCGGAATACTGTGTGACGACGACGTTCCACGGGACGATTTTTTCCCTTCTGTTTGCGAAAAGGTTCTGCTCGGTGGCCAAATATCCCAAGATAGCGGCTTTGATAACACAGGTACAGGAAGAAGGGCATCTGTGGGACGGAGAATCCGAAGAGGAGCTTACGAGGATCCTGGAAACGGAGACAGACAGAGAAGAGCTGGACGAGAGACTGGAGCTGCTCCGCGTGGAATCGGCCGCGAAAATAAAAAAGGCGCTTGAGAAAATAGAACACATAGGGTAAGGGATTCTGGCGGCAGAAGCCGCAGGTGATTTTGAAATACAAGAGGGACGAAAAGCATGACAAAAAAAGAACTCGCTTTGGAAATCATAGAAAGACTGAAGAAGGAATATCCAGACGCGGGCTGTACGCTGGATTATGACCAGGCATGGAAGCTTTTGGTGAGTGTCCGCCTGGCAGCCCAGTGCACAGATGCCAGGGTAAATGTAGTGGTGGAAAAACTGTATGAAAAATATCCCGACGTGCAGGCACTGGCAGAGGCATCCGTGGAGGATATTGAGGAAATTGTAAAGCCCTGCGGCCTGGGGCACAGCAAGGCCCGGGACATCAGCGCCTGCATGCGGATCCTGCGGGATCAGTATGAGGGCCATGTGCCGGATGATTTCGACGCCCTGCTGAAGCTCCCGGGCGTAGGCCGGAAAAGCGCGAACCTGATCATGGGGGACGTCTTTGGAAAACCGGCGATTGTGACGGATACCCACTGCATCCGGCTGACGAACCGCATGGGTCTGGTGGACAACGTCAAAGAGCCGAAAAAAGTAGAGATGGCCCTGTGGAAAATCATTCCGCCAGAGGAAGGCAACGATTTCTGCCATCGGCTGGTGTATCATGGCCGCGAGGTCTGCACAGCGCGGACCAAACCTCACTGCGATCGATGCTGCCTTTCGGATATCTGCGCGAAAAATGGAGTGTCAAGTGAAGCATAAGGAAGAAGACAAAGGGGACGGAAAGGAGAATGAGATGGAAGCTGCGGTGGTGACTTTGAAAAAGGGGGAGGGACGCGCCCTGAAAGCCGGAGGAGCCTGGGTTTATGATAATGAAATAGAGTCCGTGATGGGAAGCTTTGAGGACGGGGATATCGTAAGAGTACAGGATTTCGACGGCTACGGCCTCGGGAAAGGTTTTATCAACCGCCATTCCAAAATCCGCGTGCGGATGCTTACGAGAAATCCCAATCAGGAAATCGATCGGGAATTTCTGCGAAAAAGAGTCAAAGACGCCTGGGAGTACAGAAAGAAAACCGTGGATACCGGGAGCTGCCGCCTGATTTTCGGGGAGGCGGATTTCCTGCCAGGCTTTGTGGCGGACAAGTTTTCTGACGTGCTGGTGATCCAGTCGCTGGCCCTTGGCATAGACCGGTATAAGGAAGAGATCGTGGAGGAGCTAAAAGCAGCCCTTCTGGAGGATGGAATCCGGATCCGGGGCGTCTATGAGAGAAGCGACGCGAAGGAACGGGAGAAGGAAGGTATGGAGCGTATCAAGGGCTTCCTTGGGGAACCCTTTGACACGGATGTGGAGATCACGGAAAACGGCGTCCGCTATCTGGTGGATGTAAAGGATGGCCAGAAGACAGGATTTTTCCTGGACCAGAAATACAACCGCCTGGCGGTGCAGAAGCTGTGCAAAGACGCGCGTGTTCTGGACTGTTTCACCCACACAGGTTCCTTCGCCCTGAACGCAGGCCTGGCAGGGGCAAAAGAGGTGCTGGGTGTGGACGCCTCCGATCTGGGAGTCCGCCAGGCAGAGCGGAACGCAGAGCTCAATGGCCTCAATGACCGGGTGCGGTTCCAGACGGCGGATGTCTTCGATCTGCTGCCGGAGCTTGAGAGGCAGGGGGAACAGTTTGACGTGGTGATTCTTGACCCGCCCGCCTTTACGAAATCCAGAAACTCCGTGAAAAACGCCGTGAAGGGCTACCGGGAGATCAACATGCGGGGGATGAAGCTGGTGCGGGACGGAGGTTTTCTGGCTACCTGCTCCTGTTCACATTTTATGACCTATGAGCTGTTTACCGAGACGCTTAAGCAGGCGGCCCGGAGCGTCCACCGAAGGCTGCGCCAGGTGGAATACCGGACGCAGGCACCGGATCATCCGATTCTGTGGGCTGCAGATGAGTCTTATTATCTGAAATTTTATATTTTCCAGGTCTGTGAGGAAAAATGAACATGAGACTTCCGGCAGAATTTGAAGAACGAATGAAAGGGCTTTTGGGAGAGGAGTACCCGGCTTTCCGGGAGAGCTATGAGAAAGGGCCTTATCAGGCTCTGCGCGTGAATTCCTGCAGGATTGATCCGGAGGAATTTGTGCGGCTCAGCCCCTTTGCCTTGCGCCCGGTGCCCTGGGCGAAGGATGGGTTCTACTATGGCAGCTCCGATCGGCCGGGAAAGCATCCCTGGCATGAGGCTGGTCTTTATTATATCCAGGAGCCCAGCGCCATGGCGGTGGCGGCTTTGGCCTGCGCGAAGCCTGGAGAGCGGGTTCTCGATCTGTGCGCGGCGCCAGGCGGAAAGACCACCCAGCTGGCGGCGTCCATGAAAGGGGAAGGCCTCCTCGTATCCAATGAGATCCATCCGGGCCGTGCGAAGATCCTTTCCTCCAATGTGGAGCGGATGGGAATTCCTGGCGCAGTAGTAACCAATGAGACGCCAAAGCGCCTGGCAGAGCGTTTCCCGGCCTTCTTCGACCGGATTGTAGTGGACGCTCCCTGCTCCGGGGAGGGCATGTTCCGAAAGGAAGAGCAGGCACTTTTGCAGTGGAGTCCGGGGAACGTGGCGATGTGCGCCGCCCGGCAGCAGGAGATCCTGGAGGAGGCGGCCCGGATGCTTTGCCCCGGCGGTATTCTGGTTTACTCCACCTGTACCTTTGCGCCGGAGGAGGATGAGGGAAGCGTCGCGTCTTTTTTAGACCGCCATCCGGATTTTGCGGTAGAAAAGGTGAAGGGATATGAGGGCTTCGCGCCTGGACGGCCGGAATGGGCGGCATCCGGCAGTGAAACCGGGAGGGCGGAGCTTTCAGATACCTTCCGCCTGTGGCCCCACCGCCTGGAAGGCGAGGGACATTATGCTGCGGTACTCCGGAAGGAAGGCAGAAGAGAGGAACATTCAGAGAGCGCGCGGAGAGGAAGCGCGCATTCTGCTCAGGGAAAGGGAAAAGGAAGGCTGGCATCGGCAGAGACAGAAGCGTTCCGTCTCTATCAGGAGTTTGCGCGGGAAAGCCTGAAAAAGACGCCGGAAGGAATCCCAGTTCTCTTTGGAGAGCAACTGTATCTTCTGCCCTGCGCCCTGGATCTGAGAGGACTTAAGGTCCTGCGCGCCGGCCTTCAGCTGGGTACGGTACGGAAAGGGCGTTTTGAGCCTGCCCACGCCCTGTCCCATGCCCTGCGGGCGGAGGACGCGCGGCAGAGTGTAAACCTCGCGGAAGAT
Organism: uncultured Merdimonas sp.; assembly: GCA_944375885.1. GTDB lineage: Bacteria > Bacillota > Clostridia > Lachnospirales > Lachnospiraceae > Laedolimicola. The sequence continues at coordinate 12,649 of CALWBB010000028.1, forward strand.
TCGCAGGAGGTATGGGCCTATCTGCGGGGCGAAAGCCTGGAGCTTCAAGAGGGTGGACAGGATAAGAAGGGCTGGGCCCTGGTGCTGGCAGGAGGCTTCCCGCTTGGGTGGGGAAAGTTTGCAGGCGGAATGCTTAAGAATCACTATCCGAAAGGGCTTCGCGTTTATACCTGAAAAGAAATGCTTTACCTGGCTGGAAAAATGTATTATTATAATGAAGTTGGGAAAAAGAAGCCCGCGGCGGCCGTATCCGCAGAAGAATTCTTTGGATAGGACGGTTTTGGGCATGAGTGAACATATGAGAGGAGAACTGTAACGATGGCAGAAAAAACGGTTGCGCAGAGAAGTCTTGAGCTTCATGAGAAGTGCAGAGGAAAACTTGAGGTCAAGTCCAGAGTTCCGGTAAAGACGAAGGAAGATTTGTCCCTGGCTTATACGCCGGGCGTAGCGGCGCCCTGTCTGGAGATCCAGAAGGATGTGGAGAAGTCTTACGTCTACACGAACCGCTGGAACACCTGCCTGGTAGTGACCGACGGAACGGCTGTCCTGGGCCTTGGCGACATCGGGCCGGAGGCAGGCATGCCGGTTATGGAGGGAAAGTGCGTGCTCTTTAAGGAGTTCGGCAATGTGGACGCTTTCCCGCTCTGCGTAAAGAGCAAGGACGTAGATGAGATTGTAAATACGATTTACCTGATTTCTGGCAGCTGCGGCGGCGTGAACCTGGAGGATATCTCCGCTCCCCGCTGTTTCGAGATTGAGAAGAAGCTGAAGGAAAAATGTGATATTCCGATTTTCCATGATGATCAGCATGGAACGGCTGTGATCACCCTGGCGGGCCTGACGAACGCCCTGCGTCTGGTAGGAAAGAAGAAAGAGGAGATCAAGGTGGCGGTAAACGGCGCCGGAGCGGCCGCGATTTCCATTACCAAGCTTCTTATCGCGGCGGGCGTTAAGGATGTGACCCTGTGTGACCGTACCGGAGCTATCTACGAGGGACGCGAGAAGGGCATGAACCCCATCAAGGAAGAGATGGCGAAGATCACGAACCGGGATAAGATCCATGGAAGCCTGGCAGACATCGTGAAGGGCGCCGATGTATTCATCGGTGTGAGCGCTCCGGGAGCCCTGACCACAGAGATGGTAAAGACCATGGCCAAAGACGCTATCATCTTTGCCTGCGCAAACCCGACTCCGGAGATTTATCCGGACGACGCGAAGGCAGGCGGAGCGAGAGTTATCGCCACAGGCCGCAGCGACTTCCCGAACCAGATCAACAACGTGCTGGCGTTCCCGGGAATCTTCCGCGGAGCCTTTGACGTGCGCGCGAAGGATATCAATGACGAGATGAAGATGGCGGCTGCCGAGGCGCTGGCTAATCTGATTTCCGAAGACGAGCTGTCTGAGGATTATATCATCCCGGCCGCTTTCGATCCGAGAGTAGGAAAGGCAGTGGCTGAGGCGGTGGCTGAGGCCGCGAGAAAATCCGGCGTAGCCCGCATTTAAGCATTTGGAAGGATAAAACCCTCCGGGACAGGAGCCAGGCGGCTTCTGTCCTGGAGGGTTTTGTGCATATCTCATAAAATGACAAAAGGATTGTGGAAAAATATTGACATAAATGACGGGAGATGGCACAATAAAAACAGGCAGACTGCCTAAATGATATTTTCGCGGAGGTATTCCTATGAACGAGTATGAAATGATTCGCGACATCCTGGATAAGAGCAGCTATACGGTAGCCATGTGTGGAACTGATATGATGAAGGAGTCGGGGATGCCAAGCCTCAGGGCTCCGGAGATCGCCTATCAGGTGGAAAAAGAATACGGGTACTCCCCGGAAGAGATTTTTTCTTCTGTATTTTACACCAATCGGACAGAGACTTTTTTCAACTACTACCGGAAATATATGCTGATGCCGCCGCTGGAGCCAAGCGATGGCTTCTACGCCCTGGCGGAACTGGAGAGAAGGGGAAAGCTGCAGTGCAGCATTGCCAACAATGTGCATAACCTTCCGGGACGGGCGGGCTGTAAAAAGATATTGAACCTTCATGGAACGATTTATGACAATGAGTGCCCCCGATGCGGGAAAAAATATTCCATGGAATATATACGCGATTCCAAGAGAGTTCCGCTCTGTGAAGACTGCATGGTGGCAGTGCGCCCGAAGGTGCTCCTGTTTGGGGAGCAGGTGGACAATCAGATGATGACGAACGCAGTAGGCGAGATCGCGAAGGCGGAGGTGCTTCTGCTTCTTGGGACATCGATCAACTCGGGGCTCTGCGACGGATACGTGCAGTATTTCCAGGGAAAGACTATGATTATCATCAACGCGCCGAAGCATTTCCTGGATGAGAAAGCGGATATCGTCCTCCATGAAGAGGTAAAAACCGCCCTTCCGAAGATTGTCTGGAAGGATGGGAAAAGACCGGGAAAGGATGGGACAGAAGAATGAAACTGCTGGAAGAGAAGATACAAAAGGAAGGGGAAGTGCTGGGGGAGGACATCCTCCGGGTGGACAGCTTTGTCAGCCATCAGGTGGACGTGCCCCTTATGGAAGAGCTGGGAAGAGATATGGCGGAGCATTTCCGTGGCCAGGGGGTGACGAAGGTCTTTACGATAGAATCCTCCGGCATCGCGCCTGCGGTTTTCACGGCCCGTGCCCTTGAGGTGCCCCTGGTCATACTGAAGAAACAGAACGCGGAAAGCCTGGGGACAGAAGTCTGGCAGACAGAGGTGGTTTCCTATACAAAGGATACCTCTTACCGCCTGACCCTCGCGAAAAACTATATTTCGGATGAGGATCATGTGCTGATTGTAGACGATTTCCTGGCAAATGGGGAGGCGGCCACAGGCGCGATCCGGCTGATCCGGAAAGCCCACGCCACAGTGGCGGGTATCGGCGTGCTGATAGAGAAGGCCTTCTGCCCGGGAAGAAAGAAGCTGGAGAGCCAGGGAATTCCCGTATATGCGCAGGCCAGCATTCAGGCGTTTGAGGGCGGGAAGGTGGTATTTTGAGCACAAAACGCAGGAAATTTGTCCGCTCGGCCGATGATGTGCTCTGGAAACTGGAGGGCAAAGACATGGTACGGCTTCTGATCGCGGTGGGCGGCATGTTTATCTACTCCGTGGGAGTGAATACCTTTATCGTGCCTGCAGATCTGTACAGCGGCGGTGTCATGGGAATCAGCCAGATTCTGCGTACCCTGCTGATACGCTATACGGATTTTCAGATGGACGGCACAGATATTGCCGGTATCATTAACTTTATACTGAATATTCCGCTGTTTTTCCTGGCCTATTTTTCGGTTGGAAAAGGGTTTTTTATCCGGACTATTGTCTGCATTTTCAGCCAGACCATGTTCCTGACGCTGATACCGATCCCGGCGGCTCCCCTGGTGGAGGATACGATCACGGCCAGTCTGATGGGCGGCATCCTGGCGGGAGCAGGCATGGGCATTTCTCTGCGGGGAGGAGGAAGCAGCGGCGGCGCGGATATTCTGGGTATGTTCATTACGAAGCGCCACCAGTCCTTCAGCGTGGGACGGCTGAACCTTTCCATAAACATCTGCATCTATCTGGCGTGCGCCCTGCTTTTCGACATCAAGGTTGTGATTTACTGCATCATTTACAGCGCGGCCAGCTCTCTGGCCCTTGATAAGACCCACACCCAGAACATCAGCACGGAGGTCTTTATCTTCACCAAGGAAGATCCTCAGAGGGTGATGGCCTATATCCTGACGGATCTGGTGCGCGGAGTGACCTATTGGGAAGCCAAGGGAGGATATACCAATCAGGATACGAATATTATCTTTACCGTCATATCCAAGCATGAACTGTCAGCCCTGAAGCATAAGCTGCGGCAGGTAGACCCGGCAGCCTTCCTGGTGAGCAAGGAAAATGTGGGGATTGAAGGGAAATTTGAGAAGCATCTGTCATAACGCGCATGTGGGCAGAGGCGGTATAAACTGCGGCTAAAAGGCAGCTGTATCCCATAAAAAACAAGAACATTCTTGCATTAAAAGGGAAAATGCACTATAATAGGCCTGTCAAAAAGAATCATTGTACTGCACAGCTTCAGAGAACCTGTTAGTTGTTCTCTGCCGCTGTCCCCGGAGAAGAGGATATCTGGGTGCGAATTTGAGGAGGATTATTATGACTGCTAAGAAAGCAACAGCGACCACGAAAAAGGCAGCAGAGACCGCAGCGGCAAGCGATCCGGTAAAGACAGAAGCGCCTGCAAAGGCTGAGAAACCTGTAGAGAAACCCGCAGAGACGAAGGCAGAGATGAAGGCGGAGACGGCTGTGAAAGCAGAGCCCGCTAAGAAGGAAGCTGCAAAAAAGGAAACCGCGAAGAAAGAGCCCGCGAAGAAGACTGCTGTGAAGAAGACAGCCAAGACAGAGAAGCCTGCTATGACGCAGAATATATATGTGCAGTTTGCAGGAAATGAGATCCTGACAGCTGATCTGGTTGCGAAAGTGACGGAGAACTGGGTGGCGCTGGGACATCGCGCATCATCCATCAAGAGCCTGGATCTTTATGTAAAACCTGAGGATATGGCTGCTTATTATGTGATCAATGGCAAGGAGAGCGGGAAGATCGCCCTGTAGCCTGAAGCATAAAAGCCCTGTCCGGGAAAGCGGCAGTTGAAAGAAGAGCAAAAAATGCCCTGTGCCTGATGGCGCGGGGCATTTTTTATACGATAAGCCCGGCAGGCGGCCGTTGTGCGCAGACGGATTTCCGACAAAAAATATTTCCCGCTTGAAATCTCCGGATAAAAGTGTTATACTAAACCGCGTATTAATAGAGCGCACAAATGTCTTTGATATACGTACATATACAGAGCAGGCAGGAGGCGCGATTACAGGAGGGAATTATTATGAAGAAGCGGGTATTATCAGTTCTTCTGGTGGCTGCGATGCTTGGCACACTGCTGGCAGGCTGTGAGAAGAAACCGGAAGCTTCCACAGACAGCACAGCGTCTGCGGACGGCGATGTGGTTAAGATCGGCGTATTTGAACCGGCATCCGGGGACAATGGCGCAGGCGGCAAGCAGGAGACGCTGGGTATCCAGTATGCAAATTATGTGACTCCGACCGTAGAGATTGGCGGAAAGGAATACAATGTCCAGCTGGAGATCGTGGACAATGAATCTTCCAATGACAAGGCTCCGTCCGCTGCGGCTACCCTGGTAAGCGCGGGCGTGTCGGTTGCCCTTGGTTCCTATGGCTCCGGTGTGTCTATTGCCGGATCCGATACTTTTAAGGAGGCAGGCATCCCGGTGATCGGCGTGACCTGTACGAACCCGCAGATTACAGAAGGAAATACCCACTATTTCCGTATCTGTTTCCTGGATCCCTTCCAGGGAACCGTACTTGCGAATTTCGCGAATGAAAGCTTCATGGCGACCAAGGCGTATGTGCTGACAAAGCTGGGGGATGACTACTCCACAGGACTTGGCCACTACTTTACAGAGGCTTTCGAGGCACTGGGCGGAGAGGTGATCGAGGAGACCTTCCAGGAAGGCAACAGCGATTTCACTTCTTATATCACTTCCGCCAAAAATGAAGGCGCTGAGGTATTCTTCGCGCCGTCCTCCACAGAGGTGGCGGCCCTTTTGATTGAGCAGGCTGCTTCCCAGGGACTGAATATCCCGCTCCTGGCAGGCGACACCTGGGATTCCAACGTCATTCTGAACGCGGCGGAAGGCAAGGACGTAGACATCTATGTATCCACCTTCTACCAGGAAGGCGGAAATCCGAAATTTGACGAGGGCATCAAGGAATGGATTAATAGCGACGCGACTGCCAAGGCGAACAACGGCGGCGACGATACCGTTTCCGGACTGACCGTGATGGGTTATGACGCTTACTATGTGGCCCTGGAGGCTTTGAAGGCGGCAGGCTCCACCGACCCGGCGGCAGTGAACGAGGCGCTCTGGGATGTGACCTACACAGGCGTGAGCGGGGACATTTCGTTTGACGAGATCGGAGATGCAAAACGTAACGCGGCCTACATCAAACATGCGAACACAGAGACAGGCGCATGGGATTTCGTGGCGGAGCAGACAGTCGCAGAGTAAGGCGCGTTTGGACAGCTGACATCAGCAATATTGAATTTTATGGCGGGGGCCAGAAGGACTCCCGCCATATACATGTCTTTGGAGGTTGTTTATGGAATGGATAACAAAAAACCTGCCCTATCTGATGGCAGGTATCTCAGTGGGCGGGCAGTACGCGCTGATTGCCATCGGATATACGATGGTATATGGAATCCTGCGGCTGATTAATTTTGCCCACGGCGATATTTTTATGGTGGCGGGACTGATTATGGTGTACGCGGTGACGGCGATGCCCATGCCCCTGGCCATGCTTCTGGTGGTTGTGGCTACGGTGGCCCTGGGCTTTCTGGTGGAGAGGGCGGCCTATAAGCCCCTTCGGAGCGCGCCCCGCATGTCGGTTATGATTTCGGCTATCGGCGTGTCGTATCTGCTGCAGAACCTGGCCCTGTACATCACGGGCGGGCTTTCCCAGCAGTATCCGGCGATTCCATGGCTCAGCGATACGGTGACGATTCTTGGCGCTACGACAAAGCGGGTGACTCTTGTGACGCCGGTCCTGACGATTATCCTGGTAATTGTCCTGGGGCTTTTGGTGAAGTACACCAAGGTCGGCATGGCCATGCGGGCGGCTTCCCGGGATTTTGAGACTTCCCAGCTGATGGGAATCAAGATTAATTCTGTCATCAGCATGACCTTTATCATAGGAAGCTTCCTGGCGGCTGTCGGCAGTATGCTGTATTTTACGAATTATACAGGCGTGACGCCGACGGCGGGCGCCATGCCGGGCCTGAAAGCATTTGTGGCGGCGGTGTTCGGCGGGATCGGCTCCATACCGGGAGCTGTCATCGGCGCGTTTATCATCGGTATCTGTGAAAATATCATTAAGGGCGTGGGCTGGACGACCTTTTCCGACGCGTTCACCTTTGCCCTCCTGATTGTGATTCTCATCGCGAAGCCCACGGGCCTTTTCGGTGAGAAAGCGGTTGACAAGGTATAAGGAGGCGCCAAGATATGAAAAAACAGACGAAAACCATTTTGAATGTGGGCCTGATTGCCGCGCTTCTTCTCCTCCTGTTTATCTTGGAGCAGATCATTCCCTCCAGCTCCATGCTTTTTATGGTACTGAAAAAAGGCGCCATCTACGCGCTGGTGGCGGTATCCATGAACCTCCTGAACGGTTTTACAGGCCTCTTTTCTTTGGGCCAGGCAGGCTTTATGCTGCTTGGCGCTTATACCTACGCGATTTTGACGATCCCGGTAGAATCCAGGGACAGTGTATATCAGTATTTTGACGGCGGGATCATCCAGTTTTCGATCCCGGTGCCCCTGGCTTTGATCGCGGGCGGCATCGTGGCGGCAGTGTTCGCCTTCCTGATCGGCCTTCCGGTTCTGCGCTTAAAGAGCGATTACCTGGCGATTGCCACCCTGGGCTTTGCGGAGATCATCCGGGCAGTCTTCCAGTGGGACAAGCTGGGGCCTTTGACGAACGGCTCCAACCTGCTTCGGAATTTCCCGACCTTCCAGTCGGTGCTCTACCCCTTCATCGTGGCGGGCATCTGTATCGGCCTGATTGTGCTGCTGATTAATTCCACCTACGGGCGGGCCTTTAAGGCTATCCGCGACGATGAGATCGCGGCGGAGGCCATGGGCATCAACCTGGCGCATCACAAGCAGCTGGCCTTCGTAATCAGCTCCTTCTTTGCGGGAATTTCCGGAGGCCTCTTAGCTATGTACCAGACGACGATCCAGGCTTCCATGTTCAAGTCGGCCATGACCTATGAGATCCTGCTGATCGTAGTCATCGGCGGCATCGGATCTGTCACGGGAAGCTGCATTGGCTCCTTCCTCTTTATCGCCTGCTCGGAGTGGTGGCTGCGGTTTTTGGACAATTCAAACCTCTATATCGGGGACTTCCATCTGAGCTTCATGCGTCCTGGATTCCGCAAGGTTGTATTTTCCCTGATGATCATGGCCATCGTCCTTTTCTACCGGAAAGGGCTGATGGGCGACCGGGAATTTTCCGTCGAAGGCGTCCGGAGGTTTTTTCAGAAACGTTTTAAGAAAAAACAGGCTGTAGAAGGAGGCTCCTCCCATGAGTAAGGAAAATGTCTTAAAAGTCGAAAACGTAACCATGCAGTTTGGCGGAGTCATCGCTGTGGACAATCTGAACTTGGAAGTGAACAAAGGGGAGATCATCTCCCTGATCGGCCCCAACGGGGCGGGCAAGACCACAGCCTTCAATGTGATCACGGGCGTGTACGCCCCTACCAATGGAGCTGTGTATTATAAAGGGAAGAAGATCATAGAGAACCATCCCCAGGGTAAGATGAAGAAGCTTTACCGGGGAGAGAACCCGGTGATGTACACAGGGCATAAGGCGCTTGCGCCCACACCGGACAAAATCACGGCTCTGGGCATCGCCCGTACCTTCCAGAATATCCGCCTTTTTAAGAGCCAGACGGTATTTGAAAATATCCTGATCGCGAAACACCTTCGGCGTACCAGCAATGTGTTTACGGCCACCTTCCGTCTGAACGCGAAGGAGGAAGCCAGAATGCGGGAGGAGGCGGAGGAGCTTCTGAAGATCGTGGATCTGACGGATGTGCGTGACGAGCTGGCCACCTCCCTTCCCTACGGAAAGCAGAGGCATCTGGAGATCGCAAGGGCCCTGGCTACCCAGCCGGAGCTGCTTCTTCTGGATGAGCCGGCGGCCGGCATGAATCCCCAGGAGACGCTGGAGCTGACGGAGTTTATCGGACGCATCCGGGATGAGTTCGGCCTTACGATTTTTATGATCGAGCATCACATGGATCTGGTTATGGAGATCTCAGACCGCATCTATGTGCTGGATTTCGGAAAATCCATCGCTGAGGGAAATTCAGAGGAGATCCGCAGTAACCCGCGTGTTATCGAAGCATATCTGGGAGGTGCGCAGGATGAGTGAGAATATTCTTGAGATCAAAGATTTGAACGTATCCTACGGCGGGATCAAGGCCGTGAAGGATATCAGCTTCTGCGTCCCCAAGGGCCAGGTCGTGACGCTGATCGGGGCAAACGGAGCGGGAAAGAGCTCGACTTTGCGCTCTATCGTGGGCCTGGTGAGGCCGGAGAGCGGAAGCGTCCAGTTTGAGGGGCAGGAGCTTTCCGGCCTGCCCACGGATCAGATTGTGGCAAAGGGGATCACGCTGGTTCCCGAAGGGCGGCGGGTGTTCCCGGATATGACGGTTCTGGAGAACCTGAAAATCGGGGCGTACATGAGGAAAGATTCCCTGGAGGAAGACTTAAAATGGGTTCATGACCTGTTCCCAAGGCTGAAGGAGCGCTCCTGGCAGCTGGCCGGGACCCTGTCCGGCGGCGAACAGCAGATGCTGGCTATCGGACGGGCGCTGATGTCCAAACCTTCCCTGATTATGATGGACGAGCCCTCCCTGGGCCTGGCGCCTCTGATTGTGCAGGGCGTGTTCGACATCATCCGGGAGATCAACCAGCAGGGCGTGACCATCCTTCTGGTGGAGCAGAACGCGAATATGGCCCTGAAGGCGGCTGACCTTGGCTACGTCATGGAGACAGGCCGCATTACGCTTACCGGTACGGGCGCCGAGCTTCTGGAAAACGAAGACGTCAAGGCCGCCTATCTTGGAAAAGCGAAGAAATAAGGATAAGAAATAAGCATAAAATGGATTTACTTTTGCGGGAAAAGCATGTATACTAAAGGCGTTTGAGTGAATTTACACAGCGCGGGCGGCCGTATGCCTGTACGCAGGCGTAAGGTTTCGCACTTTTGCGCGGCTGCCGCGCCGGAAAGCCAATGGAGGGATAACAGGTTATGGTAAAAGCAATCGTAGGAGCGAACTGGGGAGACGAGGGAAAAGGCAAGATCACAGACATGCTCGCCCAGGAGTCCGATATCATCGTCCGGTTTCAGGGCGGAGCCAACGCAGGCCACACCATCGTAAATAATTACGGAAAGTTTGCGCTGCACACACT
>CALWBB010000029.1 GCA_944375885.1 uncultured Merdimonas sp.
TCCTTCACTTCCTGCCTTTTTCTTCTATATTCCAGTCTCTTTTACACAGACATGTTTCTCCCCACTCTGCGGATATTTTAGCAGAAACTGGCTGGGCTTGGCAAGGGGGAAAGACGGGCTTTATCACAGAAGATCACAGGTAAGTCTTTCCAGAATGATTCTTGACTTTAATCCGAATTCGGATTATAATCCTTTTCAGAATAGTTTTAGTACGAATTCGAATTTATCTTTTCCGGCTTCACAAGTTTACGCACCACACAGAAAGGACGGCATATCATTGGAACAGAAACGCGCTTATATCAACAGGCTCTGGGCCTGTACCAATATCATCGACGGCCTCTATTACCAGTGCGCCCGGACCCTCGGGCTCAAAGACAATACCCTCTCGCTCTTCTACGCGCTGGCAGACGGACAGCCCCACTCGCAAAAGCAGATCTGCGAGGAATACCTGATTCCCAAAACCACCCTGAACACCATTGTCCGGGAGGCCATGGAAAAGGGGCTTCTTTCCCTTGCCAGAGAGGAACACTCCCGGGAAAAAATGATTTTTCTGACGGAGGAAGGACGCGCCTACGCCCGCTCCGTCCTAAAGCCCCTGTTTGCTGCGGAAGACGCCGCCATGGAGCGTACGCTGGAAGAGTTTTCTCCGGAATTTATCGCGGCCCTGGAGGACTTTTCCCAAAAGCTTCAGCAGGAATTTGCGCACTGCCAGCTGACGCCGCCTCCGGCCGCGGACAAAATGTAACGATTAAAAAACTGAAAGGGATTCAAAAAATCAGACAGAAATTCAGAAATTCGACAGTAAGGAGCTAAGACCTATGGAATCCAAGACATTATTTGCCAAGACGCCCCCTGTAAAGCTGTTTTTCATCGCATCCTTTCCCGGAGCCGTCAGTATGCTGGCCTCTGCCCTCTACCAGCTCCTGGACGGCATGATGGTAGGACAAATACTCGGGGAGACGCCCTTTGCCGCGCTCAATCTGGCCATGCCCTTTGTCATCATCAATTTTTCCCTGGCCGATCTCATCGGCGTGGGAGCCTCGGTGCCCATCGCCATGAACCTGGGCAAGAAAAAAGACGAAGAGGCCAATAATATTTTTTCCTGCGCCTGCCTGATGATCGTGGCGGCGGGCGCGGCCATCGGCGCCGTCCTCTATGCGGCGGCTCCCTTCCTCATGCGCCTTCTGGGAGCGGAGGGCAGGCTCCTCTCTGACGCCGTAAGCTATATGCGGGTCTACGCCCTCTGCTCGCCTGTGACGACCATCGTCTTCGCCATGGACAATTATCTGCGGATCTGCGGGAAGATCCGTTTCAGCATGTTCCTGAACATCTGTATGTCCGCCCTGATCGCGGGCCTGGAATTTATCTTCCTCTATTATTTCCGCTTCGGCATCTGGGGCGCTGCCCTGGCCACCTGCCTGGGCATGGCGGCCAGCGCGCTGGCTGCCCTTTCCCGGTTCACAGGCGGGAGGCTGCAGCTGAAATTTAGAAAGCCCCGGTTCTCCGCCGCCATGATCCGCCAGATCATTGCCTGCGGAAGCCCGAACTTTCTGAATAATATCGCGGGCCGCGTCACTTCCATCCTGCTGAACACAATTCTGCTGCGGGTGGGCGGCTCTACAGCCGTCTCCGTCTACGGAATCCTCATGTACGCCGAAGGCTTCATCCAGCCTCTGCTCTATGGCATGTGCGATTCCCTGCAGCCTGCCGTCAGCTTCAACTGGGGCGCAGGCGACCGGAAGCGGGTGGCGGCCATTGAACGCTGCTGCTTTACCGCCAGCGCCGTGGTCTCCCTTGCCTCCGCGGCCGTCCTCTTCCTCTTCCCCGGGCAGCTGGCAGTGATCTTTATCGGGGAGACGGCCTCCGCTTACTATGCGATGGCAGTGGGCGCCCTGCAGCTTTTTGCCCTGACCTATCTGATCCGCTGGTTTTCCTTCGCGGTTCAGAGCTATATGCTGGCGGTGGGCAATGCCACAGGCGCGGCCCTCATTTCCCTCTCCTTCGCCCTGCTTTTCCCGGTCATCCTGATTCTGGTTCTCTGGCCCCTGGGCCTTACGGGAATCTGGCTGAACTTCGGGGGAAATTCCCTGCTGACAGGAATTCTGGCCGCCATCGTGCTGCTGCGCTTTCAGCGGAATTCCCGTCTGCCCAGGTACGAGAGCACGCAGTCCAGCTGAGGCGTCACCCACTTATCCCGGTGGTACAAAAGCTGCTTCCAGATCTCGATCTGAAAATTTTTTACCGGGAGATAGGAAAGACGTCCATTCCGGACCCTTTCTTCCGTCACATAATCCGGAAGGAAGGAGACGCCTGCTCCCTGCTCCACCAGGGAGCAGATAAGGCCTGCGCTCCCGATCTCCAGCACGGGCCTTATCTCCAGCGAGAGCTCCGCGAATTTCTCATCCATCAGCCTGCGGTAGCTCATCCCCTTCTCCGTCAGGATAAAGGGCTGCCGGGCCAGCTCCTCCACCGTGACGGCCTCCCGGCCGCATAAGGGGTTCTGGCTGGCCGCCACGAAATGCACGCCCGTCCTTTCCTCCCGGGCAATCACATACTCTGCCTGGAAAATGTGATTGTCCAGGGTCAGCACAGCGTCCACCTCATTCTGGTTCAGCAGGCGGAACATCTCTTCCGTTCCCGCGGCAAAAATCTTCAGGGAAATTCCCGGGCAGTTTTTCCGAAATTCTTCAAAGCCCTCCTTCAGCAGACTGTCGCAGAGAGAATCTGCCATGGCAAGGCGGATCGTCCCGGATATTCCTTCCTGGCTTTTCAGGCTGCTGTCCAGCTCCTGGGTAAGCCTGCTGACCTGGTGGGCGTAATTCAGTACCTCTCTCCCCTTTTCCGTCAGAACCACCGTGTGGTTGATCCGCTCAAAGAGCTGCGTCCCAAGCTCCTTTTCCAGCTGCCGGATCTGAAAGGATACCGTAGACTGGGAAAAACCCAGCTTCTGCCCGGCCCTGGTAAAGCTGTTCAGCTCCGCCACATGAATAAAGGTCATCAGATTCTTCAGATCCATGTTCTTTTCTCCATCAGCATTCATATTTTGAATGCTCCATATCCTGATTATCAATTTTACAGATGTATGGTTTTACTATATACTAAAGAACCAGGAGTTACAAGCGAAAAAGGGGGCTTTCCATCATGAATATCATTTCGTTTTTTTATCATCTGCTCTGGGGGGATCTGATTAAAATCCCTCTGCCCGGCGGCAGCACGCTGGGGCTTTCCCTGCTGGTTCTCATCCTGATTCCGGCGGGAATCTATCTGACCATACGGACGAGGGGCCTCCCTTTCCGCCTTTTCCCGGAAATGATCCGGGTCACGCTGGAGGATAAACGGGGCGCGGACAAGGACGCCATCTCTGGCGTACAGGCCCTGATCGTCTCCACCGCCACCCGGGTGGGCATGGGAAACCTCATCGGCGTCGTGGCGGCCATCTCCGCCGGCGGGGCAGGCGCGGTGTTCTGGATGTGGCTTATCGCCCTCATCGGCTCCTCCACGGCCTTCGTGGAGGCTGTCCTGGCGCAGCTCTACAAAGAAAAGGACCCCCTGTACGGCGGCTACCGCGGAGGTCCTGCTTATTATATTCATGCTTTTTTTGAGAAACGAAAACTGGAGAATGCGGGGCGCTCCGGCAGGCGCTGCGTGTTCGCGGTCCTCTTCGCTCTCTCCGGCCTGCTGTGCTGGTGCGGCATCAGCCAGGTCATCGGAAATTCCGTCTCGTCAGCCTTTGAAAACGCCTTTCACATTCCGCCCATCTGGACGACGGTCTGCCTGACCATTCTGGCCGCCGTCATCGTCCTGCGAAAAAACGCCACGGTCCGCGTTCTCGACATCATGGTGCCCGTCATGGCCGGATTGTATTTTGCCCTTACGCTCTTTATCATTATCCGCAATATCGGCCTTCTCCCGGCCGTCCTGGAGCGGATTTTCCTGGAAGCCTTCGGCTTCCGACAGGCTGTGGCCGGAGGCATCGGCGCCGTCATCATGAACGGCGCCAAGCGCGGCCTCTTCTCAAACGAAGCCGGCAGCGGCTCCGCGCCCTGCGCGGCTGCCGCTGCCGACATCAGCCATCCGGCCAAGGAAGGCCTCCTGCAGGCCTTAGGCGTCTTCATCGATACTCTGCTGATCTGCAGCTGTACCGCCTTTATCATGCTGCTGACGCCGGAGTCCCTCACCCATGGCCTCGAAGGCATGGATCTTTTGCAGGCTGCCATGCAGTACCACATCGGAGAATTCGGCGTCGTCTTCATCGCCGTCATTCTCTGGCTCTTTTGCTTCTCCACCTTCATCGGCATCCTGTTCTACGCCCGCCCGAACGTCGCCTATCTCTTCGGCGACAGCTGGCTCTCCCAGACGCTGTACAAACTTCTGGCCCTGGCCATGCTCTTTGTGGGCGGACTGGCCGCCTACCAGGCGGTCTGGGATCTGGGCGACATCGGCATCGGCCTCATGACCATCTTCAACATGCTCGTGCTGATTCCCATGGCCCCTCAGGCAGCCGCGTCACTGAAGGATTACGAGGAAAACCATATGAGACACCATATGAAACGATAGCAGCTCTCCTGCAGCTCTTTCGCAGCGCTGCACGGCGGCCGCCCAGGAGTCCCTTCCGGAGCTGCTATCGTTTCAAAATCAGAGATACTGAACCGTCTCGGAAAGCTCCTTGCGGCTGCTGTGCGGAGGCAATGGAGCCGCTCCCTCCGCCGGATAGCCCAGATCCATCAGCATCAGAACCTCCTCGTTTTCCGGAAGGCCGAACTCCCTTGCCGCTTCCTCCGGATCAAATTTGTTGAGCCAGCAGCTTTCCACCCCGGCGTTTTTCGCCGCCAGCAGCATGTGGGTCGCTACGATCGCGGCGTCCTCGATGCCGGAATCACGCTTCCCGCCCGGATAGACGAACACGTTCTCCCTGTCAAAGGCCACCAGCAGCACGGTGCCCGCGTTGTAGCGGCAGGGAGTAATTCTGTCAATTTTCGCAAGCCCCTCCTCTGACTGCACCACATACACCCTCTGCTCCTGCAGGTTTTTGGCCGTCGGAGCCAGCCGCCCCGCCTGGAGAATGGCCTCCAGCTGGTCCTTTTCTACGGCTCTTCCATCAAATTTCTTGCAGGAATAGCGTTCTTTGATTACTTCGGTAAATTCCATAAAGCATCCGCTCCTTTCGCGGATATTTTATCAGAAAATTTCCACCGTTTCAATAGATTGCCAGTTATTTTTCGCCCGCTTCTGCGGCTGCAGGAGCCGTAACCATCTGCTTGTCAAACTCCGGATTGAAATAATAGAAATTCTTCCTGTCCAGCGTTTCCTTCGTCTTCTCCAGGGCTTCTCCGAATCTCTGGAAGTGTACGATCTCCCTGGCCCGCAGGAATTTTAAAGGCTCCCGGATCTCGGGATCCGGAATCATGCGCAGCAGGTTGTCGTACACCGTCCGGGCTTTTTGTTCCGCAGCCAGATCCTCCGTCAGATCCGTGACTGCGTCTCCCTTGGACTGGAACTCTTTTGCCGTAAAGGGCATGGCAGAGGCCGCCTGGGGCCAGATGCCCGCCGTGTGGTCGATATAGTAGGCGTCGAAGCCTCCGGCCTTCGCCTCCTCCACAGTCAGGTTTTTGGTGAGCTGGTAGACCATGGAGCAGATGATTTCCATATGAGAAAGCTCCTCGGTGCCGATGTCCGTAAGGAGGCCGCCGACCGCCTTCACCGGCATGGTGTACCGCTGGGACAGATAGCGCATGGACGCCGAGAGCTCACCGTCGGGGCCGCCGTACTGGCTGATGATGAGCTGGGCCGTCTTGGGGCAGGTTTTCGTAATTTTTACCGGATACTGAAGCCGTTTTTCATAGATCCACATCAGACGCACGCTCCTTCCCAGGGGGCCGGTCCCTTTTCCCAGCAAAAGCACTGGCGCTCCGGCTCCTCCTCATAGATTCCCGCCAGGCAGTCAAAGGTCAGCGGATAAAAAGAAACCGCGAATTCCTTCAAAAGCTGTTTTCTCTGTTTCAGGGCCTTCTTAAGCTCCGAAAGGCCTTCCGACTCCTCCGGGTGGGTGTCCAGATAAAGCCTCAGATCATCCAGGTAAAAGCTGACCTCCTGGATTTTCCCAAGCAGCTCCTCCCGCTCCCTCTGCTTCGGATCCTTCCCGGCTTCCCCGGCGGGCACCACCGGAATCGCCAGATCCTCCGCCGCGAAAAAGGGCAGGTTCAAATCTTTAAATATGGTTCCCGTCTTCAGAGCCTGCTTTGGATCGTAAAGCTCCCCCCAGCTTTGCGCCGGGACGGAGGCCATGGCCAGATGTTCTCTTTCTGTCATAGTAAGCCAACACTCCCTTCTTATAGGTTGCCTGAGCGCGGCCCGTTTAAAAGCCTTCAAAAAAGCAAAAAACCGGCCGCGGAATTAGTATGTCCCGCAGACGGCTCTTTTTGTAAGGGAGCTTCTGGCTTCCATTCCAGGAATTAAGTTATTCCTTCGCATATATATGCTTTTTTAAAAGCCTCCATTATTATAAGCTCTTGTAATCACATAAGAGGGTTCATAATATGCACTGCTGTTGTAATTATCAATCATGTCACATATTTCATCATTATACACCCGGATCATCCCGTCAATATAATCTTCCCCTGGCTGCAATGTTGACAGGATCAGCCTTGTATATACCTTACCCATCTGAGTTTCTGATGGAATTTCATTCACCAGATCCGGATCAACCTCTGTTATATCAAACTCTCCTTTTTCCAGACTATATTCCTCAATCCATTCAGCTTCAATTTTTAAAGGATTTTCGCAGTGCAGTACATTCGCAAGGCTGATCAGACGCTCCCATTCATCTTTTTGTATGGAATTAACTATATATTTATTTCTTTGATGCAATTTTCTTGCCACACGCTCTATCATATAGCAGAGAAAATAAAGATCATTCTCCCTTATCTGCTCTTCCGGAAAAAATTTGTTTGTCATAGAGAATAACTCCCTTCAAATTTAAATCCATAGCCAAAGTCTTTATAAAAACCGTTTTCCAATATTTGCGGCTTCTGAACCACAACATTACTGCTATGATATAAAAGCATATACTTTACTCCCTTATGCTATTCCTTCTTTTCTTTTTTGATAACTCTACTGGCAAAATCAAAATAACTAATATTGTAGCGATACTATATATCAAAAATATAATTATTGTTGTGCTTATCTTTGCTTTAAGCAAACACAAAATTGCAGAAACGAAAATACTTCCAGCCGCAAATAAAGCACACAAATTCCCCGCAGTATTATTTGCATAATCCCACTTTTCTTTATTTTCCATAATTTTTTTATTGTGATATCCTACTCTAAAATCTGGGAATGAGGTATGCTTTTTCTTTAACACAACTGATAAACTCCCCAATACACCTGCAAAAACAAAATAGAGCATAGGCAAAATATAATTTGTCATAAACACTCTCCTCAAAAGCCGCGCTTACTTGTGATACGGCTCATGCTTCATGATCCGGAAGCTCCGATAGATCTGCTCCAGCAGAATCACCCGCATCAGCTGATGGGGGAAGGTCATTCTGGAAAAGCTCAGCGCATAGTCCGCCCGCTTCAGGACGGCTGGGGAAAGGCCCAGGGAACCGCCGATGACGAAGGCGATGTGGCTTACGCCCCCTGTGCCCAGAGCCTCGATTTTCTGGGAAAGCTCCACAGAATCCAGCATCTTTCCCTCGATGGCCAGGGCGATCACATAGGCGTCGTCCCGGATGGCTTTCAGAATCCGGCCGCCCTCCCGCTCCCGGATGGCGTCTTCTTCCGCCGGACTGGCCCCCTCCGGCGTCTTTTCGTCTGCCAGCTCCACGATCTCCAGTTTACAGTAACGGCTCAGACGCTTTTCATACTCCCGGATGGCCTCGGTCAGATATTTTTCTTTGATTTTTCCTACGGTAACACAGGTGATCTTCATGCTGCTCCTTTGCTGCGGCCCATTCTTTTTGTCTGCTCTGCTACAGCTCAATCACGTCCATATCTTCCGGAATCCAGAGGTTTCCGTGGAAATACTTTTCTCCCTCCGCCCGATACAGCTCCTGGCGGCGGGCGATATTCTTATCCTCCGTATGGTACAGAAGCAGATTTTTTACGCCCAGCTTTTTTGCAAGCTCGCAGGCGTCCTTCACGGTAGAGTGATGCTTCTCGTAGGGATGGAAAATGTCTGCCTGACTGTCCAGGCAGAAGGCCTCGTGGAGCAGCCAGTCGCTGCCCTTCGCGTAGCTCTCCTCCCGCTCATTGTAGGGCTCGTCGCCGCAGCAGGTGAGGCGGCGTCCGTCTCCCAGATCCAGCATGTAGCCGTACTGCTTTGCCTTCGTGGAGCCGATATCAAAAAAGGTATACACATGGCCCAGGATGGTTTTCTTTTCTCCATCCTTCACCGTCACCAGATGAACCCGTTTTCCAATCTGCCTGATCTCTTTTTTGTTCAGCAGCATTTCCGCCAGTGTCTGTATCATGTCTGAGAGCTCCTTGTGGGCGTAGATATATGCCTCGCCCTCGTAGTTTCCACGGTTCATATCCTGGCAGATGACGCGCAGCATCCAGATGATTCCAAGCAGGTGGTCAATATGCTTATGGGTCACGATAATGTGATGAATGCTGTCCGCATCGATGCCTGCCTGCTTCAGCCGGCTTAAAATCATGCTGCCCCCGCCTCCGTCCACCAGAAGCGGTCCTTCCCCGCTGCTCAGCACATAGCAGGTATTGTAACACTCCGTCACCTGCGCGTTCCCGGTTCCCAGTATGGTAAGCTTCATCCGTCTGTGTCTCTCCTTTCGGGCCTTTTCCCATGAAAAGCGCGAAAGGAGCACCACAAATCTTCCTGCAGCGCTCCTTTATCACACTTTATCACAATTTCTTTCGTCGTATATTAACGTCCGTATACAAGGAGCAATACGTCCTTGGTACACCAGCGCTATTTCTGGCTCAGATACTCATGGATACCTCTGGCGGCATCCTTGCCTGCACCCATGGCCAGGATAACGGTGGCCGCTCCGGTCACAGCGTCTCCGCCGGCGAATACGCCCGGCTTGGAGGTCGCTCCCACATCCTCGGTCGCCACGATGCACTTTCTGCGGTCTACCTCCAGTCCCTTGGTGGTAGAAGAGATCAGCGGGTTCGGAGAGGTTCCCAGAGACATGATAACCATATCCACTTCCATGTCAAACTCGGATCCCGGCACCTCTACGGGGCGTCTTCTTCCGGAAGCGTCCGGCTCACCCAGCTCCATGCGGATGCAGCGGATGCCGTTCACCCAGCCGTCCTCGCCTACCAGGATCTCCACCGGATTGGTCAGAAGGTCGAAGATGATGCCTTCCTCCTTCGCGTGGTGAACCTCCTCCACACGGGCAGGAAGCTCTTCCTCGGAACGGCGGTATACGATATGTACCTCAGCGCCAAAGCGGAGGGCTGTACGGGCTGCGTCCATGGCCACGTTTCCGCCGCCGACGACTGCCACCTTGTGGCCCTTCGCGATCGGGGTATCGTAATTTTCATCAAAGGACTTCATCAGGTTATTTCTGGTCAGATACTCGTTGGCAGAGAATACGCCGCAGGCGGTCTCGCCCGGGATTCCCATGAACTTCGGAAGTCCCGCGCCGGAACCGATGAATACGGCGTCAAAGCCTTCCTCCTCCATCAGCTCGTCGATGGTGACGGACTTTCCTACGATCACGTCAGTCTCAATCTTCACGCCCAGGGATTTCACATTCTCCACCTCGGGAAGCACGACGCCGTCCTTGGGAAGACGGAACTCCGGAATGCCGTATACCAGCACGCCGCCTGCCTTGTGCAAAGCCTCGAAGATGGTCACGTCATAGCCCAGCTTCGCCAGATCGCCGGCACAGGTCAGTCCTGCGGGGCCGGAACCGATGACGGCTACCTTCTTGCCGTTCTTCTCCGCAGGAGCCGCAGGCTTGATGCCCTGCTCTCTCGCCCAGTCAGCCACGAAGCGCTCCAGCTTTCCGATGGAAACCGGCTCGCCCTTGATGCCGCGGATGCAGCGTCCCTCGCACTGGCTCTCCTGGGGACATACACGTCCGCAGATAGCCGGAAGGGAGGAGGACTCGCTGATGACCCCATAAGCCTTCGCGAAATCGCCTTCCTTTACCGCCTTGATAAAATCAGGAATATGGATCTGCACCGGGCAGCCTTCCATACATTTTGCTTTCTTGCAGTCCAGGCAGCGTCCAGCCTCTTCCACCGCCTCGTCTTTATCATATCCCAAGCAGACCTCGTCAAAGTTCGTCGCGCGGACCTTCGGATCCTGCTCTCTTACCGGTACTTTCTTTAATACGTCAGCCATTATTTGTCACCTCCGCAATGTCCGCATCCGCCGTGATGCGTCTTTCCTTCCTTGTATGCCAGGAATCTGCGGCCCTCCTCGGTCTTGTACATGGCCGCACGCTTCATCGCCTGGTCGAAATCCACCTTATGGCCGTCGAACTCCGGTCCGTCCACGCAGGCAAACTTCACTTCGCCGCCCACCAGCACGCGGCAGGCTCCGCACATACCGGTTCCGTCCACCATGATCGGGTTCATGCTGACCACGCAGGGAATGCCAAGCTTCTCTGTGGTCAGGCAGGCGAATTTCATCATAATCATCGGGCCGATGGCTACGCAGAGGTCATACTGATGGCCCTCGCTCACCAGCTTCTCCAGCATGGCGGTACCCACGCCGTGGAAGCCGTAGCTGCCGTCATCCGTACACAGGTACAGATTTCCTACGCTTTTGAGCTCTTCCTCCAGGATCAGCAGGTCTTTGGTACGGGCGCCGACGATGATGTCGCACTCTACGCCGTGGTCATGCAGCCATTTCGCCTGGGGATATACGGGAGCCGTTCCCACGCCGCCGGCGATGAAAACCACTTTTTTCTTCTTGACCTCTTCAAAATCATCCGTCACCAGCTCGGACGGCTTTCCAAGCGGTCCCACAAAATCAAGGATATAGTCTCCTTCCTTCAGATCTACCAGCTTCGTGGTAGACACGCCGATGGGCTGGAACACGATCGTCACCGTTCCCGCCTCCCGGTCGTAATCGCAGATGGTCAGCGGAATGCGCTCCGCTGTCTCGTCCAGCCTTACGATAATAAACTGTCCCGGCTCGCAGGCTTTCGCCACTCTGGGAGCCTCGACGACCTTCATGTAAACACTTGCAGAGAGCTGCTCTGCCTTTACAATCTTGAACATAAGCTTCCTCCTGGAGTATAGTCTTAAGCGGGCTCCTCCCCGCCACACAGCCGCCTCTCACAGACGACTGCTCATCTTTAATATAATAATCCAATCCCGGCCGGATTTCAACCAGTTAACGAAGGATTTTATAGAAATCTGCTGTAAATAACAAATCAATATTCGTAGTCAAAGCAGACCCGGTCGCAGGCGGCCGGCTTGATGACCTCATTTGCCACAGCCACATGAAGCGGGTGTACCTGGTAGCCCTCCAGATCTTCCGCTGTCTCCAGGTCAGAAATCAGCAGAAGCTCCCTGCTGCTGCCCGGCAGGCGGTTCAGCTTCATCTCCGCAAAGACAAGCCCTGGAACCTGTCCCACCAGCGCCTTCAGCCTCGCGTCCGCCTCCTTCGCCATCAGTTCCTTTTTTTCCTCCGGAAAATCCTCTCGGAAATTCCACATGACAAGATGCTTTACCATTTTTTCTCCTCCCAGCTTTTCATATAATTGATATCATGGATATCATAGCTCTCCTAGATTGACAAGGACATGTTTAATAAGGATCATCCTGGAATTCCAGCCGGTAGACCAGTACAAGCGGTTCGCTGGTCATTCCTTTTTTATTCACTGCTACCGCGCTCAACAGTGTCTCCCCTTCGTCGCGCAGCTCTATGGGCTTTTCATAACGCGTACTCTCCGCTGTGGGAGTAGTCCCGTCCAGCGTATAGTAAATGCTTCCGTATTCCGCGCTCAGCTCCAGGCGGAGATAATAGCTGTAGGTTCCCTCCGGCACATCGCAGGAGGGCTTTTCCACCCGGTACGGCAGAAGCTGTTCCCGGATCTCGGGATAAGCGCAGGCTTCTATCACTTCTTCAATCCGCTCCGTCTGCCCGGTCAGGTTCAAAATCTCCATATACTCCAGATAAAGCTCCGGAAGCTGGTAGTTGCCGCTTCTCACCGCATCTTCCCGGTCAATGGCTTCCTCCATGCAGTCTGCAGCCAGTTCGTCCGCTCCTGTATGGGCATAAGCATATGCCAGATATACCAGAGGGCCGATATCCGTTCCCTCCATCTCCCCCTGAAGATCATCCGCTCTTTTCAGATAAGGGATCGCCGCCTCATATTCTTCCTCTTCCACCAGTTCCTTTCCCTGCTTTAGCTGCCAGGAGTAGCTGTTTTCACGCGCGGTCAGCCTGTAGCTGAAGAAGAAAGCCGCAAAACAGGCCAAAAGCCCTCCAAAAAGCAGACCCCATTTTAGCGGAAACGCGATCTGTTTTTTTTCTGGCTTCTCCTGCCCCGTTCGCTTCTTCTGCCGCTCCTGGCTTCCTGGATGTTCCGGCTTTTTGGCACTGTCGCCGGATTCCCTGCGCGCCAGGCTCTGATCCCTGGCTTCCGCCAATTCTCCCTGCCCGATCAGCAGCTCATCCAGCGGATCATAGTCCGGGACAATCTGGATCTCCTGCCCGCAGTTTTCACAGTACAGCTGCCCTGCCTTCAATTCTCCGCCGCAGTTTGGACACTTCATACGGATTCCCTCTTCTGCATTCTAACGTTCTTACACATATTCTTCCAGATACTGTTCAAACTCTTCCATCGTCATAAGAATCTCCCTTGGCTTTGTCCCGGCCTCTTCGCCGACGACTCCTGCCTCCGCCAGCTGATCCATAATCCGTGCGGCCCGGTTAAAGCCCACCTTAAACCAGCGCTGGAGCATGCCGATAGACGCTTTATCCTTCTCTATAATGAATTTTCCAGCCTCCGCAAACAACGCGTCTCTCTCAGGGCCTTCGCTTTTTGCCTGGCTGACTGGAGATTCCGCCTGCATAGAGCTGATGTGTTCTTCCACCTCGGCGCTGTAGTCTGCCCCGCTGTTATTTTCCTTCAGGAACTCTGCCACCGCGCCCACCTCTTCATCTGAGACAAAGGCCCCCTGTACGCGGACCGGCTTGGGATAACCGTAGGGATAAAACAGCATGTCTCCCTTGCCCAGAAGCTTTTCCGCCCCATTCATGTCAAGAATCGTCCGGGAATCCACGCCGGATGACACGGCAAAGGCAATCCTGGAAGGCATATTCGCCTTGATAAGGCCTGTGATGACATTGACAGAAGGCCTCTGTGTCGCGATCACCAGATGAATCCCTGCAGCCCGGGCCAGCTGAGCCAGCCTGCAGATGGCATCCTCCACCTCTCCGGGAGCCACCATCATCAAATCTGCCAGCTCGTCTACCACGATGACAATCTGGGCCAGCTTTTCGGCAGCCGTCCCTTCCGCGCCTTTCTCCATGCCGGCAATCTTTTCATTATAGCCCTGGAGGTTCCGTACATTGTGATCGGCAAAAAGCTTGTAGCGGCGCGTCATCTCCGCAACCGCCCAGTTTAAGGCGCCCGCCGCCTTTTTGGGATCGGTCACTACCGGAATCAGAAGGTGGGGGATTCCATTGTATACGCTCAGCTCCACCACCTTAGGGTCAATCATGATAAGCTTTACCTCATCCGGGGACGCTTTATAAAGAAGGCTCATGATCAGCGTGTTGATGCACACGGACTTTCCAGATCCGGTCGCTCCCGCGATCAGAAGATGGGGCATCTTCGCAATGTCAGTCACCACGATCTTTCCAGCGATATCCTTTCCCACCGCAAAGGCCAGCCGTGATTTATGGCCTTTAAATTCCTGGGAAGCCACCAGTTCCCGGAAAGGAACGACGGCGTTTTCCGCATTCGGCACTTCGATGCCCACCGCTGCCTTTCCGGGAATCGGCGCTTCAATTCGGACATCCGAGACCGCAAGATTCAGCTTGATATCATCTGACAGGGATACAATCCGGCTGACCTTCACGCCCTGATCCGGCTGCAGTTCATAGCGTGTCACCGCCGGGCCCTGGCTTACATCCGTCACTGTCACACCTACGCCAAAATCCCTGAGAATCTGCTGCAGATGCATGGCAGTTTCATGAAGGATACGGTCCGCATCCTTGTTTTCCTTATGTTTTACCTGGTTGAGAAGCCGCAGAGGCGGATATATGTAAACCCTTTTCCTGGGAAAATGAGGCGGCGCGGCGGATGCTTTTTCCAGGCTCCCGGACTGCTCCCGGAAATCCTGCGCCTGCTTTCGCGCCGCCGGCGGCTCTTCCCGAAATTCTTCCCCAAAGTTTTTTCCTTCCGGTTTCTCCTGGAACTCTCCCTCCCAAGCCGTCTCTTTTGCTTCTTCCGGCTCTTTTGGAAATCCTTTTTCCCGGAAATCTCCTTCCTGGAAATCCTCTTTCTGGAAGTTCTCTCTCTGGAAGTTCTCTCTCTGGGAATCCTCTTCCTGGCGGCTGTTTTCCTCCGGGCTTTCCGCTTCCCTGTGGACACGGATCCGGAACATCTCATCCAGATCCTGAAGTTCCGGCCCATCACTGTCTTCCAGGGTGATCTCCCGCATCTCGTCTGTACCGGAATCCTTCTTTATCATGGTTTCCTCCAGGGCAACCCCCTGGACGCGATGTCTTAATCTGGGGCCTTTAGGTTCCCTGGCGTCCTCTGCCTGTTTTTTTTCCGGCAGAGAATCCGCCTTTACGCATTCCTCGCTCCGCAGGTCTTTTTCTGGTTCCGAAGCCCGCTCCCGTTCCAGAAGCCTTTCCCGTTCCGCTGCCTTTTCACGCTCCATGGCTTCCCGTTCCTGCATGGCCTTCTGCCTTGCAGCCCTGCGCTCCTCCGCTTTGATGCGGTGCCGCCTGGCATCCTCGCGGGCTGTGTCATAGACCTTGCGGCTTCCCTTTTTGACTCCGCCAATAAAAGAGCGCTCCGTAATAATTACCGCGCAGATAATCAGAAGCACCAGAAGGATAATAAAGGCTCCCACTGTCCCAAAAGCCCCCTTAAGCACTTTGCAGATCATCCCGCCGAAAAATCCGCCTCCTGCCTTGTGCTCGGAAGAAAAGGCGTAAAAGGCCGCCGCGGTCTGCTCCCCTCCCTGCTCTCCCCAAAACAGCTGGAAAAAAGCGCAGAAAAGAAAGCCAGCCGCAATCATGGCTCCGCCCTTTACCGCCGCAATGGTATTATCCCTGTTCGAGATCGAAAACGCGGCCACAAAAAACATGCCCGCAGGCAGCACGTAGGCAAAGGTTCCAAACAATCCGAACAATACGCCGCTCACCGCGCCGCCCGCCGCGCCGCCAATCCCGAAAGTACTCAAAAGCAGCAGTACCGATACCCCAAAAAGAAGGAGTACTTTAATTTCATCGCGTATAAACGCGTTTTCTTCTTTTCTTTTTGCAGCCGTGTGTCTTGAGGCAGCTGCTGTCTTCTTCCTTGTCGTCGTCCGGCGCCTGCCGGATGTGCCAGATGCCATTTTCTCGTCCTCCCCGCCGCACAATTTCTTTGTCCATCCTCATCCCCTGAATGGATAAGGGGATACGCGCCCCGCCCATGCAGGGTAAGCTTAAATATTATAGCATTTTTTGCCCATTTTTACAAGAACCTGTGTTCTAAGGCTTCCGGGCCGGGGTTTTTCCCTTACCGGCCGCTTTGTTCCTTCCTGTGGCTGCCTTCTTCCCGGATCAGCTCCCGCAGCTTCGCAAAAGCCTCATGGATGCCCCCGATCCCGTCAATCAGCCCTTCCTCCACCGCCTGCTTTCCCACCAGTACAGAGCCCACATCCTTGGTCAGCTCCCCGGTCTCCAGCATCAGCTTCATCAGCCTCTCATCAGAAATACGGCTGTGCGAGGTGATGAACCCGCAGATACGATCCTGAATCTTCTGAAAATAGTCGAAGGTCTGGGCGACTCCTATGATCAGGCCGTTCATGCGGACCGGATGGATCATCATCGTGCCGGTAGGAACAATCAGGGAATAATCCGTGGATACGGCCAGAGGCACACCGATAGAATGGCTTCCGCCCAGAACCAGGGAAACCGTCGGCTTGCTTAAAGAAGCGATCATCTCCGCAATCGCAAGACCCGATTCCACGTCGCCGCCCACCGTATTGATCAGCACCAGGAGGCCCTGGATGCTGCGGCTGTCTTCCAGGGCGGCAAGCTGGGGGATCACATGCTCATATTTGGTCGTCTTGGAATTGGAAGGAAGACATTCATGTCCCTCGATCTCACCGATAATATTCAAAAGATGGACGCGGATTTCCCCGTCATCCAGCGTAAGCTGTCCGTAGTCCTCCACCTGGCGGTCCTGCTCTTTTTGCTCCTGGTTCCCCGTCTCCCCTGGAGCGTCCCCCCCTGCTTTTGTATTTTCCTGATATTGCCCCGCGTATACTGAAGATACCGGAAATCCTTTTTTGCTGTTTTCCATAATAATACCCTGGCCTTTCCACACAGTTTTTCTTCAGTATGTGAAAAGACCAGGGTTTCTATACATGGCCTCATGGAAGCCCGGCATGCCAACATGTCTCTTTGGCCGCGTCTTTTACGCCTGACGCAGCGCCTGCTCCAGATCCTCGATGATATCCTGGGGGTTCTCGATTCCCACAGACAGACGGATCATGCCCGGCGTCACACCCGCCTCCAGAAGCTGTTCGTCTGTCATCTGCCGATGCGTATGGCTGGCCGGGTGAAGAACGCAGGTGCGTGCATCCGCCACGTGGGTTACGATAGCTGCCAGTCTCAGGCTGTCCATAAAACGGACTGCCGCTTCCCTTCCGCCCTTGAGGCCAAAGGAAATTACGCCGCAGGTGCCATTTGGCATATATTTTTGCGCCAGCTCATAGTAGGGATCCCCTTTTAGCCCCGCGAAATTCACGAACTCCACCTTCTCATGGGCGTGCAGGAACTCCGCCACAGCCTTCGCGTTGCTGCAGTGCTTCTCCACCCGCAGCGGCAGCGTCTCAAGGCCTACGTTCAGCAGGAAGGCGTTCATGGGAGCCTGGATGCTTCCCAGATCCCGCATCAGCTGAGAGGTCGCCTTCGTGATATAGGCAAGCTTGCCAAAGCGCTCCGTATAGACAATGCCGTGGTAAGTCGGATCCGGCGTAGTCAGCCCCGGAAATTTCTCCTTATGGGCGTCCCAGTCAAAATTGCCGCTGTCCACGATGCAGCCGCCCACCGCCATGGCATGGCCGTCCATATACTTGGTGGTGGAATGGGTCACGATATCCGCGCCCCACTCAAAGGGCCGGCAGTTAATCGGGGTCGCGAAGGTATTGTCCACGATCAGCGGACACTCATGCCTGTGAGCCAGCCTTGCGAATTTCTCAATATCCAGCACCACCAGGGCGGGATTCGCGATAGTCTCGCCCACGACCGCTTTGGTATTCGGGCGGAAGGCCTTCTCAATCTCTTCCTCCGAAGCGTCCGGATCCACAAAGGTGCAGTCGATTCCCATCTTCTTAAGGGTCGCGGCGTACAGGTTGAAGGTGCCTCCGTACACCTTGGCAGAGCAGACAATGTGATCGCCCGCCTCGCACAGATTTACGACCGAATAGAAATTCGCCGCCTGCCCGGAGGATGTCAGCATGGCTGCCACGCCGCCCTCCAGCTCGGCGATCTTCGCCGCCACACAGTCATTGGTGGGATTCTGGAGACGGGTGTAAAAATATCCGTTCTCCTCCAGGTCAAACAGCTTTCCCATCTGTTCTGACGTGTCATATTTAAAAGTCGTGCTCTGGTAAATCGGGAGCACTCTGGCCTCGCCGTTGCCCGGCTTCCAGCCGCCCTGTACACAGATTGTATCCTGTCTCATGACATGTACCTCTCTTTCAGCTCGTAAACCATCTCCATATATCTCTCACGGCAGGCTTCCTTCTCTCCCTCCTCGATCAGGCGCACACAGCCCGAAAGCCAGCAGTCCCAGATCTTCTCATAGATTTCTGCGGGATTTTCCTGCCGGTTAATCCGGTTTACGATCGTCGGGGCGATATTATAATACTCCTTCACCAGGGCCTGTCCGTCCCCGGAAGAGAGAAGATAGCTGTCGCGGTAGGAGCGCAGAAGCTTCAGTTCATAGCAGTCGTCCGCCTTGCCCTGGCTCTCGCAGACCGCCGTGGTAATATAGCAAAGTTTCTTGTGGAATCCGCTCTCGATCTTCGCGTAATCCGCCTTGCCCACAGAGGTTCGGAAAGCTTTGTTCCACTTTTTCATGATCACATCTGTCACTGGTTCCGCGCTGGCGGCCCTTGTCTCCAAAAAGGCCGGAAATACGAAGACTGCCAGCAGCATATTATAGTTCAGCTGCTGCTCGCTCTTCTTCCCCTTTTTGGGAATCGCGTCAAGCTCTGCCGTCACAGCCTCGATGAGATGCTCCGCCAGCTTCTCAGCCCAAAGCTGCGGCTGCTCCTCCTGCTGGTAGATGGCATCGATGGCGTTCAGCGTCTCCATATGGCGGCGCAGGTATGCCTGGAACGCTTCCGGATATACGTTTTTCTTAAAGGAACTTAAAGGATTGCCTTCCCGGAGCAGCATGTCCTCAATTCCCTGCATAGCGCGGTTGTAGGTCTCTCCATAGGTCACGATATCCATCTTCTCCATACGCCTGCCTCCTATTCGTCCCAGTTGTGGTACACATTCTGGACGTCGTCATCCTCATCCAGGAGATCCAGCGTCCTTTGCAGGCTTTTGACCGCGTCCTCATCCGTCAGCGTCACATAAGTCTGGGGAATCATGGTGACCTCTGCCTGAGCCATGGGAATTCCCCGCTCTTCCAGGGCCTGGCGCACCCCGCCCAGAGAATCCGGATCTGTCAGAATTTCAAAGCTGTCCTCTTCCTCGGAAAAATCCTCCGCTCCCGCGTCCAGGGCCAGCATCATCAGATCGTCCGGATCCATATCGCATTCTTCCCGATCTACGATAATCTGCCCCTTCCTGTCAAACATATAAGATACGCAGCCCTGGGTTCCCACAGAGCCGTTGCCCTTTGTAAACGCGCTTCTTACGTTGGCCGCAGTGCGGTTTTTGTTGTCCGTCAGGGCGTCCACAATGATCGCGATTCCGTTTGGCCCATAGCCTTCATAGGATACATACTCATAGTTGACAGCGTTCGCGTTGCCGGCAGCCTTCTTGATGCCGCGCTCAATGGTATCATTCGGCATATTGTTGGCCTTGGCCTTGGCGATCACATCGCGCAGCCTGCTGTTATTATTCGGATCCGGGCCGCCTTCCTTTACCGCTACAGCGATCTCACGTCCGATGATCGTAAAAATCTTTCCTTTTGCCGCGTCGTTCTTCTCTTTTTTATGCTTTATGTTCGCAAACTTTGAATGTCCTGACATAAAAACACTCCTATTCTTCTCGTACTTTTCTCCTCTGCCCCGCATGGCACGCGCCCTGCGCGCACTTCTGCCGGCAGACTTTCTTATCTATTCTAGCACTACTTTTTTTGAAAGGCAAGCCCCATTATGTACCCAGCTCCAGGCTCACCCGCAGGGCCTCATCCACCCGCGCCAAAATGCACGGATCCAGGCGGCAGATTCTGTCCCGCAGCCGCTGCTTGTCAATGGTGCGCAGCTGTTCCAGAAGAATCACGGAATCCTTTACAATCTGACACTGACGGGCAGAAAGCTCCACATGGGTGGGAAGCTTCGCCTTATTCATCTTTGATGTAATGGCCGCCACAATGACTGTCGGGCTGTGCCTGTTGCCCGTATCATTTTGTATCACAAGCACCGGGCGGATTCCGCCCTGTTCAGAACCTACTACCGGACGAAGATCCGCGTAATAGATATCTCCCCGCCTGATTACCAAAGCCTTTCACTCTCCGATCCTGAAAATCCTCAGGCTGTCTGTTCCAGCCCTATCTGAAGTATTTCCAAAATCTGCAGCCATATACAGGCCTGCCGCTTCTGTCAGGCACACCCGCAAAACAGCAGAATTCTTACTCTGCAGCCACAGGATGCGCGGCCCAGACATCCTCCGCAATTTCCACAGCCCGGCCGTGCCTTAGATAGACGCGGGGCACCCTGCCGGAGATATCACAGGCAAATTCATACGGAAAGCGTCCAGACAGCCCTGCCAGTTCATCCATAGGCAGCACCGCGCCCCCGTCTTTTCCAAACAGCGTGGCTTCCATTCCTGGTTCTGCCTCTGGGATTTCCGTCACATCCACCATAAATTGATCCATACAGACCCTGCCCCGGATCGGCGCGCGCTTTCCTGCTATCAGCACGCAGCCTTTATCAGAAAGGCTTCTGGGATACCCATCCCCGTAGCCCACCGGTATCGTGGCAATCCGCCTTTTATCCGGCGCCGTATACCTTCCCCCATAGCTTATCTGCGTCCCCGCAGGCACTTCCTTTACATGCACAATATGGCTTTTCAGTTCCATGGCAGGCCGCAGCGCCACACGTTCCTTCTTTACCTCCTCAGAAGGGTACAGCCCATACATCGCGATCCCCGCCCTGGCCAGATTAAGGCCGGTCTGCGGCATATCAATGATCGCCGCGCTGTTGGCGCAGTGGCAGATAGGAAACTCGATCCCCTCCCTGGCGCAGGCATCCCGGAAGCTTAAGAAACGCGAAAACTGTCCCTGCGCGTACTTTTTATCCGCCTCATCTGCCCGCGCGAAATGGGTGAACAGGCCTTCCAGCGCAAGGCCGGGAAGCTTCCAAATCTCGCAGATATCTCTCAGGCTTTCCTCCGTATCCGCAAAACCGATGCGGCTCATCCCCGTATCCAGTTTAATATGGATCGGCACCGTCTTCTTCTGCCGGACCGCCTCCCGGGAAAGCTCCCGCGCCATGTCCAGGCGGAAAACCGTCGGACGGATCTCCTGCGCCACAAGCTTTTCGTATGCGTCCGGAAATACATAGCCCAGCACCAGCACAGGCTTTCTGATCCCGTAACTTCGCAGGGCCAGCGCCTCCTCGATGGTCGCCGCTGCAAAGCCCCAGATATAATCCTTAGGCTCCATCAGCTGGGCGATGGGAACCGCGCCGTGTCCATAGCCGTTCGCCTTCACTACCGCCGCCATCTTCGTGCCGGCAGGAAGACCGGCCCTCATGGCCTCAAAATTTTCCTCTATGGCGTCCAGATCAATCCAGGCTGCCACACGCTGATACTTCTTCATTTTCAAACTCCTGTCTATAGTATATGCCGTTTTACACAAAAAGAAAGAGACTGCCGCAGCTCCCTTCGGATTATAAACCGGGGCTATGGTTCACGGCAGTCCCTTAAAATCAGAAACGCAGCATCACTCCGGGCGCGGATGCTCCTTTTCGTACCGGGTTATATTGTAGGAAAGCTGCATCAGGCTCTCGGACAGATGTACGTTCTCCACCAGTACATCCGGCGGCACCTGCAGATCGATATGGGCAAAATTCCAGATCGCCTTGATTCCATACTTCACCAGAAGCTCTGTCATCTCCTCAGCCTTCGACTTGGGCAGCGTCAGCGCCGCGATCTGAATGTTCTCATCCCGGATAAAGCTTTCCAAATCCTCCAGCATGTGGATCTGGATCCCCCGGACGCTCAATCCCTTCAAAACCGGATTCACATCAAAGATGCCTTTGATATAGAAGCCCCTCTTCTCAAAGTCCACATAGTTGGCCAACGCCTGTCCCAGGTTGCCACCGCCTACGATGATCATGTTGTGCTTCTTATCCAGTCCCAGGATCTTGCCAATCTCATCATACAGATATTTTACATTATAGCCATACCCCTGCTGGCCAAAGCCTCCGAAATTGTTCAGATCCTGACGAATCTGGGACGCCGTGACGCTCATTCTGGTGCTCAGCTCTCCCGAAGAGATCCGTTCCACTCCGCTCTCCATCAGCTCTCCTAAGTATCGGTAATACCGCGGAAGCCGCTTAATGACCGCCTTCGAGATTTCTCTTTCTTCCGAATTACGCTCGTCTCTCATTACACACACCCTTCAGTCAGTGGATTAAAAGCTGTCTTTATTATAAGCGATTTAAGAAAATATTGTCAACCAAGTTTGCGGAATTCTTCACAAAGAATTATCTGATTCTATCTGAGCCATATGTCGCAATATTTGACAAAGAAGAGAAAATTTAAAAAAGCTTGATAAAAATCAGCTTTATCACATCGGCGTTATCGTAGAAAGCCTCGCCTCCAAATAAATTTCTAAGTGGATCTTCTTGCTTTTTTTCATTTTTTCGATATAATTACCCTCGGATGACAAGAACAAGTAATTTATTTCTTTAATTTAAAGGGGAACCTTTTTTATGATACT
>CALWBB010000030.1 GCA_944375885.1 uncultured Merdimonas sp.
TAGCGTACATCCGGATCTCTCGTCAAACGTCCCATCAAAATGACTTTATTCATACCAACAATCCTCCACTTTCCGGTTAAATAACCTTAAGTCTATGCGTCTTTGCGAACACACAGATAGCGGATGACATTCTCCATAATACGAACGTGCTTCTCTACCTCTGCCGGGCAGGTCGCCTCAGCCTCGAACTGGATGAAGTAGTAGAATGCCTCTCTCATGTGCTGAATCTCGTAAGCAAGGCGCTTCTTGCCCCAATCCTCAACCTCTGTCACAACGCCGCCGTAACGAGTGATATACTCTTTTGCTTTCTCAACGGTAGCGGTTCTGACGTCATCCTCTGCCTTTGCATTCACAACTAATGCTAATTCATACTTGTTCATGCGTTTTTACCTCCTTTTGGTCTCTGGCTTCCCCACTTTTGGGGGAAACAAGGAAATTAATATAATATATCACGGGTTATAAGTCTACCATAGAAATCCCCGGAAATCAAGCACTTTTTCGTCGGCCAGCATCAGATTTTCTGTAGATTTTCAGCCTATTTTCAGTCCACCAGCTTCAGGTTCTGGAAGCGGTGCTCGATGCGCTCATCCGGAAAATGCACGTCCAGGAATTCATCCGCCGCCGTGTGGATTCCTTCCCCTGTCTGCCGCACCGTGTAGCGGTTCAGGGCCAGGGCCGTCAGGCCGATATCGAAAACCATCAGAATAATCAAGATCCAGGAGAGTCTTTTCCCTATTTTTTTCGGAATTTTTTCGATCCAGCTTGAGATAAACGGGTACAGGTATTTCATCCAGACCACCGCCGCGATTCCCCAGAAAAAGCAGTACAGAAGATTGATTCTGCCGCCCAGGTTAAAGGGAATCTTGCTGTAATCCCAGAACACCGTGCCGAAGGCAAGCTCCGTAAACACGCTGCAGATATACTCATAGGCTCCGCCCATCACCGTGCCGAACACGAAGATAAAGCTGTCGCTGCGGTTCCGGTACTGGTAAAGCAGGGCCGTCAGAAGGGCGCAGCCCAGGCCCCAGACGATGCTGAAGGGGCCGTAGACCACGCTGCTGCGGCTCATCAGCTTCCCGGCTGTGGCGAAGACGAAGATGGTCTCCGTGATGTCTCCGAGGAAGGCTCCCAGGAAGAACAGGCTCACCAGCTTGTAGAAGGAACAGCCCGGCGCAAAGACAGCCGTCTCCTCCTTCGCCGCCTTCTTTTTCTGCTCCTGCTCCTTTCTGGCCTTCAGAAGCTCTCCCACATTCAGGGCAGGATAGGCCCTCTCCATACGGCGGAGTACCAGCTTCGTCAGGCCCTGCCCCATCATATCGGCCGTCCTCTGGAGATTTTCCGACACCTCATAGAGAAGCGACTGCCTCTTTACATGGGATCTCACCTTCAGGATACCGGTCAGCGTCCCCGCCAGATCAAGAAGCGTCAGCGCCAGCAGTACAAGCAGCACGATTTCGCCTGCCGCCCGCGGAATCAAGCCGAAGACCTTCTGCAGAAACGGGTTGACTACGCAGATATTTAAGACCGCCAGGCCGCCCCAGACCACGGAATACGGCAGGTTCACATAACCGCCGAACTGGAACCGTTTCCTGGAATAGTCCCACCATTTCCGGTGGAAAATTCCTTCCAGAATAAGCCCCGTGAACACGGTCAGCAGGAAGGAAAGGATCGCGCCGCCCAGGAACAGGAAAAACAGGTGATCCTTAAGCTCTGTCAGAAAGAGCGCGAAAACCACCCCGCCCAGACCATAGGCCGGGCAGAGCGGCCCGTACAGGAAGCCCACGTCCACAAATTTTTTCTCCCGGACCGCGGCCAGAGCCGTGCTGATGACCCAGCCCGCGAAGGCGTATGTAAAAAAGAACCACAGAAGCTCATACAAAAACTGATTCATGTCTCCTCCTCATCCTGTCAAAAGATATGAGGGGCATTATAGCAAATCCATCTGGAAATGGCAAGGCGCAGGACTGCCCAAATCCCTCCTTTTCCGGTGATTTTATAAAGATTTAAGAAACTGGCCGTTCTCTTTACAAACAGCGTGGAATCCTCTATACTGAAAATCAGCATTTTACTGCTTTTACTGCATTGCTTCACTGTATGATTGGAGGAAAGAGGATGTTCCGTCTCTGGGCTAAGGAATGGAAGGACAACCGTATGCTGCGGGATACCGTCGTCTGCGACGATACAGAAGATACGAGAACCCATAAGATTTTTCACGCGCTGGATCAGATCTGCCGGGAATTTGACTTAAGCGTGCCTGTATGGTTGGACGCAAATATCCGGGAATTCCAGCGCCACGCGAAGGTGCGTTTTTACCAGGACAGCTTCATCGATCAGATCGAGTTCGACTACCTGGAGCTGCAGGTGATTGAAGAGGACTAAAGCCCGCGTGACGCCGTCTCAGGACAGCAGGAGAGCGCCCCAGGGCCATGAATTTTCAGGGCCGGGGCGCTCTCTTTCATTTCCGCTAATATTGTCTTGTCCTATACCAGATTCTCCGGATTCAGGCAGTCCAGCTCCGGCAGCACGAAACGGCCGTTTTTCCGGATCAGGCGGTCATCAAAATAAATCTCTCCTCCGCCGTACTCCTCTCTCTGGATCATGACCAGATCCCAGTGGATGGCGCTTGCGTTGCCATTGTACGCGTCGTCATAGCAGTTGCCTGGCGTAAAGTGGATGGATCCCATGATTTTCTCGTCAAACAGGATATCCTTCATGGGCTTCAGGATATAGGGATTTACGCCGATAGCGAATTCTCCCACATAGCGGGCGCCCTCGTCCGTGTCGAGAATCTGGTTCAGGCGCTCTGTATTGTTCGCCGTGGCCTTCACGATTTTCCCGTTTTCAAATTCCAGGCGCACATTCTCGAAGGTAAAGCCCTGATAGAGGGAGGGCGTATTGTAGGCGATGACGCCATTTATGGAGTTGCGGACCGGAGCCGTATAGACCTCCCCATCCGGAATGTTCAGCTGGCCGTCGCAGGCGATGGCCGGAATGTCCTTGATGGAAAAGGTGAGATCTGTGTCCCTCCCGGTCAGCCGCACCTTATCCGTGCGGTTCATCAGCTCCACGAGGACCTTCATGGCGCGGCTCATCTTGGAATAGTCCAGATTGCACACCTGGAAATAGAAGTCCTCGAAGGCCTCCGAGCTGGTGCCGGAAAGCTGGGCCATGGAGGCGTTCGGGTAACGCAAGACCACCCAGCGTGTCTTCGGCACGCGGATGCCGTGGTGTACCGGCGTGGAATACAGCGTCTCGTACAGATTCATTTTATCGGCCGGGACATCGGAAAGCTCCGATACGTTGTCGCTTCCGCGCACACCGATATAGCAGTCCATCTGGGACATCTCCTGCGCCGCCAGATCTGCCATCAGCTTTATCTGTTCCTCTGTGCAGTTCAGGAGAATTTCTCTCTGCACCCTTGGGTTGATATAATGCGCAAAGGGAAGTCCGCCTGCAGCGTACACTTCTTTTACCAGCTGCCGGGCCAGATCTTCCGTAGCGGCTCCGGTATAGTTGATGTATACCTTATCGCCAGCTTTCACCCTGCAGGAATAGTTCACCAGATTTTTCGCCAGTATCTTTACTCTCTCATCCATGTCTTTTTCTCTCCTCCTATTTTTATGCTTCCTTTGCCGGAAGACAGACCAGGAACAGGTTGCCCAGCTCCTCATACATCTGCGTGCTGTCATTTAACCCGCGCCGGCTGCTCTCTCCTGTCAGGGGATCAGTCACAATGATATTCTGCTGATCGTAGCCTGTGATCAGTTCTGCGCCGCTGCCTCCCTGCAGCGCCAGCACAGGGTATCCCTGGCTGACATAGTACTGTATCATGCTCACAGAACAGCCTGACAGATCGAGCACGCGTCCCCCCGACTGCTCCTTAAGAATCTCATAGGGTGTATATCCCTGAGCCAGGTATGCCTCCACATCGCTGTAGATCTTCTGTCTGCCCAAAAGAATTTCCAAGGCCGCCTGCAGACTTGGCTCACCTGCGCTCTGCTGGGGATTCTCCATGCCGGAGAGTTCCACCCGGGTCTTACGCCCGCCCCGTTTCCAGATATAGTCCTGACGGCTGTCCACCACACATCCCATGGCATCATAGGCTTCCAAAATGGCCTTGTTCGCCTTCGCGTAAGCGCCCAGGAAGGAGCCGTCAAAGCTGTAGGCATAATACCGTTCGTCCGCCGCCTCCGTCTCCAGCGCCAGTTTTCTGCTGCCCTCGAATAGCACCTGCTCTGGCGAAAGCTGGCGGAGTTTCCCGGATCCATGGCCCTCTGCCAGCGCAAAATAATATTCCCGTTTCTTATCTCCAGAATTCCTGGTTTCCAGAGAAATTTTTTCCTCTATATCCAATTCCCAGTTCGTGAGTGTCTCCGGAGCGGCCTCCTCATAACCTCCGTCCGCCGAGCGCTGCACGCAGTCCAGAGAAATCCGGTTGTCTTCTATGGAAATCGAAACTACGTACTTGCCCAGAGCTTCATAATCCGAAGCGCGAAGCTGCTCCCCATGCTGATCCTGGATCACCACACGGCCCATAGGGAAGATCCTGCTGCCTGCAATGTCCTCCCAGACATCGCCCTGAGCCGCTTCTCCATAGATGAAATCCGTCCCCATAAAGCCAAGGGCCTGGATATAAAAGCCTTCCCGGGCAGAAACCGTTTTTCGCGTTCCCGTCTCCAGGTTCATCACGGACACGGTTTCGGATTCATACAGGGAATCCTCCTGCTGCCAGGCCGCCAGGCGCCCATCCGCAGAGACCATGCAGCTTTCCGGGCTGACGCCGGAATCGAGCGTCTCATATTCCAGAGTATTCAGATCCACCCGGATAATGGAACCGCCCAGGTACAGGTAAAACTGCTGTGTGTTATTGACATAAGCTATCCCGCCCAGTTCCGCTTCCAGGGCCGCGAAGGAACGGCTGCTTTCTATAAAAAGCCTCTCTTCCACCGAGTTGGCCAGGGCATCGTAGGTGTAGAGCGCGATTCCCGTCTCTCCTTCATGGCTTCCCCTGTTCATATACCCGTATACCAGGAAATTCATGCTGCCTGACTCATCTACATTTAAAATCCGGATCGCGTGCTCGGCAAAGCTTCCCCGCAGATCGTCCCCCTCCCGGAAGCCAAACACCAGCGACAGTTTATTCTGCGCCGCGTCATAGCTCCAAAGCTGCCCGTTCTGCACGAAACCGACGATGTTTTCCTCCGCGTTTTTCCGGTATTCCACTTCAGTATCCAGAATTCCCAGGGTGACAGAATTCTCGGAAAGCACGGCTGATTCTGGCTCGAAAATGCGATCTACTCTGCGTTCATAGTTCAGCAGGTACATCCTCTGTTCCGTATAGCGGATACGGAATGTTTCTCTTACCTCATAATGTTCAGCCTCTCCCTCATCATTCGTATAGCCCAGCTCATACTCCAGGCGGATCGATGCGATAGAATTCTCAATCTCTGTGATATAGGTGCGGACTTCGCCCTCCGGCGGCTCCACCTCCATATTGGCCCAGATCATCTGGTTATAGCGGGAATGAATAGATACAAATCCAAGCGTATCGTTGTCTGCCGAAGGATCTGTCTCCATATACTGGGCGATGCTGACCGTATTGTCCTTGTCGAACAGGGCGCTGTGTATCGTGTCCGCCAGCTCCAGGCACTCGGCAAGATGCGTCTCACCCACATTCGCGATATGCGTATAGTAATAGGCTTCCCGATCCTGCTCCAGGGAAAGACGCAGCGCCAGCAGATATTCGCCCCCATCCTCCAGAAGATCCATCAGCTGGAAATCCGCGCGGATCGTATCCCCGTCCTGGGTATACTCCAGTTCCCCGTCTTCGATCAGGCGGTCCATGTCAAGGCTTCTGACCTCATAGTGAATGTCCTGGACAGCCGTATCCGGGCTTTCGATCCGAAGGGATATCTCCCGGTCCTCCGGAAGCGGCAGAACCGCGTCCCGGATGCTGGAGGCGTCCATGCTCTTCGTATACCCGTGCATGAGGTTAAACGAACGCCCGCCCTGCTCCAGATAAATCAGCGGAAGCGTGGCGGAAGCCATATGGGCTGTGGAATCCGTGTTTCCGGCCATCAGGTAATAGCCCATTCCCAGGACGCCCAGAAGGAAGGCAGCCACTATCGATACAATTCTCAAAACCAGTTTTTTCAACGGCTCTCTCCTCCTTTTTGTCCTGTGAATGCCTTTCCCGCCGCCTCTTTTCCCGCCTTCTCTTCCCTTCTTCTTTGCCGGGCTTCTGCCGGGGTCACGGCGGATCCAGCTGCCAGAAGCCTCGCGAGAGTCAAATCCGCGTGCAGAGCCTCCGCGCAGCGTTCATAGCCTTCATAGTCTCCTGGAACTCCCGCTCCCTTTCCGTTTCCAACGCTTTCGCTGCTTCCTTTGCTTCCTTTGCCTCCTTTTGCCCCTTCCGGCCGCTTGACCGCCCGGATCAGGATGTTCTTCGGCGTGTGCTCCATGTCGATAAATTCCAGGATCTGCGTGTCGTAGCCCTGCTGCTCCAAAAGCTCCGCCCGCAGGCCGTCTGTCAGAAGAGCTGCCATCCGCTCCTTCAAAAGGCCATATTTCAGCACGGGCGCCAGCGTCTCATTTTGAATCTGTCCGTTCAGCTCATGCTGGCAGCATGGCACAGACAGGATCACTCTGGCGTCCCATTTCACCGCTTTGTAAAGGGCGTAATCCGTGGCTGTATCACAGGCATGGAGAGTCACCACCATGTCCACCTGGCTGCAGCCTTCATAACCGGCGATATCTCCCTCCAGGAAGGTCAGCTTGTCATAGCCGTATCTGCGCGCCAGCTCCGCGCAGCGGCGGATCACGTCCTTTTTCAGGTCAAGGCCGATAATCCGCACATCAAGCCCACAGCGCTCCCTCAGATAATAGTACATGGCAAAGGTCAGATAGGATTTGCCGCAGCCGAAATCCAGGAGCGTAAGCTCCCGATCCTTTGGCAGCGCCGGCATGACATCCGCGATAAATTCCAGAAACCGGTTAATCTGGCGGAACTTATCGTAGCGGGCGTGCACCACGCGCCCCTCCGGCGTCATGACGCCCAGATCCACCAGGAAGGGAACCGGATGACCTTCCTCCAGAAGATACGCCTTCTTTCTATTATGCTCCAGATTCGTCTTCTTTACACTGCAGGCTCCGGTTTCGCAGGCCCCGGCCGGAGCCTTTCCGGACACGGAGGCTTTTCTTTTCTCCTTCACCGTCATATGCCCCTTTTTGCTCACCAGGGCGTTCACCGCTCCCTCCGGGGCAGCCAGCTGCAGCTGGCAGAAGGATGTCTCCATCCAGCACAGGATCCGGGCAACCGCCTCTTCTTTTGCCAGGTTTTCATGAAAGGCCTGGGTTCCCCGGAAAATCTCTGCCTGGAATCTCAGCTGCCCCTTCAGGAGCACCGGGCGGATCCGGATCTTCTTCTCCTCCAGCCCTTTCCGGGGGCTGCTCAAAATAAGCTGTTCCAGGTTTTCATCCATATATGTTTCAAGCAGTTTTTTTAATTCATCCATGATAAATCTCCAGATGCTTTTTGGTCTTCGTCATTCAGCAGTATAGCACAAAGCACTTCTGAATGCCATTGTAAAATACAAAGGGCTGTGGTATTATGGTTGCATGTGGGTGGGGCGGCTGTGAATAGCAGCTTACAGTTTAACACAAAGGAGAATCGCCATGCTGAGACAAGTATCCATATGCACACAGAATACAAAGGGAACCCTCCAGGGCATCACGCAGATGCTGGCTGACAAGGGCATCAATATCTGGGGATCCTGCACCAACGACGGAGCTGAGTTCGGAATTCACCGCATGATTGTCTCTGATCCGGAGGGCGCCATGGATCTCCTGAAGGACACCGGCCATATCTGCCGCATGACCAGCGTCATCGGCGTAGAGGTGGAGGACGAGGTGGGCAACCTGAACCGGCTCCTGAAGGCGCTGACCGAGAGCAATATCAACATCGACTACACCTATCTTTCCTTTAACCGGGATTCTGGCAAGCCAGTGCTGATCTTCCACTGCGAGGACGCTCCGGAAGTGGAGATCTGTATTAAGAATAAGGGATTTTCTGTGGTGTAAAAAAGCCGGACCCCGGTTTTTCTACTGTGCAGATACGAAAAGAAACGTGCGCCGTCAGGCGCACTACCCAAAAAAGGGGAGCCCCGCGAACCACCGGATCGGTGATTTGCAGGGTTCCCCTTTTCATCCTTTTCTGATTCTATTTTCCTGTTTTATCCTCTTTTCCGCTGCTTCGGATCAGGCAGACAGCCATTCCCACGACACATGCCGCCACCCAGAATACCTGTACCAGAAGCATCAGATCCACACCGTTTCCCGCCTGCATGCTATCCCCTCTTTCAGACCATGTTACATTTCTGTGTCTGAAATCATTATAAGGGATCGTATGTTAATTCTGTCAGTCTGTCTGTGCAAAATTTGGGGCAGGTTTGCGTAAAGTCTCTGTAAAGCCAGATAAAACAAGGGAACACCTTCTTGATTCTGTTTCAAGAGATGTTCCCTGTCCATTTCTATTCCAGCATCGTCAGCGGATCCACCTGGCTTCCGTTCACGATAATCTCGAAATGGAGATGAGGCCCAGTGCTCCGCCCGGTATTGCCGCTTAAGGCGATGCGCTCGCCCTGCTCCACACTTTCGCCCACAGATACCAGCACGCGGCTTAGGTGGGCGTAGCGGGTCTGATTGCCGTCCGGATGGCGGATGGTGACGCAGTTGCCGTAGCTGCTGAACCAGCCTGCCTGGGTCACAGTGCCGCCGCAGGAGGCGAAGATCGAGGTTCCCACAGGAGTCGCCCAGTCTATGCCCTTGTGCTGGCGGCCCCATCTCCACTTGAAGCCGGAGCTGAAGCGTCCGCCGGACAGCGGCTTGATGTAGGTGGGCGGCGTCTGGGTGCCGCGCTCGATGATCTCGGGCACTGGCTCTGTCATGACCGTCTCCGCGATGATCTCCCGCCCCGTCTCCTTGCCGTTCTCACTGGTGATGAGAGCCGTCACCTCATGGTGGCCCGCCACCGGCTCCTGGCGCACGACGGTATCCGTCGTGTACCACTCGTCGTTATCTATATACTGCACTTCCGCGAAATAATCTTCTTCATAGGTGGCTTCCTCCACCGTCGTCACCGTAAGCTCCGGTTCCGGCACCGTGATGATAATCTGGTCGCCCGGGTGAAGGACTGTGCTCTCGGAAAGCCCCTCGTTCAATGCCAGCACATCCGCCACGTAGAGCCCGTTGCTGTTCGCGATGACGGACAGGGTGTCTCCGGACTGCACCTCGTA
Organism: uncultured Merdimonas sp.; assembly: GCA_944375885.1. Lineage (GTDB taxonomy): Bacteria > Bacillota > Clostridia > Lachnospirales > Lachnospiraceae > Laedolimicola. The sequence goes on from CALWBB010000030.1 coordinate 9,294, forward strand.
GACGGTATTCTTGGCCGTCTCCTTGGTCACCATCTCGATAGCCTCGTCGGTGGGCGTGATCTGATCCGCAGAGACATAGGCCTCCGCGATCTCCACCTTCTCAGCAAAATCCACATCCCGCAGGCCGTCCTCTGTCACCTCTGTCAGATCGTCCTCTTCCTTTCCGGCGTTCTCCACATCCTCCTGGGTCACCGTCTCTGTGATGACGTCCTCCACCGCGTAGCTCACGTCGAAATCGCCGATGCCCGCGCTGGTTCCCGGAACCGCCGCGATGCCTGTGGGCTTCGCCTGCTCCATGGTTTCTTCTGTCTGCTGCCGGGAGACGTCTACGGTGTAGACGTTCAGCTCCCGCTCCGCGTCGGACACGATGCTGATCTGGAACTCATTTTCTGTATCGTACCGGTTCTTGGCCGCGTACAGCACGTCCATCACGTCCTGGTAGCCGCCCAGAGTCACTGTAAATTCATTAATCTTCAGCTGATAGGCCTTTTTCTTCGCGGTCGCCACCACATTCTGGAGCTCCTGGTAGATAGCATCCGTCAGCGTCCCCGGATCCATCGTGCTTCCGAAGATCTTCGGCACCTTTTTGAGCTCATATTCCACGTCCGCCAGCACCAGTCCTTCGGTCTCCCGGGAAATCCGGGCTCTCGCCTCCAGAAAGGCGTTCTCCACCACGCCAGGATTGCGCACGGAGCCGACGACCTTTCCCTCCAGCGTCACCTCGTAGTAGCTGTTCCCCTCCCCGAAGCCGCTGCCCAGAAGGGGCACACCCACCAGCATACAGCCGCAGGTGAGCACCATAGCTTCCACAAAGGTCAGTTTTGATCTTTTATTGAAAAATAATTTCTTCCTGCTCATTTGTTTCTCATTTCCAAGGCTTTTACTGCCCTGGAAGATTTTTTGATTGCGTAATACTTTTGTAACATTTCTTATTCTATCAGCATTTCCAGAGCTTGTAAAGTTTTTTCTAGGGTTTCTTCCACGTCAAGTCCGTCTTCTTCCACCGTGGCATCCGCATAGCGCTCATACAGCGCAGTCCTTTCCTCATAGAGAGCCTTAAGCGTCTGCCCCTCCCGCAGCACCACACCCCTGCCGCGGATATCCCGCAGGCGGGATTCCACCGCAGGATAAGAAAGCTTCAGATAGACGACTGCCCCGATCTGCCCCAGGTGTTCCATGGCGCGCTTTCCATAGACCACGCTTCCACCGGTGGCGATCACGGCCGCATCCGGCTTAAGCCCCGCGTTCACCCGTTCCTCCACAGCCAGAAATCCGTCCGGCCCTTCCTGCTCAATGATCTCTCGAAGCAGACGGCCTTCTTCCTTTTGAATCGCCAGATCCGCGTCGATGAAGTCCTTTCCCAGCACCTTGGCCAGAATCACGCCGATGGTACTCTTTCCTGCGCCCGGCATCCCGATCAGCACGACGTTCTTTTTCTTTTCTGCCTTCATTTTTCCTCCTTACGCTGAAGCCAAAGCTCCCGCAGGGCCTTCCAAGCGTCAGGTATGTCCCGTGGGAATAGGCGATAAGCCCTGTCTCATTCAGCTCAAAACGCCCCTTTTCATTCAGGTAAGACGTATCTACACTCACGCCCAGGACCTCGGCCAGAAACATATGGTGGCTCCCCAGCTCCTTCACCTCTGTCACCCGGCACTCGATATTCACCGGGCTTTCCAGGATAACCGGAGCCAGCTTTAAATGCTGCGCCTTTCCCGGCGTAAGTCCCATTTCCCGGAATTTGTCCACATCCCGCCCGGAGCGCACGCCGCAGTAGTCGGCAGCGTATGTGAGGGCTTCCGTCGTCAGGTTGATGACGAATTCACCCGTCTCCCGGATAATATCATAGGAATACCTCTCCGGACGTACGGAAATAGATACCATAGCAGGGTCGGAACAGATAGTCCCGGCCCAGGCCACTGTGATAATATTGGGTTTCCCGCCCTCCCTGGCGCAGCTTACCATAACTGCCGGCAGAGGATAGAGCATATTGCCCGCCCGCCAGTGCTGCCGCTTTCCTGGCGCATTCTCTGATGTTTTCTCTGGTGTCTTCTCTCTCATCTTACCCTCCAGAGGGTCCTCTCTTCCGCCTCCGGCGAAATTCACCTTATCTCTTCCATCTGCTGAATCATGCCCGCCAGGGCGGGAATCAGCTGCTTCTTTCTGGACACGAGGCCCTTCAGTTCGTAGATGTCGCTGTCATCGGGCAGGCGGAAGGCAGCCTTTACCAGAGTGTCCGCGTTCTGCCCGCAGCAGAGCAGCTCTGTGGATTCCCGGATGATATTCGTGAGCATGAAGAAAATCATATTCAGCCCGCTTTCCTTCAGCGCCGTGGAGATATACGGCACGACCTTCGACCGGATCTCCTCCAGCTCGATGGCATTCATGGAGTTGATCTGGCCCACGCCGAATTCTATATTGCCCACATTGAATCTCTTGAAATCCTGGAAGAAAATCTCATCCGCAGTCTTTGCGCTTAAGTTGCTGCCGGCAGAGAACATATCGATCGCCAGATCTTCAATGTCCACCTCGGCAATTCTGGCCAGCTCTTCCGCCGCTGCCTTATCCACCGCTGTGCAGGTGGGGGAGCGGAACATCAGTGTATCTGAGATAATGGCCGCGCAGAGAAGGCCCGCAATCTTTTTGGGAATCTCTACTCCTTTTTCCTGGTACATCTGATACATGATGGTAGCCGTACAGCCAAGGGGCTGATTGCGGAAAAATACGGGCGCCATGGTTTCCAGGGAACCCAGCCGGTGGTGGTCAATGATCTCCAGGATCTCCGCGTACTCAATGCCGTCCACAGCCTGGGACTCCTCATTGTGATCCACCATAATCACTTGTTTGCGTTTCAGGTTCAACAGGTTCCGTCTGGAAATCATGCCTACGTAATTATCATCCTTATCCACAATGGGGAAATCCCGGTAGCGCTTCTGGCCCATGATTTCCCGGATATCCTCCGTCTTCTCGTTGACATTGAAGACCGTCAGGTTGTCGGCCTTCATAAAATATTTGATGGGCATACTCTGGTTGATCAGCCTGGCAGCCGTAAAAGTATCGAGAGGCGTGCTGATGACCACGCAGCCATGCTCCTGCGCAAGCTTGGTGATGGTCATGGAAACCTTCGCGCCCTCGCAGACGATGATGCAGCCCGCGTTCATCTCGATGGCGCAAAGCTGGGATTCGTAGCGGTTGCCCAGAATCACCAGATCGCCTTCCTCAATATAGTCTTCCATAAGATCCGGGTTTGCCGCGGCAATCAGCACCTTGCCCTTATTATAGTAATCCTCTGCGGAGCCGACCAGAATCCTGCCCTCAAGCGTATCGATAATATTGCTGTACTGGGTATTGGCCTGAGCCAGAATCTTGCTGTCATATACATCCATGTAGGAGGTGGTGATATCGCCGATGGTGATCAGGCCCTCCAGCTTTCTGTCCTTCGTGATCGGAAGCGTCACCACGCCCAGACGGCGCATCAGGTTCCAGGCCTGCTTCAGGGACAGGCTGCCCCGCACCCCTTCTGTCTTTCGGATTTCGATATCCTTTACCTGAGTCATCACATCTGCCACATAGACGGGCGCTTCTGTCTGGAAGAAATTCAGGACGTACTGTGTCTCCTGGTTCAGCTGGCCCGCTCTGGCTGCGATATAGCCTCCCCCCTCCAGATGGTTTTTCAGATACGCATAGGCAAGCGCCGAGCAGATGGAATCCGTATCCGGATTCTTGTGGCCGATGACATACACCGGTCTTGTCACATCCTTCTCCATATTCGTCCTCCTGTTTTATATAATTTGCCCTATTTTTTCCTTTCTTACCTCATTATTTTGTGCGTTTTCACAATAAATTCATAGTTTGTTCACACTTTATTCATAAACCATTGCTATACTATAAACATCTTAAGGAACACAGATACAAAGGAAAAATGCTTTCACTACACATATAGATAAATTTTTTCATAATAGCCTCGGCGCGTCAGAGATGATGTGCCGGGGCACTCCTCATTTCAGGGCGGATTCCAAAAAATCCGTATAAGCTTCCCACCATGGAAGGCATCCCCAAAACGCTCTTCAGGCGGAAAGCTTTCCGCAGTTCCGCCTGTATCTTACTCTGATTTGCTAAGTTGTCATTCCCAGATGGAAGAACACGCGTCCGACGATCTCATCCTGACTCACCGCGCCAAAGCTTCTGGAATCCGAGGAATTCTCACGGTTATCGCCCAGCACAAAGTAACTGCCCTCCGGCACTGTATACGGGAATTCGATGCTTCCATCCTCCGGAAGTGTCTGCCCGGAAACCGCCAGCCTGTCTTCCTCCAGTCCATTCACTGACAAAACCCCTTCCTTCGACAGCTCAACCACGTCGCCTGGCTCTGCCACAATTCTTTTTATATACTCTGCGTCCCCTTCCCGGTGGACTATCACAATATCATCGGGCTGATAGGCGGAATCCAGCCGATAAAACACCACCAGCTCCCCGTCCTTCAGGGATGGCTCCATGGAATGGCCGCTGACAAAAGCCAGTCCAATGCAGAAATGGAAAATAAGATAGACTGCCACAATCACTACGACGCATTCCACGAGAAAGCGTTTCCATTCCCGCCTGCGCTGAACCTTTACTATCTTTTCTTCCAGAATGTCTTCTACCGATTGTTTTTTTGTCTTCTTCATCTGTGTTATCCTGCCTGTTCCACGCCTGCGGCTTCGCTGATCTTGCTCTTAAGCATATGAAGGCGCTCTATCAGCCTGTCCATCTCTTCCTTGATGATGGCCAGCTCTCTGTCACGCTGCGCTGCTTCCTCCTGCTGCTCCTCCTCCAGCTCACGGCGTATCTGGGCCCTGGCGCGCACCAGTTCCTCGCCCAGCCGTCTTCCCGCTTCATTCTGCTCCTTTTCCAGCTGAGCCTGCGCGTCCTTCCGCTCCTGCTCAAGCTTTCTTTCCCACTCTTCTTTCTCCTGCTCAAAACGAGCCTGCAGTTCCGCCCGTTCCTGCTCAAGACGGCTTTCCGCCCCGGCCTGCGCCTGCTTAAGAGCCAGGAGCTGTTCCTTATACTCTTTGTCCTTCTGCTCCAGGGAAAGCTTCAGCTCCCCGCGTTCCTTCTCAAAGCCTTCTTTTAAGCCTGCCAGCTCTTCCTGCTGCTGCCGGCGGATCTGCTTTAGCTGGCCGCGCAGCTGATCCCGCAGCTGCTGGAAGCGGGACTGGTACATGCTGTTCATCTTCTGCATTTTTTCATATACGTCTTCCTTCTGGAAGCCAAACATGCTGCCACGCAGCTTCATATTTTTCAAAAACTCATTGATCTCCGGAAAATCTGTGGCATTTGCCCCCGGCACGGTATCCGGCATCTCCAGCGGCGTATATTCTGCCGCGTTCTCCTTTGGCTTTTCCTGTGTACTCATATCTTATCTCCCTCCTGTCTGCCTTTGCCCTTCCGGCAGGCCGCATCCTTCTATGTAGCTTCCGGGCTTCTCAGCCCCTTTGTATTTTTTTCCACCAGCCGCCTCGCGAGCATCACCTGGTGGCCGCAGCCCAGGCATTTCAGGCGGAAATCAGCCCCTACCCGCAGAATTTCCCATTCCGAGCTTCCGCAGGGGTGCGGTTTTTTCAGTTTTACAATATCTCCCACTCTATAGTCCACGGAACACCTCTCCTATATTGCCCTGAATCAGCAGATCCGCCTGGCCGTCCCTGGGCGTCGCGTCCCGGTTTATCAGGACAAGATGCCTGCCGGAAAAGTAGTCGATCAAGCCTGCCGCCGGATAGACGGCCAGAGAAGTGCCGCCGATAATCAGCAGATCCGCCCTGGAAATCGCTCTGACCGCTCCTTGCAGAACCTGCCCGTCCAGCCCCTCCTCGTAAAGCACCACGTCCGGCTTGATGACGCCGCCGCAGCTGCACCGGGGAATCCCCTCCGACTCGAGGATATGCCTTGCGTCGTAGAAGGCGCCGCAGCGCTGGCAGTAGTTCCTGTGTACAGAACCATGAAGCTCATAGACGCGCCTGCTTCCTGCCTGCTGGTGGAGCCCATCGATATTCTGCGTCACGACAGCCGCCAGCTTTCCCCGCTCCTCCAGTTCAGCCAGCTTCTTGTGCGCATCGTTCGGCCTGGCGTCCAGGCAAAGCATCTTTTTCCTGTAAAAGCGGAAAAACTCCTCCGTGTGATTTACAAAAAAAGTGTGGCTTAGGATCGTCTCCGGCGGATACTTCCATTCCTGATGGTAAAGTCCGTCTGTACTGCGGAAATCAGGGATTCCGCTCTCTGTGGACACTCCTGCCCCGCCGAAAAAGACGATAGAACCGCTTTCTTCCACGTATTCTTTCAGGATCTTTGTTTTTTCCTCATCCGCCGCCTGTTTGCCGCTCACTGCCACCCCTTCTTTCAATATACTTTCCTGGCATGAACCAGATACCTGTGCTCCCCATGGCTGGTACAGGTAGACAATGTGATAATTGTATCTTCTTTTGTCACCGACACGCCTGTATCATACGCAGATCTGCTTTTAAGCGTCTGCAGAAAAGTCTCATACTGCTCGTCAGGCACGAAGCCTATCGTGTAGCTGTCGCTGTCGGCTGGCGCCTCATAGACAGAGAAAATCTGATAGGAGTGAGTTCCGTCCGCCAGATCCACATAGACGTTTGGATGGGACACCAGGTAGGAGGGAGAATTGTAGTTTTTCAATCCAGCGAACATGGAGCCGTTTTTCATGTTATGACCGTAAATGATCGTATGCAGATCCGTAAAATCCCCGCTGTTCTGGGCCTCCACAAAAATGCTTCCCGCGCTGTTCACCTTGCCGCTGAATGTGTGGTTCAGATAATAAACGTCATCCTCTGCCTGCATCAAGGGATAGCTGATCCCTGTCCCAGGAATCTCGATCCAGCCCACCGTATCCGGGTTCTGGGACTGAAGCTCATCCAGCGCGACCCGCCGCACGCTTTCCTGCGTCTCCGGATCCTGTGCCTCCTCTGGTTCTTCTCCGTCCTGCGGCCCTGCTTCCTCCTCTTCAGCTTCCGGAATCTCTGCCATCACATACTGCTGCAGATCTTCGTACTCCTCTTCTCCGGCTTTATATTCCAGAAATATGTCTGACAGCTGCCAGATACTGACGCCCAGCGCCACGACGCAGACGCAGAGCGCCACAATCAGCGCCACCGGCATCTTTTTCTTTTTCCGTCTCTTCGTCATATCTTGTACATCCTCCGCTTATCCCTCATTTTATCAGACCGCCATGGAAAAAGCCAGATCAAAATTCACCTTCCCGCCCCACTTATCGCCAGAAAGACGGCCTCTTTTTCAAAAACCGCGTCCTCCGAGCAGGCCGCCAGGCTGTAACTGCCGTCCCCTGCCTCATACTGCCGGATATAATACGCTGCCGGACTGTAATCCTGGGACACCTCCAGGGGCCTGCCGGAATACAAGCTGTCTTCCCCTTCCAGTCTGTCCACAGTACAAAAAGAATCCAGGCCCATCCTAAGCCCTTCTCCTGCCGCTTTCATAAAGCTTTCCTTGCGCACCCAGAGATCATAAAAGGCCTTTTCCTGTTCTTCTTTTGGCTGCCTTAAGAGCCATTCCTGTTCCCTTTTGTGGAGCCTGCGGCTGATCCGGGCACAGCCCGGCCTTTCTCTGCGGAATTCCACATCCACTCCCACAGCCCTGTCCGCGATCGCGCAGGCAGCAAGCCTCCCACTGTGGGCTATACTGATATGGATCTTTTCGTGTCCTGGGAGGTACGGCTTGCCCCGGCTGTCCTTCTCTATCCGAAAGCTTCCCGCAAGCGTTGGATATTCCCCTTCCAGCGCCTCCAAAAGCAGCCTGCGCGCGGCCTGCGACTGGAGCGCATGGGCCAGGACGCCTTTCTCCAAAGCGCTTTTTAGATGTTCTTCCCCGATATCCGCAAGATAAACCCTCACCATAGCAGTCAGACGCGGCCCTTCTTCTGCCTGTCCAAAAGTTCCTTTAAGGCCTCGTCGCTTTCTGAGATCCAGACATCCTCTTCTTCCGCGTCAAGCCCCAGGTATTCCCGCAGCGTGCAGGTTTCGTCACTGTTGCCCCAGTCCTCAATATATCTGTCGATTTCCTCAAAGGGGAGTTCTCCCGCCAGGTATCTTTCTTTAAACTTCATAGTCTTCCTCCATCTTCTATGGCTCTATTTTCTATGACTGCGCCCATGCGCGGATTCCCTGCCCTGCCTCCGCCTCATAGCGCTGCTTTTCCATCTGCCGCTATTATATCAGCATTTTCCCATGCCTGCAAAGAATTTCTGTTGACAGGCAGGCTGTCTTTCACTACAATAGCAGGGGTCTGTTTAGATCCTTATATTTTGCAGGAAAGAAGATGCTGTCATGGATATCTCTTTACATATGCTCTTGATTGTATGCCCCCTGGTATTTCTCGCGGGCTTTGTAGATTCTATCGGAGGAGGCGGAGGGCTTATCTCCCTCCCCGCCTATCTTTTTGCCGGGATCCCACCCCATATGGCTATCGCGACCAACAAACTGTCCTCTTCCCTGGGAACGGTCATCTCGGCTGCCCGGCTCTACAGATACATGGATCTCCGCCTGGCCGGAGCCTGCGTCGTCTGCTCTCTGGCAGGTTCGGGCGCAGGTTCTTTCCTTGCGCTCCTTTCCAGCGAAGACCTGATCCGCTATATGCTCCTTCCCGTACTCCCCGTCGTGGCCTACTATGTGCTGCGCCAGAAAAAGCTGGATGCCTCCGGCAAACCTTCCCTTAGCCGGCGGAACACCTTTCTTGTCTGCTTGCCAGTCTCCCTCCTGGTCGGCGCTTACGACGGCTTCTACGGCCCGGGCACAGGCACCTTTCTGATCCTCCTGTATACCAGCCTGGCGCGCCTCGATCTCCTGACCGCCTCTGCCAACACCAAGGCAGTAAATCTGGCCTCCAACATCGGCGCCCTCACCGTCTTTATCCCGAATGGGAAAGTTTTCTTACCGGTCGGTCTTCCCGCCGCCCTTTTCTGCATCGCAGGCCACTATCTGGGCGCCGGCATGGTCGTCAAAAACGGAACCAAAATCGTAAAACCCATGATCCTGCTCGTCCTCGCGATCCTGTTTGTCAAGCTGCTGGCCGGAGAGTAGGGAAATATTCTTTCTACCGCTTGCAAGCATTAGAAAAATGTGCTATTTTAATGTCGTAGTTTCTTTGCATTCGGAAGACTTTTTTGCTATATCTATAGGCGCTCAAAGTCTTCCGCAGGAAGGCAGTTCTTGCTTTTCGGATTCCCCAGAATTCAGATGTTATATTGAAAGGAGATGAGGCCTGGAAGTTCCGATCTTTTTCTTGCACGCAGACCAGTAAAAATCTATAATGAAAGGGGAAAGTATACGAAGTGGCAAAAAAGCGGTATCATTCCAAACACGCACAGAAGATAAACCGCAGCTACAAAGACAGCCTGTTCTACTTCTCGGAGCTTTACCAGAACTATCTGAAGGCAGAGGGATTTCGCCTGACCGGAACGGGACGAAGGCTGCTGCTACCTCTTCCAAGGTATATCGTCTTCTACAACGGCACGAAAGATGAGCCTGATGAGACACAGCTTCTTCTGTCGGATTCCTTTCCGGAGCCGAAAGGAGGAGGGCTGCCGGCACTGGAATGCAGGGCGCAGGTCTTGAATATCAATTCCGGGCACAATCAGGAAATTATGAAACGCTGCCACAGGCTGAAAGAATACTCAGAATTTATCGGGGAAATCCGCTGCAGGCTGCAGTCCGGGCTGAAGCTGGAGGACGCGGTGGAGCAGGGAATCGAGGCCTGCATCCGGCGTGGAGTGCTGACCGATATTCTGAGCAGAAGTAAAATGGAGGTGCGTAAGATGCTGCTGACGGAATATGACGAAAAGGCCGAGCGGGAATATCTGCGGAAGCAATCCCGGGAGGAAGGAGTTCAGCAGGGCGAAAACAGAGTCAACCGCTTGATTCGTCTGCTGCTGGAACAGAACCGTATCGCTGACATCGAGAAATCAGTGAAGAATCCGAACTATCAGAAAGAGCTCTTTCAAGAATTCGACATCCAGTGACGTTTTCCGTGAAACCATCGGATAGGGGAATTTCCTTTCTCTATCCGATTTCGCGATGCGTACGCAAAATTCCGGGCCAGGGGAAACTTAAGCTTCCCCAGCCCGGAATTATTATTTCTAAGCTATTCTGCATTCCTCTTTTCAGGAATACGCCTGCTGCTTCTCCTTGTAATGATGGGCTTCCTCCAGCATCATATCCTTCACCTTCATCAGCCGGATCTGGGTGCTTCTCTCATTTTCATCCAGCTTCATGGTGATATATTTGATATTCTGCTGGGCCTCCGGAATGATCACGTGCTCCAGCGCGTTCACCCGGCGGCGGGTCTTCTCGATTTCGGCTGCCATGAGCTGGCAGGCCTTCTCACACTCCGCCAAAAGCAGCATATCCGGCAGAATGTCGGCCAGCGACTTCACCGCCGCGTCCAGATCCCCGGACGTAAACGCATAGCCATAGGAATAGATGTCATTGCTGTCCGCCGTCCTGGTCTTGTACTCAAATACAGGAATATCCACGCTCATCACGTTTCGGGTGGAAGTCTCAAGATATATCTCCTGCCGGGGAGCCATAAAGGCCACCCGCAGGCTCTCCTCCGACATGCCGGCCTTGGCGATCACAAAATTCGCGTTGGCCGCCTGGATGCCTGCCTCCACCTTCTTACGCAGCGCCATATTCTCCCGCACCAGATCCATGAACTGGCGCATCAGCTCATCCCGCTTGTCCTTCAAAAGCTTATGTCCTCTCACAGCCGTCGCCAGCCGCTTCTTCTGCCTCGTAAGCTCCATCCGGGTAGGCGTCACCGCCGCAGATGCCATAGTCTCACCTCAATTCATTTCCCGTAGTACATATCCAGATACTTATCGTCGATCCTCTTCAGCTCGCTCCTGGGCAGGATCGACAGAAGCTTCCAGCCGATATTCAAGGTCTCCTCGATATCCCGGTTGGTCTGGTATCCCTGGTTTACGTATTCTTCCTCGAAGGCGTCCGCGAACTTCGCGTAAATCAGGTCGATATCGGACAGGGCGGCCTCTCCTAAGATGACCATCAGCTCCTTGGCCTCCTTGCCCCGGGCGTAAGCCGCGAAGAGCTGGTTCATGGTGTTGGAATGGTCGGCTCTGGTTCTTCCCTCGCCGATTCCCTTGTCCTTCAGACGGGACAGGGAGGGCAGCACGTCGATGGGGGGCTTTAAGCCCTTGCGGTACAGCTCGCGGCTTAAGATGATCTGGCCCTCCGTGATGTAACCGGTCAGGTCCGGAATCGGATGGGTCTTGTCGTCCTCGGGCATGGTCAGGATCGGGATCAGCGTGATGCTGCCCTTCTTTCCCTTCTGCCGACCGGCGCGCTCGTACATGGTCGCAAGATCCGTGTACAGGTAGCCCGGATAACCCCGGCGTCCCGGCACCTCCTTGCGGGCGGCGGACACCTCCCGGAGGGAATCCGCGTAGTTGGTGATATCCGTAAGGATGACCAGCACGTGCATATCCTGCTCAAAGGCCAGGTATTCGGCGGCAGTCAGGGCCATACGCGGCGTGGCGATACGCTCTACCGCCGGGTCGTTTGCCAAATTGATGAAGAGGACGGTGCGGTCGATGGCCCCCGTCTCCTTAAAGCTCTCGGTGAAGAAGTTCGCCTCCTCAAAGGTGATTCCCATAGCCGCGAAGACCACGGCGAAGGGCTCCTCCGTTCCCCGCACCTTCGCCTGGCGGGCGATCTGCGCCCCCAGCTGGGCGTGGGGCAGACCGGAAGCGGAGAAAATCGGCAGCTTCTGGCCCCGGACCAGGGTGTTCAGTCCGTCGATGGCGGAGACGCCCGTCTGGATGAACTCATTGGGGTAGTCCCGGGCCGCCGGGTTCATGGGCAGGCCGTTGATGTCCCGGCGCTCCTCCGGCAGGATCTCCGGCCCCTTGTCGATGGGGCGACCCAGGCCGTCGAAGACGCGGCCCAGCATGTCGGTGGAGACGCCCAGCTCCATGGTCCTTCCCAGGAAACGCACCTTGCTGTTGGACAGGTTGATGCCCGCGGCGCTCTCATAGAGCTGCACCAGGGCGTTGGTGCCGTCCACCTCCAGCACCTTGCAGCGGCGGGTCTCGCCGTTCGCCAGCTCGATCTCGCCAATCTCGTCGTAGGTCACATGGTCCACGCCCTGAACCAGCATCAGCGGGCCGGCAACTTCCTGTATGGTTCTGTATTCCTTTGGCATTTAGAAGTCCTCCTTCCCGGCAGT
>CALWBB010000031.1 GCA_944375885.1 uncultured Merdimonas sp.
GCGTGCAGATCCACGGGGATGCCCCGCCCGTTATCCGATACGGTACAGGAGCCGTCCCGCTCCAGGAACACGCAGATCTGCGAGCAGAAGCCCGCCAGATGCTCGTCCACGGAATTGTCCACAATCTCATAAATCAGATGGTTCAGCCCCTTGCGGGACACGCTCCCGATGTACATGCCGGGCCTCTTGCGCACAGCCTCCAGGCCCTCCAGCACGGAAATACTGTCCGCGTCATAGGTCGATTTCTTTGTCATAGCTTTTCACTCCTGATTAAATAATTCCAAAAATTCATCAGAACTGTCATACAGATAAATCTGGTAGGAATCCTCCTGGTATACCGGCTCTTTTCCCTGAATCAGTTCTGCATACTGGTTCAGCTCATTATAATGAAGAAGCAAAAACACAGGGCTTACCGGCTCATCCAGGAAAAGATTATCCATCTTGGTAAGCCAAGGATACAGGGAATACTGCTCGCCTCTTCCTCCCGTGAACGGAACCATCTCAATCTCACCTTCTGTCAGTTCCACAACTACATTGCAGTTCCAGAAGCTTCCATAGCCAAAGGTATAACCTTGATCCTCCAGATAGCGCACGGCCGCCATACGGGCCTCATTTCCGCGATCCTGGAGGCAGAGGCTGTATTCCCGGATTCCCAGCACACTGATCAAGACCGCCGCAGCGACCAGGAATCCCTTCCGGATCCCAGCTGAATAATCTGTCTCTACGCAGAATACAGCCAGCAGCGGGACAAACATCAGAATATTTAAAATAAAATACCTGCTTTGGATGGACGTATCTGTAAAAAGAAACAGAAATAGCTGAAAAACCAATCCCCAAATGCTAAACCAAAGCAAAAATTCCGAACTCAGCTTCAGCCTGCTTTTCTGTTTCCATAAGATCCCAGCAATCAGCAGAACCAACACCATGAAGCCTAAATTCAGCATAAAAAAGATACCGTCTGCTGAAAAAAGATTTGTCTCCCTGACTTCCGCCTCTAAATAGCCGAAAGCATCCAAAAACCTGATCCATGTATTCTGGATTCTGTTCATATCCGGTAAAGCCAGATGTACTTTCGAATAGGTATCAAAGACAAAAATTTCAGATAAAACAAAGGCGTTTATGAGATATCCCAGAATTCCTGCCGCTGTGCTGGCCCAGATATAACAATTTTCCACAAAAAAAGCTTTCAAACTCTCTGTCTTGGGAAATCTTCTTAGCATGAGGCAGAAAAATGCAGCCCAGGCGGGGATAAAGGTCACCATGAGCTGGCGGAGTCCTCCCAAGCAGGCCCCAAAAGAAAGGAGCAGCAAAATAGCCCAGGCAGCCTTGCGGTATTTTTCTTCTCTGTAAAGGTAGCCCCACAGCCCCAGGATCAAAAATGACAACGCTATGTGCGGAATGTAATATCCCATCCGGCCAATCACATAAAATGCCGTCTGGCTAAACGGGATCAGCAGGAATGGCGCAGTGTACCAAAACCATTTTAAAGTTCCTGTAAGCTGGCGCATAAAAAAAGCGTATGACAGCAGGAGCCAGGCATACAGGACAAGATTCCCTATGACATGCACCGCCGTCCAGCTATCTGTAAAGCGAAACAGAAAAGCCCGGATCAGCTGCGTATTAATCACCCGCAGTTCTGAAGAATAAACCCACTCCCGGGTAGCTATCCCGTTTCCCTCCGAGAGAAGCTTGGCAAGTATCATCTCACCAGCATCATCCGAATTTACCAGATTCATCCCGTTTGCATACATAACATACAACCCAGCGGCAGCGGCAAAAAGCAGCCATATAACCGTCAACACATATTTTTTATTTTTCATACCCTCGCCTCATTCGTACAAATGTTCTGTTTCCTTTGTCCAGACCAGTATACCACAACATCTAGCGGTTTGACAAATGTATTTTTTCTAATTTATACTGCAGCCCTGCCAGATACATACAAGTGCTGAATGTCACAAATAATTCCAAAAGCCCCGACACTATTCCGATTTTCAAATAAAGAAAGGCCGAAATTCCTGCCGTTCCCAGTTGGAACAGTTTTGCCATGCGCAGACAGATGCCCTCTTTTTCTTCCAGCAGGCGCAGGAAGCGGTACAGGCACAGGAAAAGAAAAACCGGGCCTCCAAAGGACGCCCAGACATGCAGCTTTGAGAGAAACGGAGCCTTCTGCGGCAGATAAGGAAGACCGACACCGCACAGAAAAAGCACGAAAGAAACAGAAAGGCAGGCCTCCAAAAGGCCATCCTCACAGTCTCCAAATTCCAATAGTTCCTTCGTATACAGATAAAAATAATTCCCGGAAGCCGCTCCCCAGAGCAGAAACAGGCCCCGGCGCCCCTCCCGGTTCCCTATCACAGAAAAATTCGTCTCTGTCAGTTCATGCCCTGCCGCCAGCAGGAGAGTCAGCGCCGGAATCACAAAAAAAGAAAAGAAATCGTAGCTTTTTCGCATGCCAGAAACTCCTTTGTCCACCGTCTTCCTCCGGCTTTTTCTTCTGCCTCTTAGTATGCGGAAGTTTATTTCTTTCAGCAAAGTAAGTTTTGGAAATGCCGCAATCTCTGTCCTCTTCTCTCCTGCGAAAAATTTGCCCATAAAAATTTTTGAAAAAATTGAAAAAAATGCTTGCAAAATGTCCGGACCTGTTATATACTAAGCAAGTCGGCAGGCGGGACAGTAAAACAGCCTGATACGGTCGATTGGTCAAGCGGTTAAGACGCCGCCCTCTCACGGCGGAAACAGGGGTTCGATTCCCCTATCGACTGCTGAAAAGCTCTTGGGTTCCAAGGGCTTTTTTGATGTCAGAAATCAAAAAGCAATCAAACAATGTTTGCGCCAATTCAGGAAAGGAGAGTCCTGGATATCCGTAAAAAAGGGAGCTGCCGGAATGAATTCAACTTCAAATCGACAGCCCCTTTTCTCATATCAGTCAGTCTCTTACTCCGCAGCCACATCGGCAAAGCTTCCGCCTGCGGCTTTCATCAAATCTTCTGGAGACAGCTCCATCTGTGAGCCCCGCCTGCCTCCGCTGACCAGGACCTTCGGCAAGGAACGCGCGCTCTCATCCATCACCACAGGAAATTGTTTCTTCATGCCGATGCAGGTGCAGCCGCCCCGCACATAGCCGGTCAGATCGGTCAATTCTTTTAACGGAAGCATCTCTATGGATTTTTCATGGACAGCCTTCGCCGCCTTTTTCAGATCCAGCTCCGCCTCAATCGGAATCACAAAGACATAGTGTTCTTTGCTTTTCGCCACTGTCACCAGCGTCTTATAGACCAGCTCATGGGGCTGGCCCAAAGCGTCAGCCATCGTGACCCCATCCATAAATTCTTCACAATCGTAGGTATGTACGGTATATGGAATTTTTTTCTGCTCCAGAATCCGCATGGCGTTCGTCTTGATCTCTTTTTCCTTCGCCCGCCCATGCTTTTTTGGCGCAGCAGTACACCCGGAGGGTGTTTCTTTATGCTTTGACATCTTATTTTATCTCCTGCGTACCTGCCGCAAGTTCAAATTCTTTCGTGATTTCAGCAGAGGGCTCCTGCGTAGCAAGCGAAACTGCCACAATCACAATACAGGAAATCACAAAAGCCGGGAACAGCTCGTAGATTCCAAAGATTCCTCCCAGCGGGCTTAAAAGCAGATTCCATACAAATACCATAATACCGCCGGAAAGCATACCAGCGATGGCTCCCTGGCGGTTCACACGCTTCCAGAACAGGGAGAACAGCATAATCGGTCCGAAGGTCGCTCCAAAGCCAGCCCACGCGAAGGATACGATATTGAAAATCACGCTGTCCTCATCCCAGGCAATCACCATGCCCACCAGGGCAATCAAAAGCAGGACGATTCTGGACAGGTTCATAACCTTTTTGTCATCCGCGTTGTTTTTCTTCAGGATACCTTCATACAGGTTCTTGGATACCGCAGAAGCGGCAATCAGCAGATAGGAATCCGAGGAACTGATGGTCGCCGCCAGGATGCCGGCCATAATAATTCCCGCCAGCACTGCCGGAAGCAGAGCCTGAGACAGGACAACGAACACATTCTCCGCTCCGCTGGCTGTGGCAAGGGTCGCCTCTGTAGGGAACAGGAAACGCCCAATCACACCAATCGTCACCGCGGCCGCCAGGGAAATCACGCACCAGATCGTCGCGATTCTTCTGGAATTTTTCAGCTCGCCTTCTTTGCGGATCGCCATGAACCGCAGAAGCACCTGGGGAACGCCAAAATAGCCAAGGCCCCAGGACAGGGTAGAAATAATCTTCAGGAAGCCGTAATCTCCGGCTTCGCCGAACAGGGGCGCTCCAGCCGCCGCCTGCTGCACTCCAGCCGCATCCGTCACCGGGGAGGCGATGGAGGTCAGGGAGAAATAGCCTGGAATCTGAGCCGCGTTCTCGATCACCTGGCCAAGGCCGCCTGCCGCGCTCGTCCCCAGAATCAGAATCGTCAGCAGCGCGATCACCATGACCACCGCCTGCATAAAGTCAGACGCGCTCTCTGCCAGGAAACCTCCTATAAAAGTATACACCAGCACAAAGATTGCTCCCGCAATCATCATAGTGTGGTAAGACACGCCAAAGAGCGTCGAGAAAAGCTTGCCGCAGGTCACAAAGCAGCTTCCTGCGTATACGGTAAAGAACACCAGGATAAACAGGGCGGAAATTCCCAGGATCACCTTATTCTTCTCATGGAAGCGGTTGCTCAGGAAATCCGGAATCGTGATGGAATCTCCCGCCACCTTGGAATAACGGCGAAGCCTTTTCGCCACGATAAGCCAGTTCACATAGGTTCCCACAGCCAGTCCTATGGCTGTCCAAGCCGCGTCCGCAAGGCCGCACCAGTAGGCCACGCCTGGAAGTCCCATCAAAAGCCAGCCGCTCATATCGGAGGCCTCCGCGCTCATAGCCGCCACCCAGGGGCCTAAGGAGCGGCCGCCCAGGAAGTAATTCTCAGAATTAGCCTGGGCGCGCTTCGCGAAATACAGGCCGATCCCAACGACAACCAGCATATAGCCAATCATCGCCAAAAGTATCTTCAGTGTATCACCTGACATAACATTTTCCCTCTCTTTACATAAACTTCTGAATATTTTAACAGATTTTTTATGCTATGTAAAGTAAAACAGTTCCCGCTTTTCCGCTCATTCCCGGCGCTCCGGATCCACCGGATCCGCCGGCGGGACAAACATGATTACAAATACCGCCAAAAGAAGTCCGCAGGCCGCCAGCACCGCCTTTTCCAGAAAAATCCTTGTAAGCGCCGTCCCCGCGACAGCTCCCACAATAAAGAACAGGATAATCCCGTAATACTGCAGGCTTTTGTCCCTGGCTTTTTTGTCCCTATTCATATTGTAATAAAACAGCTGCTCCGTGGCGCTTCTTAAGTTTCCGGTACACATGGTGGTCGCATACGCATTTCCATGAAGCAGGCGGAAACTTTCCACCTGCATGGAACATACGAAGGACACCAGCACGTTGACGAGATCATCCAGACGGCCGGAAGGTACAAAGGCGATACACAAAAGAACCAGAAATTCCAGCGCGATGACGATCTGCCGCCAGTGGAGCCCAGGATTGTAGCGGTATTTCTTCCGCACAGCTTCCGTCAGAAGGATCCCGGCCATGAACGCCAGAATCGGCCACACATAGGACATGATCTGCTCCCAGTTCCCATCCGCCGCGCTGATGCCCAAAAGGACGATGTTGCCAGTCTGGGCGTTGGCAAAGACGCCGCCCCGGCTGATGTAGGTGTACACGTCGAGAAAGCCCCCGGCGACAGCCAGGAGCACCCCCACGATATAAGATTCTGAAGCTTTTTCCAGCCGAAATTTCATCTCTGCTTCTTGGACGCCAGATAGGCCGCCTTCCCTTCCTCGTACAGGTTATTCCCCTGGCTGTCGATGATGACCACCAAGGGCATCTCCTCCACATAGAGCTTCCGAAGCGCTTCCGCCCCCAGATCCTCATAGGCGATCAGCTCACACTTCTTGATGCATTTCGCCAGCAGGGCGCCCGCGCCTCCGATGGCCCCGAAATAGACGCCGTGATACTTTTTCATGGCCTCCACCACTTCCGGGAGCCGCGCTCCTTTTCCGATCATTCCCCGCGCGCCCACAGACATCATAGTCGGCGCGTAGGCGTCCATGCGGCCGCTGGTGGTCGGCCCCGCGCTTCCGATGACCTGGCCAGGCTTGGCCGGCGTCGGGCCTACGTAGTAAATCGTCGCGTCCATGGGGTCAAAGGGAAGCTCCTCTCCCTTCGCCAGCGTCTCACACATTCTCTTGTGCCCGGCGTCCCTGGATGTATAAATCGTTCCCGTCAGATACACGGTGTCTCCCGCATGGAGCGTATCGGCAAGCTCCTCCGTCAAAGGCAGCGTAATATGCTTTTCCATCAAATCACCTCCGTCTTATGGCGCGTCACATGGCAGTTGATATTGACCGCGCAGGGCATACCCGCGATATGGGTCGGCAGCGTCTCAATGTTTACGGCCAGGGCTGTGGTCCGGCCGCCGAAGCCCTGGGGGCCGATGCCAAGCTCATTGATCTTTTCCAGCATTTCCGTCTCCAAATCCGCGTAATAGGGATCCGGATTGCGCTCCTCTGTACTCCGCATCAGAGCCTTTTTCGCCAGCAGGGCGCATTTGTCAAAGGTGCCGCCGATTCCCACGCCGACGACCATGGGCGGACAGGGGTTCGGTCCTGCCGTCTCCACAGTCTCCAGGATAAAGCTCTTGATTCCCTCGATTCCAGCGGAGGGCTTGAACATCCGGATAGCGCTCATATTCTCGCTTCCAAAGCCCTTGGGGCCCACCGTCACCTTAATCTGTTCGCCCGGCACGATTTCCGTATAGAGCATGGCAGGCGTATTGTCTCCCGTGTTGCCCCTGCGCACCGGATCCCGCACGACGGATTTGCGGAGATACCCTTTCTCGTAACCTCTGCGCACGCCCTCGTCTACCGCCTCCCGCAGATCGCCGCCTGCGATATGTACGTCCTGGCCGATTTCCAGGAAGACGCAGGCCATTCCGGTATCCTGGCAGATCGGCACGCGCTCTTCCCCCGCAATCTCAAAATTGGTAATGATTTTGTCGAGAACGCCCTGGGCGATCTCCCAGTCCTCGCACGCGCGGCAGCGGCGGATCGCGTCCTTAATATCGCCTGGCAGCTGTTCGTTCGCCTCGATGCACAGGCGCTCTACCACATCTGTAATCTGCTGTGCCTGAATTTCCCGCATATTGCTTCACCTCCAGATATTTTGTAAAACCTGTTTCCTATTGTATCACATTTTTTGTTCCTGCGCATGGCTGAATGCTACAGGAAGATCCCTATAAACTGGCTGGCCAGCACCACCGACACCAGCGCGATCGGGTAGGTGGCCGCGTAGGCGCTTGCCACATCGTCTGTCTCCGCCACACGGATCAGCGTTCCCAGGGCCGGCGTACTCGTCATGCCGCCGCAGATGGAGCCCAGTGTATTGAAAAGGTTCAGATGCAGCACCTTCACCGCGAAGAAATAGCCGACAAACATCGGGATCAGCGTCATCAGCGCTCCATAAAGGAAGAGCAGCAGTCCATGCTCCTTTAGGATCTCCACAAAGCCGGCTCCGGCCTGGGATCCTGCTCCCAAAAGGAAAAGTGCCAGGCCAAATTCCCGCAGACATTCCAGAACGTGCTTTTCCACCTGTACGCTTAAGCGGCCAAAATGTCCGAAATGCCCCAGGATCAGCCCTGCGATTAAGGGGCCTCCTGATGTTCCCAGGGCGAACACGGCTCCGCCCGGCAGCGGAATCTCGATTTTCGCCAGGATGATCCCCAGGGCAATCGCCAGAGAAAACGGGAAGAAACCCATACTGTCCGCGTAAAACAGCGCTTCCTTCTTTGTCTTGTGATACTCCTCCACCTCTACGCCTGCCGCGGCTTCAAAGCTGGCCCGTTCCGCCGCCATATCTACCTTCAGAAGCTTTGGCACAAGCTGGACAAAAAGCACCACGCCCACCACGCCAAAGGGATAGGCGATCCCATATCCGACAGAGGCCGCGTCTGAACCTGTGGCCTCCAGCGCCGCCGCCAGTCCCGGGGTGCTGGTAAGAGCCCCTGTCATCATACCCACACTGATGTCAGTCGGGATGCCAAATACTTTAATGATAGCCACGCAGACAAGGGCTCCGGCCGCGATGACCAAAAATCCCAGCAGGATATAGGACGCCGCGTTATGCTTAAAGTTCCGGAAAAACTTCGGCCCCGCGATAAAGCCCACCGAGGTCACAAAGCAGATAAGGCCAAGCTCCCGTACCAGATCCGGAATCTCTATCCCAAAATGGCCAAAGACCAGGGCCACGAGCAGGATGCCGGCCGTGCCCAGCTCCAGACCGCAGATCCGGATACTTCCCACCAGGTAGCCAATCACCGCGATCAAAAATACCATCATCAGTGTGTTAGAAACTATATTCTCCTGAAACCATTGTATAACCCCCATATGTCATTCCCCTCCTGTCGTCTGACTGTTTCCTTGCTTTTTCTGTCTGTTCTTTCTGCTCTCCTATCTTGGCATGCTGAAGGTATAGTTTGGCAGCAGCATCGGGGATACGCTTCCTGTATGAAGGCCCGCCGCCTCCAGCTCCTCTGCGTACTTCTGGAGATGGTCAAGGTTCATCCTGCCAAGCTCTACCTCTTTGCTTCTTGCCGCCGCAGCCTTTCCGGCATTCCTTCCAAATACGATGATATCCAGCAGGGAATTTCCCATCAGGCGGTTTCTTCCATGGATGCCGCCCACAGCCTCGCCTGCCACCAAAAGATTCGGGATCACCTTGGTAAAGCCGTCTCCGCCAATCTCCAGGCCGCCGTTCTGATAGTGGAGCGTCGGATAAATCAGGATCGGCTGCTTTCTCATGTCAATGCCGTAATTCAGGAACATCCGCAGCATAGCCGGGATCCGTTTTTCGATGGTTCCCTCTCCATGGAGCATCTCGATCAGAGGCGTATCCAGCCAGATGCCCCAGCCGGTGGGCGTCTTCACGCCTTTTCCTCTCTCGGTGCACTCCCGGATGATGGAAGCTGCCGCCACATCCCGCGTCTCCAGCGGATGCATGAAAGCCTCGCCGTCCACATTGATCAGCATGGCGCCCACAGAGCGGACCTTTTCCGTCACCAGCGCCCCGAAAATCTGCGCCGGATAGGCGGCTCCGGTGGGATGGTACTGGATCGTATCCTGGTAAAGAAGGGGCGCCCCTGCCCGGTAACCCATCACCAGGCCGTCCGCCGTAGCTCCGTAATGGTTGGAGGTGGGGAAGTTCTGATAGTGAAGCCGTCCCGCACCGCCGGTGGCGATGATAACCGTCTTCGCCCGTGCCGCCTTGTACTCGCCTGTCTCCATATTCTGGAGTACGGCTCCTGCCACCTGGCCCTTGTCGTCTTTGATCAGCTCCACGGCCGCTGTGAAATCCACCACCGGGATCTGCCGGTTCCAGACCTCATCCCGCAGCACCCGCATGATCTCCGCCCCGGAATAATCCTTGCAGGCGTGCATCCTCTTCCGGGAGGTGCCGCCGCCGTGGGTGGTGATCATCCTGCCGTCCTTATCCTTGTCAAACATGACGCCCAGATCGTTCAGCCACTGGATAGCGTCCGGCGCCTCCATCACCAGGCGGCGCAGAAGCTCCGGCCTGGCCGCAAAATGTCCGCCTCCGAAGGCGTCCAGATAATGGCGCTGGGGAGAATCGTTCTCCTTATCTGCCGCCTGGATGCCGCCTTCCGCCATCATGGTGTTGGCGTCGCCGATCCGGAGCTTTGTCACCATCATCACATTGGCCCCGGCCGCATGTGCCTCTATCGCTGCCGAGGATCCCGCTCCGCCTCCGCCGATCACCAGCACGTCCACGTCATAATCCACTTGATTTAAGTCGATGGGAACATTTAAAATGCGGCTGTTGGAGTGAAGCAGGGTTCCCAGCTCAAAAGGCGCTTGTTCCCCTTTATTGGGGCCTACCTTGATTTCCTGGAAGCCGTCTGTCCGGTAATCCGGATGGAACTTTTTCAGCAGCTCCTCTTTTTCCTCTGCCGTCATTCTTCTGGGCTCGACCCCAAGGCGCCCTGCCCTGGTGGCCTCTACCTTCTTGATCGATTCCAGCATTTCCGCTGTATACATATCCGCTTCCCTCCTTATTTCTCAATATCCCGGTTATTGTACAATTCCTTCATCTCCGTGATGGGCTTTTCCATAATCTGCTCAATCAAATCGTCGAAGGCTCCGCTGTGGATCTCTTCCACCCGGTTCTGAAGGTGCTCCGATTTCGGGGCGATGTATTTTCCGGTCAGTCTTCTGGCCAGGGTTCCCACCATCGGATGGGAGATGCCTGCCGGGCAGCGGGAGGTGCAGATGCCGCAGCCGATGCAGTCGAAGGATTCCTCCGCGCACTTCTCGAAATCGCCTCTCTGGGCGTACGCGATATACTGCATGACATTCAGCGACTGGGGACATCCTTTCGTACAGGCGTTGCAGCCGATGCAGCTGTAGATCTCCGGGTAGAGATCCATCATGACCCGCTGCTTCGGGCTGATCTCATCCATGTCGTAATTGCGCTTATCCGCTGGGAAGAAGGGCAGAGTCGCGATGTACATGCCCTCCTGCACCTGGGTCTGGCAGGCCAGGCAGGTCTTCAGCTCATTGTGTCCCTTGATTCTGTAAATGGTGGCGCAGGCGCCGCAGAAGCCATGACGGCAGCCGCAGCCCCGGACCAGCCGGTAGCCTGAGTATTCCATGGCGGCCATGATGGTAAGATCCGCCGGCACGGAATACTTCTTTCCATAAAAAAATACGTTTACCATTTCCTGCATGTTCTATATCCTCTCTTTAAATCAGTGATGTGATCCGCTTTCTTTTTGCGCTGCTTTTTCCCTTCGCAGCGCTCCTTCCCTTCGCAGCGCTAACCTCGATTCCGCCCTGACGGGCTTCATCTCGGTTGAGGCGTTCGCCTCATACATCCAAAAATCGGCAGTCTGTCTTACGTGCAAGCACGACGCCAGCCTGCCGCTTTTCGTCTGTGCGCTGCTCAGTGCTGTCAATACTCTGGTGGTAATTCGTCGATCTCGTCGCAGCGGAAGACAGGGCCGTCCTTGCAGACGTATTTGGAACCGATGTTGCAGCGGCCGCATTTGCCCACGCCGCATTTCATCCGCAGCTCCAGCGTGGTGTACACCTGGGTCTTCTCAAAGCCCATCTCGCCAAGAGCTGCCAGCACAAATTTGATCATGATGGGCGGGCCGCAGACCAGCACGGTCTTGTCTGTGGCGAATTCCAGCTCTTTCAGGTAGGAGGGAACGAAGCCCACGTGGCCGTCCCAGCCCTCCTGTTCCCGGTCAATGGTCAGGTAGACGTTGACGCCGGGCGTCTTCATCCAGACCTCCTGGATCTCTTTTAGCTGTACCAGGTCGTCCATGGAACGGGAGCCGTACAGGATGTCTACCGTACCGTAGTTTTCCCGCTTGTCCAGCACGTAATTGATCACGGAGCGTAAGGGCGCAAGGCCGATTCCTCCGGCGATGAACAGAAGGTTCTGGCCCTTCAGGG
Organism: uncultured Merdimonas sp.; assembly: GCA_944375885.1. GTDB lineage: Bacteria > Bacillota > Clostridia > Lachnospirales > Lachnospiraceae > Laedolimicola. The sequence goes on from CALWBB010000031.1 coordinate 11,570, forward strand.
CTGTCTCCACTGGAAAGGCGTTGCCATAGGGGCCGCGCACCGTCAGTTCCTCCCCCACGGTCATGCCATGGAGGTAATCCGTCAGGGTCCCGCAGCGCTTGATGCTGAACTCCTGGTACTCGGTATTGGTCGGGGAGGAGGTAATGGAAAACATGGCCTCTCCCACGCCAGGAACGGAAACCATGGCGCACTGGCCGGGCATATGCTCGAAGAGCTTCTTCCCATCCCTTCCCACCACGCGGAAGGTCTTCACGTCCGGCGTCTCCGTCCGGATATCGGTAATCACGCCTACCATGGGAATCAGGGTATCCGTCTTTGTCTTTCCGCCGCAGCTGCATTCACACATTACGCCTCACCTCCCAGCTTCTTAATCACTTTCACGATATTCAAGGACGCGGGGCATTTGCTGACGCAGCGGCCGCAGCCCACGCAGGAATATAAACCATCGTTGTTGGCCGGATAGTAGACCAGCTTGTGCATAAATCTCTGGCGGAACCTCTGCATCTGGCTGGTGCGCAGGTTTCCGTGGGCCATCATCGTAAAATCCGAATACATGCAGGAATCCCAGCAGCGGTAGCGCTGCACGCCGTTCTTCCCGCCGTCGAAATCCCGGATGTCGTAGCACTGGCAGGTGGGACATACGAAGGTGCAGGTGCCGCAGGCCAGACAGGGCTTGTACAGCTCCTCCCAGAGGGGAGAATCGAAAAGCTCCATGGTGTTTTCCGGCTGAAATCTGGAAAGGTCCAGGTGCGAGAAGGGCAGCTTTTCGATGATGCCGCGAATCGCTTCCTGCTCCCTGGCCACAGTTTCCTCCGCTTCACATGCAGAGGCTTCACCGTCCGCCGCTTCCAGGACTGCCTGCAGGCTCTCCGTCAGGGCTTCTCCCTTTTCCGTCAGCGGTTTCCAGTACAGGCTGTCCCCGATGATCCAGGTCTCCACGTCCGCTCCGGGGGCTGCCGCGTCGATGCCGAAATTTCTGCAAAAGCAGGTCTCCTCCGGCTCGTGGCAGGCCAGAGACACTATCGTGCCGTGCTCCCGTCGGGCCGCGTAGAAGGTATCCACAGGCTCACTTAAAAATACCCGGTCCAGCACCTCCACGGCCTTCACGTCACAGGCACGCATTCCAAATACCACAAAGGGTCTGTCGCAGAGCTTCTGGGGATCGATGGAGATTTTTCCATCCTCCGTCTTGCAGCGGTAAAGAACCTCGCTCTGGGGGAAGAAGCAGTCCTTGGCGGACTTGACGGTTTTCAGCGTCTCCAGATCAAAGACTTCCTCCGGCGTCCAGAGCCCGTAATTGGTCTGATCACATTTTCGTAAGGGGAGGAAGAGATCTTTCATCCCGCTGATGGCCTGGAACAGCTCTGTCAGCTTGTCTTTCTTCATTTGGTACATGCTATCTTCCGCCTCCTCTCTTACTTACAATCCCCGGCTCCACATCCTCGAAGGTAAAATCCGTCAGGGGAGCCCTGCTTTCCGTGTCGGCCCCCGCCTGGTATTCGCCGTAGAAGGTATTGATATCCTTGATAAATTTCCGGTTCAGCAGATGTAAGGGAATGCCCTGCGGACATACCCTGCTGCATTCGCCGCAGTCCGTGCAGCGTCCGGCCACATGATAAGCGCGGATGATATGGAACATCTGCTCCTCGAAGGTGTCGGCGTTGGCCTTCTGACTGCTGTCGAACTGGCTGCTGTCGAAGACGCATTTCAGGCAGCTGCAGGCCGGACAGGCGTTCCGGCAGGCGTTGCAGCGGATACATTTGGAAAGCTGTCCCTGCCAGAAAGCGAAGCGCTCCTTCGGCGGCAGGGCCTCCAGCCTCTCCACCTCGGCAAACCGGTCCCCTGCCAGTTCTCCGGGGCCGGCTTCCTCCCCGGCCTGCGTGCCAATCAGCTCGTCATAGGCCACATGGGTTTTTCCTTTGCAGACCAGGCAGCGGTCCAAAAGGGCGTCTTTCAGGGGCATCTCCTTTTCTCCGTAAAGGGTCGCCACCTTCAGCGTCTCTCCATCGACGGCGGCGTCCTCGATGCCCTTCATGCCGGCTGCCCGGACCTTCTCCGGGTCAAGCGTGCCGCGGCAGCCCACGCCGATGATATAGGTCTTTTCTTTCTTTACCCGGTGCTCCTTTACCAGCTGGTTAAAGCTGTAGGTATCGCAGGGCTTTAAAAATACCAAAGTCCTTCCTTCCAGCTTCCCGGCGGCGATGAGATATTTGCTTAGGTTCGCGCCGCAGAAGGGGTTGTATACAAACCCTTCCAGATCTTCCTCTTTTTCAAAATAGGCAGGCTCCGGGTCCCAGCCCAGATCCCCCTTCTTCCAGCCCAGGACCCGCGATACGGTTCCGTCAGCCAGAAGCTCTTTTGCTCTCGTGATCAGTTCTTGCATCGCAGATCCTCCAGTCTTACGTTTTCTCCAAGCTCATGGATCTTCGCCACAAACTCGTTCATGGTGGCCGAGAATTTCACGCCCTCGGCCGCGGACACCCATTCCACCCGGGTGCGCCCGTCCTCCACGCCCAGATAATCCAGCATGGAAAACAGAAGCGTCATCCTTCGTCTGGCGTAATAGTTGCCCGTAGTGTAATGGCAGTCTCCCGGATGGCAGCCGCAGAGGATTACCCCGTCGGCTCCCCTCTGGAAAGCCCTTAAGATAAACATGGGATTCACCCGGCAGGAGCAGGGCACCCGGATAATCTTCACATCCGCCGGATAGGCAAGGCGGCTGCTGCCAGCCAGATCCGCTCCGGCGTAGCTGCACCAGTTACAGCAGAACGCCACGATTTTCGGCCGGAATTCTGTATGTTCTACCTGCATATCGCATCCACCTCCGCAAGAATTTGTCTGTTCGAGAAGCCCATAAGATCCATGGCGCCTGACGGACAGGCCACGGTACAGGCTCCACAGCCCTGACAGAGGGCGCTGTTCACCACTGCCACCCGTCTCGTCTCCCGGACGCCGTGGTCGTTCACCTCCCGCTCCTCATAGGAAATGGCGCCGTAAGGGCAGACCTTTTCACAGGCGGAGCAGCCGTTGCAGAACAGCGGATCCGATTTGGCCACGCAGGGGTTCGTCACCAGATGGTCTTTCGCCAGAAGGCCGATGACCTTCACGGCCGCAGCCCCGGCCTGGGCGACCGTCTCCGGAATGTCTTTTGGCCCCTGGCAGACGCCGGAAAGGAAGATGCCTGCCGTGGGAGATTCCACCGGGCGCAGCTTGGCGTGGGACTCCGTCAGGAAATTATTCGTATCGATGCTGGCCGTCAGCATGGTGGCGATTTTGCGTACATCTGGATTGGGTTCAATGGCCGCAGCCAGGACTACCATATCCGCGTTAATCAGGATCCGCCGGTTGTCCAGAAGATCCACGCCCTGTACCAGAAGCTTGTCCCCCTGGGGCGCTACCTTGCCCACCTGACCCTTAATGTAATGGACGCCGTACTCCTCCACGGCCCTGCGGTAAAATTCATCGAAATTCTTGCCCGGGGTACGCACGTCGATATAAAATACAGTCACGTCCACATCCGGGTATTTGTCCCGGATCAGCATGGCGTGCTTGGCGGTATACATGCAGCAGATCTTGGAGCAGTAGCTCTTGCCCCGGCTGTCCGCGCAGCGGGATCCCACGCACTGGATGAAGACCATGGACTTCGGCTGCTTATGATCGGACATCCGCTCCAGGTGCCCCTTGGTAGGACCGGCCGCGTTCATGATACGCTCCAGCTCCAGGGAGGTAATCACATCCGGGCTCTGGCTGTAGGCGTACTCGTCATATTTGTCAAGCTGAATCATATCGAAGCCCGTGGCTGCCACGATGGCTCCGTAATCTTCCGTAATAATCTCGTCCTTCTGCTCATAGTCGATGGCTCCGGCCTGGCAGACCTTGGCGCAGACGCCGCATTTTCCGGTCTTGAATTTGATGCAGTGCTCCCGGTCGATCACCGGCACGTTCGGAATCGCCTGGGCGAAGGGCGTGTAGATGGCGCTTCTCGTATCCAGCCCCCGGTTGAACTCATTGGGCGCCTTTTTGGACGGGCATTTCTCCTGGCAGAGGCCGCAGCCCGTACATTTGCTCATATCCACGCTTCTGGCTTTCTTTCGGATTTCCACATGAAAATCGCCCACAAAGCCTGTCACCTTTTCCACCTCGCTGTAGGTGTAAATGGTGATATTTTCATGGGCCGCCGCCTCCACCATCTTCGGCGTCAGGATACAGGCAGAGCAGTCCAGGGTGGGGAAGGTCTTGTCAAGCTGGGACATCCGCCCGCCGATGCTGGGCGTCTTCTCCACGATGTCTACCTTGTAGCCTGCCTCGGCGATATCGAGGGCCGTCTGGATGCCGGCGATGCCGCCGCCGATGACGAGGGCCCGCTTTACCACCCGGCTGGTTCCGGCAGTGAGGGGCGCGTTCAGCATCACCTTCGCGATGGCCGCCCTGGCCAGAATGACAGCCTTCTCTGTGGCCTCCTCCACATTTTTATGTATCCAGGAGCAGTGCTCGCGGATATTCGCGATCTCCACCAGGTAGGGATTTAAGCCCGCCCGTGCCGCCGCCTGGCGGAATGTATTCTCATGCATTCTGGGAGAGCAGGAACAGACGACAATGCCTGTGAGCTTTTTCTCCTGTATGGCCTCCCTTACTTTCAGCTGTCCGGCCTCGGAACACATATATGGATAGTCCTCCGCATGGACCACGCCCGGTTCCTTCGCCGCCGCCTCCACGACCCGTTTTACATCCACTGTGGCCGCAATATTCGTACCGCAGTGGCATACAAATACTCCTATTCTATGCACGTTCTCTCACCTCCTGCTCCTCCTACTTGCTGTATTTGCGAAAAGACGCCGCCAGAAGCTGCTGGGGCAGTTCTTCGTCAAGAAGCTCCGGCACCTCGTCGGGGCTTAAGTAATTTCCGCCCCGCTGGCGGATGACCATAAGCCTCGCCGCCTCGATAAGCTTCGCCGGCTTCACATCCCTGGGACAGCGCTCCACGCAGGCAAAGCAGGAAAGGCATTTCCAGAGACTCTTCGATTCCATCAGGGCGCTTACGTTCCCGCTCTCCACATAGGAGACAAACTGATGGGGCCGGATGTCCATCTCCTCATAAGCCGGGCAGGAAGCGGAGCATTTGCCGCACTTCATGCACTTTCTGGTGTTGACGCCGCTGATCTCGTGAATCATGGCGGCCTTTGCCTCTTCCGTGCTAAACATCCGCCTCTCCCCCTTCCGCCTTATTGTCTTTTTCCTGCTCCGGCTTTCCTTCTCCGGCAGCACTCTCCGGCAGCAGGCCCAGGGCCTCCGCCAGGATCTCCGTCAGGTACGTCACCGGTATCTTCTTGGCCGCTCCGCTGTGCCGCAGATTATAAAGGCACAAAGGACAGGCAGTAATCAGCTCTTCCGCTCCGTGATCGATCGCGGACTCCATCACCTTGTCTACCATTTTCCCTGCCAGCGGCTTATCTTTTAAGGATATGTACCCGCCGCAGCACTCATTCCGGAAAGGATAGAACACCGGCTCTGCCCCCAGCGCCCGGATAAAATCCTCCATGATCGAGGGATTCTCCGGATCGTCAAAGGCCATCACAGAGCTTGGACGAAGCAGCATACAGCCGTAATACGCGCCGATTTTACGGCCGGCCAGGGGACGCGCCACCTTTTCCCTTAACGTATCAAAACCCACCCGGTCCCGCAGCACTTCCAGAAAATGAAGCACCTTCGTCTCTCCCAGGTAGGGCTCGTCGAACTTCAGATAATTATTTGCCCTGGTACGGATATCCTCCACATGCCGCATATCATCATTGACCCGCTTGATCACATGATGACAGGCGGAACAGAGGGTTACCAGATCCTGCCCCTTTTCCTTCGCGTCGTTTAAAGCGCGCACAGCGGACAGCTTCGTGGCGATCTCGTCTGAGGCCAGGGGATACACTGCTCCGCAGCACTGCCACTCTTCGATCTCCTGGAGCGTAAAGCCCAGAGCCTCTGCCGACATTCTGGCGTATCGATCCAGGTCCTGCGCCTTATTCTTCAGCGTGCATCCCGGATAATAGCTGTACACCATTTGACTACCTCCTTTGTTTGATAAATTTCTATCAATTTTTAATATTGTATCATGTCGTCATTTTTTTAACAACTGTTTTTTGCAGAAATTCTGTGGTTTTTTTTATACTTTTTCCGCAATATATCAGTTTTCTTGTGGAATTGTTTTACTTTTATTCTAATTCCTAGTAGTTTTCTAGGAATTATAACCGCCTTTTTCTCTTCTTTTTCCCTGACTATGTTATTTTTTTGTCTATATTGTCTCTCTTTTAACAGAGAAACTGCATAAAAACACCGATTTGTATGTATATTTCAAAAAATTAAAACAAACAGCAAATATCCATTCATACAAACCTGGCAGCTGCCCGCCGGCGCACGAAAAAAGGGCCGGCGTCAAAACGCCGGCCCCAAAAATACGTAAACTCTTATTCTGCTCTGATTCTGGGATTAATCGTTCGCAACGACATCCGCGATAAAGTCCTTCAGCACCTTCGCGGAATGCTTCAGCTGACCCAGTTCCTCATCCGTCATGGAAATCTTCAGAGTTCTGGCAATACCCTCGCCATTTACCACGCAGGGAAGGCTGATAGTAGAACCTGCCATCTCACCGTAACTCTCATCCAGCACATGGGCAACCGGAAGAACCGTATTCTGGTTCTTCAGAATAGACTCTACGATACGGAACGCAGACATGGCAATGCCGTCGAAGGTAGCGCCCTTCAGGGAGATGACGTCCGCTCCTGCGGTACGGGCCTTGGTCGCGATCTCTGCCTTCACATCCTCTTTCTCCTTCTCATCTGCCGGAAGGAAGTGATCGATCGTCTCGCCTGCCACGTTCACGCTGCTCCAGATCGGAACCTGGCTGTCTCCGTGCTCGCCCAGAATATAGCCCTGGATGTCGCGGATATCCACCTTGCAGCGGCGGCTTAAGAGATAGCGGAAGCGAGCGGTATCCAAAGAGGTACCGGTTCCGATGACACGCTCTGCCGGAAGGCCTGTCTCCTTCTGGATCAGGTAGGTATTTACATCTACCGGGTTGGACACAACGATAATCAGCGGGTTCTTCGCGTACTGCATGATATTGCGCGCGATATCTCTGGCAATGCCGGTATTCACCTTCGCCAGGTCAAGGCGGGTCTGTCCCTCCTTGCGGGCTACGCCTGCGGTCACGATAATGATCTTCGCGTCCGCGCACTCCTCGTAGCCGCCCTGCTTGATGCGAACCTGGCTGTAGAACGCAGTACCATGGGAAATATCAAGGGCAGCGCCCTTTGCCTTCTTCTCATTCACATCAATCAGCACGATCTCGCCTACCTGCGCACGCAGCATCAGGGTGTAGCAGATAGTCTCTCCTACGTTACCCGCGCCGATTACAACGATTTTGTTTGATGTCTCACTGTTCATTACTGTTACCTCTCTCTCGTTTACGTGATATATTTTGATAATTTTTCAGCAATCCACTGTATTATAGCACGTCGTTAAAGTAGTAACAAGCCCCAAAATAAAGTTTTGTATTTTTTTACGTACACTTAACGGGAAAAGAACTCACAGCTTTTCACGCAAGACCTCCACCTTACATTCATGGCGTTTCTGCGGATCATTCTTATCATAGGCGATCCCAACTGCCAAAATGCGCCCCGTATATTCTGGCTTTTCGCTGATTTTTCCCTCAAAGCGCAGCGCCCGCTTTGTAATAAGTTTTCTTTTACTGCCTACAACACCGCACAAAGCAATTTTGCCAAAGTTTGAACGGATTAATATTTTTGTGAACAGTCAAATCTATCAAGCTGATGGGCTATGGGCTATGCCGGAGGGCATAAGATTTTAACCTATCTATCTTGGGTACTGTCTGTAATGTGTGCGCTGTTGGCTCTTGTACCTTTTTGGTATATATGCGTATTCTTCACGACATACTGGAGGTTTCCCCGGACTTCTCACAGGCGGAGAATGTCACAGGCTATTGATTTATATCGTATATATATTATATTAACAGAATAGATCAATGCTTTCTTTTCGATTCTTGAAAAAATAAAGAATTCCAAATGTATTTCTTTCTTCTGTATGGTATAATTCGAGGCAGATGGCGCTTACATGGAAAGTAAGGAGACGATGACAAATGAAACCTGAGATAAAAATGGTCGCTGTCGATGTGGATGGAACGTTTGTCCATTCTGATTATACTTATGATGTTCAGCGCTTCAAACGCATCCTAGCTCGAATGAACGAGGCAGGCTGTCATTTTGTGGTGGCAAGCGGGAATCAATATTACCAGTTAAGAGATTTATTCTCCGGCTATTATGATGAACTCTTTTTCGTAGCGGAGAACGGCGCTTTCGTAAAAGACAGGCAGGAACTGGTGTTTACAACCAATATGCCAAAGGAAACGGTAGATTATACGATTGATGTGTGCCGGGAATATCCAGAGGTGCTAAATGTTCTATGCGGCGTCAGCAGTGCATATTGCGAACGTGGAACGGTCAGCCAGGATTTCTTCGACCTGACCAGCATTTATTACCACCGTTTACAGTGGGTGGACGATTTTAAGGAGGTCAATGACCTGATCCTGAAATTTTCCCCCACAGTCCCAGAGGAAAAAACGTATAAATATTACGATATGTTCCGGGAGCGCCTGAAGGGCAGACTGGAACCTACCACAAGCGGACATGGCTCCATCGATCTGATCATGCCGGGCTGCCATAAGGCATCCGGTCTCAAACGCCTTGCAGCTCGATGGGGAATCACTCCAGAACAGTGTGCTGCTTTTGGAGACGGAGAAAACGATATTGAAATGCTTCGCTATTGTGCTCACAGCTATGCAATGCGCAATGCACCGCAAAATGTAAAGGATGCAGCAAAATACGTCTGTCCTTCCAACGAAGAGGATGGCGTTCTGATCACGCTGGAAAAGCTGTTTGACGGAACCGCTTCGATATAAAAGAGACTTTCTCCCAGACAAATCAAAACCGCAGAAAAGAGAAATTTTTACGTTTCTCCTCTTCTGCGGTTTTCTACTTCCTAACCGTGCATTCTCTTGATGACCTTCAGCCTTGTGAACTCCTCACGTTCTTTCTCCTCCAGCGCGTTCGCGATGTTCTTTGTCAGCATCTCGTACCGGGGAATCGTGATGTTCTTCAGCGCGTTGGCCCGCTTCTGGGCCTTCTTAATATTGGCCGCCAGCTGATAGGCGGAATTCTCCACCATAGACAGCTTAATGGTCAGATCCTTCACCTTCTCAAAGGCCACTCTGGCGATATCCAAGGACTCCTTCGTACTGTAAAAGGCATAGACTGGAGTCCTCGTAGCTGCGTCGTAACGCACCAGCGGGATCTCGGTTCCCATGATGCTCCGCGTCTTGACTTCGATACTGTCCTCCACCGGGACATTCCGGGCCACGTCCGACACATTGTTGATACCCATCTCCATGTTGGCCCTCTGCAGGGCGGCATAGGCGTCCGTGAAGGTCGTACGGATCTCGGCCTGGATATCCTTGGCCTGATCCACCAGCCCCATCAGCTCCCGGATCAAGATGTTGCGCTTTTTATCCATCAGGTCATAGCCCTGCCGGGCAAGCGTCAGGGAATTCTTCGCCGCTATCAAATTGCCTTTTGTAGGAACTGCACTGTTGTCCAATGTCTCACCTCCTGATTTTCTGCGCGCCGGCGGAGTTGTTTTTCGCTGTATGTGTCTGG
>CALWBB010000032.1 GCA_944375885.1 uncultured Merdimonas sp.
GATAACAAAATTCCGGGTAATACTTGAAGTCGGCATAATAATTCCTCCCTGTCGATTATTCTGCATACCATCCTGCCTTATACACGTCTTTACGAATGAAGGTCACCAATGCTGTCTAATCCACCCTGTTTTATCATGTCCATACAGTCCACCTGGTCCACAATATCTAGTATGAATAATATGAAACACCACTAAATAGCATGCCCAAAGCGTCCTCTCCCTAGTAACTGGCAAAATACTCCACCGCGTTCTCGGGGAAGAACTCCTTAAACTCCCCGTAGAGCTGCGCGGCGAAGGTTTTATTGTGGGCGATGACCAGCGTCGGCTTGTTCAGCTGCTGGATCACGTTGGCCATCATATACTGTTCCATTGATGAAAATGTAACTTCATCTGCCGTAAACGCGGAACGCTGCCAGCTGCTTAAATTCCCGGTCAATACACCGTCACTTTCCCATTTCCGGAAATCGTGCACTCTGCCTCTTCGGTATAGATGTCTTCCCGGATCTTCTCTTCATAATTAGCTCTGTCGATCTGCTGCCATGCTTCAGGCTCTGTCACACGCAGATAAATTCCCACCGGCACGCCTTGGCAGTTCTCTGCGAGCCAGCCTGGCACGGCCTCCAGAAAGGCCTCATACTGTTCTGAGCAGAGAGCGTCGTCCATGAAAATATACGTAACGGCGGAAATCTCATTCAAAGCTGGTGTTTCCTCTGCTGCGCCGCTGCATCCATCCTTTATCTCTGTATAAAGCTTGATCCCTTCGGAAGGCAGATACTGTTCCGCAAACGCACGGACCTGCTCTTCATACGCGGGACGCATCAGAATTGCTCCGTAATCATCCTTATAATGGTACGCGCCGTTTTCATAGATGCGGTACACAGTCACAACATCCGATTCACTGCCCTGTTCGGGATACACCTTCAGATGCTCCTGCTCGATAGCGCCTCCCGGCGCATAGGATATATAGTGAAATTTCTGCTGATATTTTTCTTCTATCCAGCTCATCATCTGCCCGACAGCAGTAACGACTCCCTTCTGGGTATCGGTCAGCTCCTCATAAGGCCCGGTAAGGCCTGTCATATCCATAACCTCTTCCTGTCTGGCACCGACCCGCGCGCTATCATCACCGCCTGCCTGCCATTCATCAGGCTCTGCCGCTGGAGCGTCCGCGCAGGCACTGCTGAAAATGATCACAGCCGCCGCCATCGCCGCAGCCGCTCTCGATATCCATCTTCGTTTTCCCATCTTTTTCATCTTTATCACGTTCACAAAGATATTCCCCCATCATAGCCTCCTGGTACGCGGCTTTCTTCTCCCGCAGCATCAGTTCTTTGATCTCCTGAAGCTCCGAAAGCCGCACCTTTTCCAGCTTTTTCAGACGCTCCGGAGGAAGGGGCACCTCGGATAAATAATTCCGATACAGCTTCCCTTCATAGCGCCACAGCTTTAGCCGTTCCCTGTAGCGCTCTTTCAGGCGCTGGGCAATCAGAAGGCCTTCCGGATCGAAATCCCCGGCATAATAAAATTCGTGCTCTTCCTTTAAAAGATCCAGAAGCAGCAGCGCCGCCAGGCGGGGCTGTCCGTTCACGCAGAGCGCAGGCTCTTCCGGGTACCGGTCGGTCAGCATGGAGAATACTGCCGGATTTTCTACGATGCGGATCGCTTTCCCGGATGCCTCTGCAGCCTTCAGGCCGCTTAGAGTGCGCAGGGTCAGGCGCACAGGTTCCCGCTCCCGAAAGAAACCCTCCAGGCCGGCATGAAGCGTTCCGTCCCGTCTCAGGCCCCGGATCCCGTAGGCCAGGATTTCATTGGATAAATCATCTTTTAGCAGGCCTGCCTGGTAAAAAAGCTGGTTTTTCCGTTCCGCTCCGGACAGACCCTCGAAAAGCTCCAGCGGCGTGGCTGTCTCCAGATACGCGCTCAGCAGCTTTTCCGCTGCTGTTCCCACGTCAAAATAATGGGGATTCCCGGTGACTCCTGCGGCGAAGACCGCAAGAAGCTGCCTGTCCCTTTCTCCGGTCCAGGGCTGGCAGGGAAGGCTGTCGATCCCGTCCAGCACATGGTTCAGAAGCTTTTTCAGCTCCTCCGGCCCTTCCCGGTACTGCTGCATCAGAAGCTCATATCCGCCGCCGCGCTCTGCCAGCGTCCTCCGCAGCCAGGCTTCACCGGCCCTTTCTTCGGCTCCTTCTTCTGCCCCTTCTCCGGTTCCTTCCCCTCGCTCTGCCAGGATTCCGGCAAAAAAGCCTTCCCGCCTCTCCTCTTCCTTCCGGCGCTCCTCCTTTCGGATCGTCAGCTCCTCCCCGAAATAGGCGGTCAAAAGCTCTTCCAGGGTAATCCCGGAAAAGCGGCTGTCCGCCAGGCAGCGCTCGAACAGGGCGGCCGAGACGCTGATCGTCTTATTTTCCGCGTAATCCTTTCGCAGGAACCCGCCAAGCTGCGACCTTTCCTCCCTGCTTGGATTTTGCAGGACGACGGTTCCGCCAAAGCGCCCCAGGCCCGCGTACTTGTCCCGCAGCTTTGAAAAGAGCTTACGGTACACCGGGCGGGCCCGGAAATATGCCAGGCATTCTTTTAAGAGTTCTTCATGTTCCTGCATCTGCGTCTGCTCCCAGTTCTCCATTTCCCGTCACCATGACCTTAGCCTTTCCGTTCCAGATATAGCGGATGACTGTTACAAACTTCGCGTTTTCCGGCCGTATCAGCTGATAGATGGCCAGACCCGGAACCGTATCGTAATCGCCCCAGAGAATCTGGGAATTGATCATAAAGTTAAACCGGAACTCCACCATCAGGCGGAACATATCCCGGATATTCGTCTCGTCCACGCCTGCGAACGCCTCGTCGAGGGATATCAGGCATGGCGCCTCCGGCCTTGCTCCTTCGTATTTTGCCGCCACGGCGGAGAAGAGCGGCACATACATGGCCATGGCCTTCTCGCCGCCGCTGAAGGTGAAGAACACCCGGTCGGTCAGCTCCTTTTTCTTTTCTCCCGTCTTCTGGCATTCCAGCTGGAACTCGAACCACTGGCGGTAATCGAGAACCTCCCGCATCACCGCGTGGAAGGACTGCACGGAGCCGCTTTCTCCCGACAGCCTTCTGGCCTCGCTGATTTTGGAGCGGAAATGGGCGGAAAGGCTTTCCACCTCCTCCGGCCGCATGATTTCCACGTCCTTTTGCAAAAGCTCCACCAGGGCGCTCGTATCCAGCTGCTCCTCCTTCTCTGCCCGCCTGCTCTTCCAGCGAAGGCTCAGCTTCAGGCCGCTGGAGGTCTGCATGGAATCCATCAGGCGGTTCATCTTCTCCACCCAGCGCCTGCTGTTCTGGATTTTACTGCGGATCTTCTTGCTGATGGTATTGGCCAGGATATCCTCAAAAAGCTCCCGATCCCGGTCGCTTAAGATCCGTTCCAGGTTCTGCGCGTCCTCAAGAAGGCGCTCCAGAAGCTCTTGAAAGCTTACCGGAGTGCTGCGGTATTTTGCGGTGATATCGATCCTTCTTGCGCCCGCCTCCAGAAAGCCGCTCTCCTCATCGAGCTCCTCAAAGAGCGTCTGCAGCGTGATATGGTATTCCAGAAGATAGCCCCGGTTCTGGTGGTAGGCTCCCTGCAGGCTTCCCAGAAGCTCGCTCTGCTTCCTGCTGCCAAAGCTGCCCGCCAGCAGCTGGCAGATTTTCCGGGCCCTTTCTTCCCTGTCCTCCAAAGCCCCGGAGTTCTTCTCCACATAGCCAAGCCGGTATTCGGCCTCGAAGATCCTCCCGGCCCGCTCCCGTTTTCCCGAAAGCTCTTCCTTACGCTTCCGGGTTTCCAGGCTTTTTTCCTGCAGAACCTTTCCAGTTTCCTTCAGGGCGGACTGTCGCCCTATGGACGCCTCCCTCTCCCCGGGCAGGCTCTGGAGGCGCAGGATGCAGTGATCGAGCCGTTCCCGGATAGCCTCATAGTCCGTAAGCGCAAGCTGGCTTCGCACAGAGGCAAGCTTTTCCTCCAGCTCCTTGGCTTTCAGAACCATGCGCCCCAGCTCATACCGGATATCGTCCAAATCTGCGGCGGTTTCCTCCGCGTATTCCCTGCGGCTTTTCACATACTCGATCCCGTTCTGAAATCTTACATGGGCCGCCTGCAGCTTTGTCAAAAGCTCCTGGTACCGCTGCAGGGCCTCCAGCGCCTCCTCAAAGGTATCAAGCCTGGGCGGAAGATAGCATTTCGCGCAGGCCTCCCGTACCCGGAGCCGCAGCTCATCCAGAGCCTTTCTCTCTTCCTCCGTCCGCTCCTGCTGCTCTTTTAGCCTGCCGGTTTTCAGCTCCAGCGCGTATTCCCGATCCGCCAGTTCCTTCGCCGCCGTCTTCAGATCCTGCTCCCCGGGAAAGCTTTCCCACTCTAAGGCCAGCTTTTTTGCGCGCTCCGCGTTTTCACGGAGCTTCTCTTCCAAGCCTTCCGCTTCCTCTGACAGCCTCTGGACAAGCTCTGTGTACGCCGCGATCTGCTCCTGCCGGTACTTCTCCCGGGCGCGGACGCCGATAAAGCGGGCTGTGTATTGCTTGGAGACGGTTCCCTCCAGCACGCCCAGGCGGTAATTTCCCTGCGCGTCCACCCAGGAATCCCCGCGCTCCGCGCCCTTTCCGCCAAAGCCCAGGGAAGACAGGACATGGGAAATGCTCTGGTAGAGAAGGATGTCGTTCTCCGCGTTATCCACCTCCAGGACCTCCATCAGGTTCTGCCTGACATGGGTGACATCGCTGAAAATGTACCTGTCGCAGACGCCCGGATCCAGGGCGTACACCCTTTCCCGGTACTCCTCCGGAACGAGCAGGGCGTCCAGCACGCCCATCTCAAGAAGGGCCTCCTCCAGGCGGTTCTTCTGCTCCTCGCTTAAGCTCTGGTCGAAATCTATGGTTTTGTAAAACTGCAGGCAGGGAATTCCCTGTTCCTTTAAAAGCCTTCTGTTTTCCCTTACGCGTTCCGGCTGCTCCGGCTCCGGATCCTTTTGGTTCTGCCAGGACAGAAGTTCCGCTCCCGCTTCCTCAAGCTCCTGCCTCTTTTCCCGCAGGCCCTTCTCCAAAAGAAGCCTTTCCTCGCCAAGGCTTCGCTCCAGCTGATACTGCCGGGGCTTTACCAGCTCGCGGATCTCCGAATAATCGCTTCCCATCCGGTATTCCGCGATTTTCCGGGAGATCTCCTGCAGGGTCTCCGGTTCCAGGCGAAGCTCCTGGTTGGCCTTTTCCCAGAGGTACGCCTGCTCGGTGAGCTCTGCCTTCGTCTCCTCCAGAAGCCTTTCATACTGCTGGACCTCCCGCTCCGCGCGGCTTCTCTCCTCGCGGCAACGATCCAGTTCCAAAAGAGCGCGGTCATAGCGTTCCTGAAGGCCTTTCTCCTGCGAGAGAAGCTCTTTTCCGGCCCGCACCTTCCGGACATAATCATTCAGAAGCTGCTGATGGGCGGAAAAACCATACGGCTTCTCCCTCCCCTCGCAGATCTCCTTTTTCAGAAAGGCGAATTCGTCAAAGGGCACCTCGCCAAGCTCTGTCTCCATCTCCTCCAGGTGTTCTTCGATCTCCTGCCAGAGGCTTTCATTCTGCTCTTCCCCTTTTCGGATCTGCCGCTCCGCCTCCGTCTGGCGCTCCTTCTTTTCCTGCTCCTGCCGCCGCTTCTCCGCCAGGCTTTTCTGTTCCTCCGAAAGCCCTGCGGCAAGCTGCACCTCCTCTTCTTTGAGCTTCGCGGCGTCGCTCTGGTCGAGGGATTTCTTCTCCTCCCTTAAGACCTCCTCTTCCCGCTTCAGATCCTCATAATGCTGCTGCTCGCTCTTAAGGCTCTCTTCATTTTCCAGAAGCTTGCGGACAAGCTCCGTCCCCGCCCGCTCGCAGTCCTCGAGGTCTTTCGCCGCTTTGGTGAACAGAAGCGCCTTGTCATACAGCACGATCTGATTGTACTGATCGTAGATCCGCTCTATCTGCCGGGCCGCCTGGATGCTGTCGTTTAAGGTATCCAGATTCGTCTTCAGGCTGTCCATGTTTTCGATGGCCTCCGACATGGGCCGAAGGTCGTCCTCCGAAAGGGTCTGGAGGGAGCTGCTTAAGATTTCATTGACCACGGAGGGCTTGAAGTCCTTGGACAGCTTCGGCGTCCGAAGCTGTATCAAAAGCTCCAGAAGCTCCCTGTATTCCTCCGTCGTCTCAAAGCCAAACAGGAGGCGGTTCACACACTGGGCGTATTCTCCCTGCGTCTCCATCACCCTTCCGCCCTCGCCGATCCGGTTCTTAAGCTCCGTCCGGGAGCAGGTAATCTTTGTGTCCAGATCCTTGTACAGAAAGAGATCCCTTCCCACGCGCCGCCCATCCGTAATGCAGAAATACCAGGATTCCAGCTTCTTATTTTTCCTGGCCCGCAGCCCGATTCCCAGGGTCAGATATTCCCCGCTTTCCTTCCGGCAGAATTCCATATAGAGGTAGCCTGTGCGTTCCTCCCTCTCATCACCCTCCTCCAGGAGATAATTTTCCATCTTCCTGGCCCGCGAGCCAAAGGGATCCAGGCGCTCCGGCCGCATATTTCCATCCAGGAGCAGAGGGATAAAGCTCTGCATGGTGACAGACTTTCCGGATCCGTTCGCTCCGCGAAGGAGCATCCTTCCGTCCAGAAAATCAAATTCTTCCTCATCGTAATACCAGAAATCAATCAGGCCGACCCTGTTTATCTTCCAGTTTCCGTTCATAGCTTCCTCTCTTTCCCATCGTTACTGGAAATCGTAACTTCCCGTCCTGTCTCCCAGGCGGAGGAACACTTAAGGGAGCGGCGGCTCCTGCCCCTCCTGTTCCAGTCTTATTCCGCCGCGAAATCCGCAGGATATTTCCCCGCGATCTTCCCCGCCACAGGCCTTATCAGCACAGTATCCCGCCTCGTCTCGATCAGGTTCAGCTGCGTCATGTAGTCCAGAACCTCCCTTGAAAATTCCTCGGTGGTCATCTCCCGGAAGGTCTTATTAAAGCCGCCCCTGTACCGCTCCCGGCATTCCTCAAGCAGCCGGCGGAAGGTTTCCTTTGGGAGGACAAGCTGCTCATCCGGCGGCGCCTCAAGCTCTCCTGCCTCCAGCTTCTGAAGGAGCAGCCCGTTCGTCAAAAGCACAATGTCCGAAAGCGTATTTTCCTCCGGAAAGCACCTTCCAAGCCTGCTCTCCTCCCCCAGGATGAGAAACGCGCTCCCCCGGAAGACCTGCAGCTCGCAGTCAAAAAATTTCCCCATATCGTCCTGAATCAGATTGCGGAAATTTCTCACATACGCGAAATCCTCCTCCGTCTCCGCCGTCCGGTACATTCCCATGGACATCAGAAGCCGCCGGTAGACCCGCTGTCTTCGCACGACGCCCCGGTCCTCGTCCACATCGATCCACTCTTCCTTCTCAAAATCCTGCGGCGAGGCGTATCCCATGATATCCTGGGTGAAATTCCTCATAAAATAGCGGGACACTCCCGTATTCTCGTACAGCACCTCGTTTGCGTCGTCCCGGGCGAAGCCCTCCTCGCTTCCGTCGTTTACATTCAGGATCCCGCAGGCCACACAGTATTTCATCACCTTGATCAGGTGGCGGCGGTAACGGTAGACCGTCCAGTCCACCTGCTCCTCCCGGTACTGGCCCTGGATATACTCGGTCAGCTCCGAGAGCACAAACTGCTCTTCCGCCTCCTTGTCCTCCAGAAACATCAGCACAAGGCAGAAGAAGATATACTCCAGCTTCGAGGTAAATTCCAGAATTCCCATCCAGTTTTCCGGGGCCGCCGGGATCTTCTCCACCTTGATCATGTAGGGATTGACAATCAGAGGATAGCCCAGCTTTTCCATCAGGAACTTCTTCTCTTCTCCCGAGGCCAGCTCCTCCTTGAGCTCATAATACAGCTCTCTGTCCCTGCTCTTTAAAATCCACCTCTGGCTCAAAAGGGTTTCCAGCGTCCTTCTCATCTATCTGTCCTTTTCTTCCTCAAATATCAGGGTGTACGCAGGCATCTGCAGGCTCCCGTCCGTACACTGAAGCGTACAAAATTTCTTCACATCCGCCTGCTCCAGATAATAGATCTGCCCGTCCTCGGTCTTGGCCCTGTGATCCGTCCTCTCCAGGGCTCTCGACAGCCACAGAAGAAAGATGTCCCGCACCTGCGGCCCGATCTCGGGCAGCTCCTCGAAGGCCAGGCGGCCGTCCCGGATATAGCTTCCCAGGAGCCTGCGCTCCTCCTGAAGCCTTCGGATCGTCTGGGCCTTCAGCTCCTCCTTTTCCCTGGAGCGGTCGATAATCCCGGTTCGTTTCGCTTTCTCCTTGTAGGTCCGCACCCGGGGCGTCAGCGTCACCAGAAAAGGGGGTTCCTCATAGACGCCGCTGTTGATGCTGTCCGTCTCCCGGGCCATCCCGCCCTTTAGGTGAAGCGGCTTCTCGATTCCAAAGACCATGGCCGCCAGCCTGTGGGCCTCGCCCATATCCCGGCATTTTCCAAACATCTCGGAAAGCTTCCGGTATTCCTCCCTCCGGTTCGACCCCTGGCTGGCCATCTCGCTGATCCGCGTCGCGTATCTGGTGATCCTGCGGATGATCTCGTTCGTAGTGTCGAACACCTTCCCGGCCTCGGATTCCCTGCCGTCCTTTCCGGCAAACCACTCCAGAATGCTCTCCCAGCGTCCCTTCATCCTGTCATAGATGAGCTGCTCGTCCACCTCCACATCGATCCGCGGGATCGCCAGCTCATAGGCCGTCACCTTTTCGAGTATCCGCTCCACCGCCTTCTCATCCGTCCGGCGAAGCTCCTGCTCGATGGCCGTCACATTGACCTGCAGGCTTTTCACAAAGGTTCTCAAGTATTCAATCAGCCTGTCCTTGAAGACCAGAAATTCCGTGGTCTTCATCATCTCCTCCGCCCTGACGCTGTTTAACTCCCGCATATAATCCTGGTAATTCTGGTTCAGCCGGATAAAATCATTGTTCAGGTCATTCCACCAGCCATAGACCCTTTCGTTCTCCTGATCCGCCGCTTCCTCCAGCCTTCCCAGGCTGATGCGAAGCCGCTCCAGAAGCGTCGGCTCCAGGGACGATCCCCGGATAAAGAGATTCTCAATCTTCGTCACCATCCGCTCGATTTCCACCGTCGTCTCGGAAAGCTGGTAGCGGAATTTCTTATTTTTGAACTCCTCGATGGTCGCGGCCTTTCTCGTATCCTGAATGGCTGAGAGGTTCTTCCATGCCGTCAGGGCCGCCAGATCCTGCTGGCACTGCTCCTGGGTATAATCCGCGAAGTACGGATCCTCTTTCAGCTCCTCATAGACCTCTTCCTGGTACAGCCAGTATTTGAGCTTTTCCGACTGTAAATAAAAAAGCCGGATGATGGGGCGGTACCTGTCTGTGTTCTCCACATTCAGATATTTCGCCTCCAGCAGCGGCTTTCGCATTTTTTCCTGAGTTTTCATAATATGCGGCTTCCTTCTTTTCCGGTAAGTCAGTTTCAGACAGACTGCTGTGCGCTCTTACGGATCTCTGGCGGGGCTTTCTAACCCCGCCGGATTCTTAAATATCATTATACTTCATTTCTTTGGAAAGAAAAATACCCTTTTTCTCAAATTTCCGCAGATTCTGTCTTTCCTAAGATGTAGAGGAAAGCGATGGCTGGGATGCGAAGAATGGGAACCTGGGTTTCGTGTCTGGTAAGGCCAAAATCATCCAGCCGTTTTGTGATTAAATAGGCATCTGTTACGTTGGATTTCTCATCCCGGCACAGCTCGACAATGGCGTCCGCTGCCGTAATGCGGGAATTGCTCCGGTATTTCACTTCGCAGAGAATTTTCTGCCGGGGAAGCTCTACTACTACATCGACCTCTTTCTGATTGTCCTTCGCATTTCTGAAATACCCAAGCCTCGCGGCGCTGCCCTGGTAGAAGGAAACCATATGCTTGTAGACAGTTGTTTCTACCATTGCACCCAGTTCCTTTTCGTCCGAAAGCACATCATCAATCATCAGCACCGCGTTACGGATAGCTGCATCCGCAATAAATATTTTCGGTTTCCCCTTCAGAGCCCCTTTGCTGCCCACATCCATCGGCTTTGCCAGATAAATGAGATTAGACATTTCAAGCGCCCTGATGTAGCTGTCGATCGTCATGACGGAGGTATTCTCCAGTTCCTTTGCCGCAGTTGTCGCGTTAAAAATTTCTGCGGAGTTCATGCACAGATAGAGAAACAATTTTTCCATCAACAGTGGGCTCCGGATATTAAAGAGCGACAAAACATCCCGCTTGATCACCTTATCCGCCACATCTTCCCGCAGCATTCTCTGCGCATAGGCATCATCGTCCGATAACACCAGTTCCGGAAAGCCGCCGATCCTGAGATACCTGTTAAAATGACCTTGCAGCGGAACAAATTTATCCATCAGATCCCCCAGCTGGGCCGGGCTCATATTTTTTAATTTCGATAAGCGTAAATCATCTGAAAGAAGAGGCAGCTCCAGATTCAGCAGCCTGCAATACTCATAAAAGGACATGGTAGGGATTTTGAGAACACTCCACCGCCCTGTACCGCTGTCTGCGGAACCCTTTTCCAAGACAGGACTGGCAGATCCTGTGGCAATCAGACGGATATTCTTTCTGCTGTCATAGATCACTTTCATCCAGAGTTCCCAATTTTCCGTATACTGTACCTCGTCAAAGAAAATATATTTTGTCCCTTCAATCGGATACATTGCTTCATAAATAGACAGCACATTTTCCACATTGACAAGCTTCAAAATCGGATTATCAAAAGTAGCATACAGAATATTCCCCGGATGAACGCCCCCGTCAATCAAGTGCTCGATGATCTGATACAGAATCGTCGTCTTGCCTACACGTCTCATACCGGACAAAACCGCAAACCTGCGGATACTCCCATGTGTGAGTATTTTCAAAGCCTCATAATACGCCAGTCTCCTTTGCGGTTTGCTTTCTTCCTTGATGGCTGAAGGCGTACGCCACCATGGATTATACTTCCGCAATACTTTCATGACCTGTTCATCATTTACAATCGCCATAATATCTCTCCATAATATGATCATTTAGCACTATTTCATTAGTATATTATTCATTTTTATATTCTATTTGCAAAGTATATTATAGCAATAGTCCGGATAAATTACAAGTTATATTATAGAAACAGAAGCATGAGGCAATTCACTTATTTTCCCGCACTGCCCGGCAGGGATTCCCATACGCGATTACATTGTCCGGGATGTCCTTTGTGCCTGCCCGCCGGTTCTCGCTCCTATTCGATCACCCGGATCACGTTTCCGTCCCGGTCGCTGATAGCGGTGGGCACAAGCTCCACGGTCATGGGGAAAGCTGGCAGCGCATAGACTCCCGCATGGGGGCCGAGCACGCCGCACAGCTGCTCCAGGGCGCCTTCTGTCAGAGTCAGGACAAGTACGCCGTCCTCCTCAAAAGCGCCGTCCTTCTCCCCTGGACGGAACAGAACAGCGGCGTCACGGCTCTGGAGGAACAGCTCCCTGCCCTTGCCCACTCTGGCCCGGAGCATCCGGGTCAGGATCTGGTCATGGCCGGCGCCCAGGCGGAGGGAAACATGGCTGTCTTCCAGATGGGTTCCCAGCTCGTCCATGTAAAGAAAAGCGGTAGATGAGCCGTCGCGCTCCATTCCTTCCTGCCAGGCGGCACGGAAAGCGGGATTCTCCAGCATGGAGGGGCGGGACAGATCCGTGACACACAAAGGGATCTGACGCGCCAGCTCCGCCAGGAACTTTCCCCCGTTCCAGCACATCATAGCATACATCTCGTCCTCTGTCAGACCCACCACCTGCAGGAACATGAAATGGCCGTTAGGGGTGTCCAGTTCTCCCAGCTCCGGGTCGATCCGAAAGCCGAGGGCAGTGAGCCTGGTGTCCGTCTCCAGGGCGATGGGGCCGTTGGCGTCCATGTGGTGGCCGGGGCCGAAGACGTTTCCGCTGGAAAACACATAGCGGGCCAGGTTCTGAAGCAGGCTGATGGGCCACGCGGGAGGCTGTTCTTCCTTCCCCCGCAGAAGGCGGAAGGTCAGCTCGAAGCCATAGCCGCTTTCCTCTGGGTCGCCGCTCTCCTTCTCATACAGTTCTGTAAAGCCATAGGTCACATAGTGCCAGTGGGGAACGCCATGCCCGCTTTCCCACACCTCCACACCGTCCAGCGGGTCGTCTCCGCCCAGGGCGTAGGGGATGATAGTGCTGTAGAAAAGCCCCTCCTGGCCCGGATAGAGCCGGTGCATGGCCTCCGCAATGGCATCAAAGCCGGCCTGCTCCAGTTCCGTTTCGTCGCTCATTTCGTCTCCTCCTTTTTATTTTTGTCTGGAAACAGCTTACAGCAAAACGCCCGTGCGTCATCCATCCGTCCTCTCGTCATCTGCCCCTTCTTCGGGCGGATTTTTCAGAGTCACCGTTCCTGCCTCCCGGCAGAAGGTGTGGAAGCTGGCCCAGGGGATGTCCGTGTCCTCGAAAAATTCCTTGGCTTTTTGCAGGACAGCCCGAATATCCCAGGCAATGAAATCCACATAGCCGCAATAAAGACCTGTGGCCCCGCCGATGAGGGTGAGGCTCTCCGGGCCGTCCCCCGCAGCGAGCGTTTCCTCCAGCTTATCCCGAAAATCAAAAATCTTCTGGCTGCTTTCCTCCTCCCGCAGGGTGTCCAGGGGATAGCAGAGAAATCCCGCCGCCGCGCCGTCGGCGTGGAGCTCGTCCATAAAATCATTGTCAGCGTTTAAGTAGCCGTTAATGAGGGGGACACAGCAGGTAGATCCGGCCATCACATCCAGCCGCCCGGCTTAGTCGGATCCGCCAGGTTGTTGCAGGCGCGGGCCAGCTCGCTGTCCATCTCCGGGGTGCGCTCCTTGGCGGGAATGGCCTCCAGCGCGTCGATAATCTTCTGGTATTCGTCGTTTTCGTTCCACTTCTGGCACTGCTGTAAAATGTCCATATCTTGTTCCTCCTCGTCCTGTTCTGGTTTCCCGTCTTTGATTGGCTGAAACACGCCGTTCTCATTCCACTCTTTTCTGTAAGTAACAGGTTCCACACCGGCCCCACAGCCGGATGTCCAGATTTTCCTTCTGAATATTCTCTACCTGCCGCCAGACCGGCTTTCCCCGGATGCAGGCCCCCACAAAATAAATAGCCCCGCAGCGGCGGCACCGCAGATAGTGACAGACGGTGTAGTGCCGTTCGGATGCCAGCACCGCGTCGGTATCCCCCAGCGGGCAGTCCCCGGCGAACAATTCTATCACGCCCCGTCCCTCCAGCCTCATGAGTTCCTGGAGGAGCTGGTCATACTGGCGGTAAGAGCCGCCGCTGGTCTCCTTCATCCATGCCGCCAGCTGGCCACAGGCGGGGCAACTAAGATTCTCTCTTGTCATCCGTATCCCTCCAGTCTACCCATCAAACTCCACCCTGTCATGACGCCGGTTCCAGCCGCCCGGCCCAGTATGCCTGGAAGGCCGCCTGGGTCTGGATGTCCGCAATGCACCCCATACCAGCGTCTACGCCGAATCCAAAATAATCGTCCCCGCCCAGTTCCTCGTCCATGAGCTGCTCCTGTACCTCTTTGGGCAGGTCATTCCATAAGATAGAATACGGGGATATATCTTACGATAAAATGCTTGATGCCATTATATCACCTCGCCTGGCGGCTCGGTGAGGGCATTCGCCTTATAGAGCTCCCTGTGCAAGCACGGAACTCTGCAAGGCTCATTATATCATAAGATACATCCCCAGAAAAATATTTTGCCATTTCTGGATAATTTCTTTACAGCAGCTCTCCCTCCGGATCATGCCTGTCCTGATTCCCTTTTATCAGCGCGGGATTATAATTGGCGTAGCAGTACCGGCACCCATGAGCGCAGGTATTGTAAGCGCCGACATCCACGCTGGCGGCACAGCCGCAGAAAGGCCGCTGGTTCCGGTCCCGGACATCTGGGACCGGGCGGCTGCCCGGACGCTGCGGGTAGCCGCTGATCCGTTCCAGCCGGGCGGCGTCGATACAGCTGGAGGCTCCGATTCCCAGAGCGCCAAGCGCAGGGGCTTCCGCGCAGGCCTTAAGACTCAATCCATAAGAGGCCGCCGCCCGGGCCAGTTTCCTTAAAAAAGCTGCCTTTTCCTCTGGCGGCAGCTCCCGCACTCCCAGCCCTCTCATCTGTCTCTCCGTATTCCGATAATAATCCAGAAAGCTGATCACGCATTCCTCCGTATAGCCGCTTAAGCGCGCCGCCAGCTCATGAAAGCGCTCCAGGTGCCACTGGGGCGTCTGAACGTCCCCGAAGAAAATGGGATCGTACCGCCAGACCACCCGCTCCTTTCCGACTCTATCCGACAGCTCCTGAAACACCGAAATCATGACAGAGTCCTTGTCCGGAAGCCCCGGCTCCACGTCAGTCCCGTAGGGCGTGAGGGTGAACTGGAAATAATACGCATAGGGTTCCAGCGCCGAAAGCATCGGAAGCATCGGAGCCGGGTTTTTTGTCCACAGAACGATTCCGTCCACATCCTCCGGCGCAAGGGAAATCCGCCGCACCTGCCGGGGATTCCTGGGATTCTTCACAAGCACAAAGCCCTCCCGCAGGCGGTTTCCCAGCCATCTGGAATAAAAAGCCGGAATATCCGTCCTTCTGCTGGCGCTGATTATCATGGCAGCTTTTCCCCCTTCGTTTCTTTTATTTTAGAGCCTGAGCTTAAAGGTCTTCGGCGCCAGCCGGTACACCGCCGCGCAGGCAATCACGCTGTACGCTGCGCAGAACACGATCGCTGTCACCCCGAAAACCAGCGTGGGCATCTGCACCCGCATCATCAGGTAACAGACCACATAGGTGACAGAGGTCACGATTTTATAGGTTCCGCTCTTTAGCTCCGCTCCCACCGTGTAGGGCTGCAGCAGATAATAAATCATCAGATAATGTACGGAAAAGAAGACGCTCATGCAGAGTACGGATACCACAATCACCGCGTAGTTTACCGGATTGTCCGTGCCGCCGGAGGCAAAGAGCAGAAAGGCAAGCCCGCCGCCGATCACCACAGCCGGCAGCAGATTGATCTTGATGATTTCCCGCAGGCGGATCCGGAACAGCTTCAGGATCTCCCCCGGCTTCTTATAAAACGCGTAGGTCAGAAGGCTGTTGTCACAATTTATGAACAGGGCCTGGGTGAAGCCCGTTCCCCGGTTGATCGCGTACATGATGAACACGAAATAAGGCAGGAACTGCAGGGTCAGCTCATTTACCACCTCTCCGGCCTTTGGATAAAGCTGGATGGCAAGCCAGGCCGCCATCACCAGAAAGAGGCAGACCACCGCGATCTTTTCCGACGCCTTCCAGAGGATCCGCTGGTGCCTCCGGATGAACAGCTCGTTCAGATACTCGAAGCCTTTGCGGCTGCTGGTGATGGTGGTATCGGCGGAAATAGCCTTTTCACTCTGTTTTCTGGCCGCAGCCGCCATCCCCTTGCCTCCTCTTTTATCCATCTGATCCATCCAGTCCGCGAAAAGCTCCTGGTACAGCTCCCGGTAAGAGGAAAACGCGAGGATTTTGCGTAAGGAAGCCGCCCCGGCCAGGATGCAGATTCCCATCATGATAAGGCTCACCGTCTCCGGCCAGAAAATCTCAAGGAGAGGAAGGCCGAAGGCCGCCGAGAGTCCCAGTCCCAGCGCGATCCAGTAGAGGGCGCCCACCTTGTTCTCGTTGGGCGTCTTTCCCCTCTTCTCATAATCCCGAATCATGTAAGCAGCCGCAAAAAGCTTCACGCCCGCCGCGAAAAACGGCAGAAGCAGGCGCTGCCAGACGGGAAGCCCCGGGATGCCGCCAAGGGCGAGGCCGAACAGCACATAGGCCGCAAAAAGCTTCCCCACCGCATAGCCGTAATTTACCAGCGTGTAGGATTTTGCCTCCATGCGCAGCAAAATTAACGCGTAATATTTATCCTTCGTGGGGTTGAACATATACGTATTCACAAAGCCGCCGATGAGGGTGCAGATCACCATCAGATACAGGAACATGCCCTGCCGGTCCGGCGACGGATAGAATGCCGCAGCCGCCAGCAGAATCAGAAAATAGAGCCCTTTTCCCAGCAGAGCCGTGGTAAGCTCCCAGAGCGCGGAAATCACGTTCGCCAGAATTTTAAGTCCCCGTTCCTGGTACAGGGTCTCGGGCAGAACCCGCCCGACAAGCGGAATCTGCTTCAGCGCGTGCAGGATGCTGTTCACCCGGTAGGTATTGCGAAGGGAAAAGGTGATGCGAAGCGTCTTCCAGATGCTCATGGCCTTCCTCCTTCCGGAGCTTCTTCCTTCAGGGCCACGATGATCTTCTCCTTGAATTCCTGGTCGTCCAGGTTAGACTTGGCCACAGCCTCCAGCACCCCGTGGGAGAGCAGCACGATCTCGTCGCAGAGATCCACCGCCAGATCCAGAAGATGGGTGGAAAAGATCGTGATCCGGTCCGATTTCAGGGAGCGCAGAAGCCCCTTCATTTCCTCCGCCGTCACCACGTCCAGGGAGGTCAGCGGCTCGTCCAGCAGCAGAATATTCGGCCGCGCGATAATGTTGATCAGCATCTGCATCTTATTTTTCATGCCGTGGGAATAATTTTTCATAAGCTTATCCCGCTCCTCCGGATCGATGCTCACATAATCGAAATACGCGTCCAAAGGCTTCGGATCCGCGATCGCTCCCTCGTGGATGTCCAGGAAAAACTTCAGAAATTCCCGCCCGGTCAGGAATTCCGGCACCGTGGGCGTGGAGAGCACATAGCCGATGTCGTCCGGCTGCACCTCACGCCGCTCTCCGTCCTCCTCCAGGCAGAAGCTGCCGCTGTCCGCCCGGATATCCCGGTTCAGGCAGTTGAACAGCGTCGTCTTTCCGGCTCCGTTCCTTCCCAGAAGCCCGTAAATCTTACCGCTCTCAAAGGTAAAATCAATGTCTCTTAGAACCTGCTTTTTCTCGTAGCTTTTCGCCAGATGCTCAATCACAAACCGCATGGATTCCACACGTCTCCTCTCCTCATTGTATTAAGGTAATAATACAACAGAGAGACTGCTGATTTCTACAGGAAAATTCTTAATTCTTTTTGAAGGGCGGAATGCTTATAATCTTTTTTCTGGAAAGAGCATATCCGCGTCACTCTGTGGAAATTTCGACATATAGCCAAAAATGTGTCTGCAATACCTAATTTTCGTGCAAAATCACTCCATTTTCCCAAAAAACAATTTACATAACTTTTCTATTTTCTATATGCCCAAAAATCTCCTGCGTATATACAATAATCCTGCAATTTTTGTACATTATAAAGCATTAATTTTGTATATGTACAATTTGCGCATATTTTGTCCTCAAAAGGAAGGTTTCAAGCCCGTCGAAGCAATTTTTTGTATATCAGGGCTGAAAAAAATTGTATATGTACAAACAGACTGCGGCTCCTTAGATTTTCACCGCTCTGTCCGGATAAAAACCTTCCATTTTGTATCATTTCCTTGCTTTTTCTTGAAAAATGAAATAAACTTTTCTACAGAAGGGACTGATGACACGATGGACGCATATCTGGACAGTATCCCGCTTTTTATATTCGGGGTTCTTCTCCTGGTTCTGGGATGGTTTAACTACAAAGGAAATATCTCCTCCATCCACTGGTACAACCGCAGGCGGGTTCTCCCGGAGGACGTTCCTGCCTTCGGAAGGCTCATGGGGATCGGCACGATTATCATCGGCGCGTCGCTGATGCTCACCGCCGCGCTGGGGCTTGTGTTTCATTCCGAAGCAGTGTACGCCGTCATCCTGGCCGGAGCTGTCATTGGCATCGGCTTCATGGTTTACGCCATGCTGAAATACAATCACGGATTTTTTTGAGAAAAAAAGGAGCATACCATGCCTCAGCATATTATTGTTTTGGAGTATGACAGGGCATGGCCCCTGAAATACGAAGAAGAGAAAGAAAAGATAACCGCTATCCTGAAGGATAGCTGCGCTGGGATCTGGCATATCGGAAGCACGGCCGTGCCGGGCCTGGCAGCCAAGCCCATCCTTGACATCCTGTGCGCCGTCCAGAGCCTGGAGGCCGTGGACGCGCTTTCGGAAGGCTTCACCCGGATCGGCTATGAATATCTGGGAGAGTTCGGCATCCCCGGCAGGCGTTACCTGCGAAAGGGCGGCGACGAGCGCACCCACCAGATCCACATCTTCCAGGCAGACGACCAGCACAATATCCGGCGGCACCTCGCCGTCCGGGACTATCTGCGCTCTCATGAAACGGCGCGCGCCGCGTACGCAGAGTTAAAAAAGAAGCTGGCGCAGCGTTTCCCCTATGACATAGAGGGCTACTGTGACGGCAAGGAGGAATTTGTGCGGCGCATGGAAGCCCTGGCTCTGGACTGGTACAGCTGCGCGTCACATGACTGCCCGGACAGCGCACTGCAGCTGCCCGGATAATATGCCAAAACGCCCGGATAAGCGGTGGATTTTTCCGCCTGGCTCCGGTATCCTTGATTGAGAAGGAGGTATCAGACCATGAAGCTTGGAAGCAGTTTATACAACGCGCGCAAAAGGAGCGGCCTGTCCCAGGAGGACGTAGCCGGAAAGCTGGGTGTCAGCCGCCAGACCATCTCCAAATGGGAGACAGATGAGACGCTCCCGGATATCCGTCAGGCCAAAAGGCTGGCGGTACTCTATCACCTGTCCCTGGACGAGCTCATCGAGTTCGACGCGGAGGTGGACGAAATCCGCAATGTGATCGCGAACACCAGCGAAAAGACCCAGCAGAAAATCGACTGGACAAAGCTCTGGGCCGAGAAATATCCGGTACTCGCTTCCTACCAGAGTACCGTAGATACAAAAAAATACGCGGCGGAGCTTCAGAAGCTGCTGACCCGCCTGAAGGCCGACTATGGCTACAGCGGCATGGACGCCCTGCTGGTGCTCAAGGATATCCTGGGGCATGTATGGAATCCAGCGGACACCCCGGCAGGAGACGCGTAGAAATCCCAAACGCTCAGAACATCCTGGCAGTCCCGGCGCCTGGCGGACGGTTCTTCCGATGCCCGGCGCCTGATTTTACATAGAATTTACCCGATTTTCACGTTTTTTCACACTTTCCCATTCCCGCCATTCCCCACATCCTGTATAATAGTATCTGCGGACAAAGCCGTTTTATTTTTACAGATTA
This sequence comes from uncultured Merdimonas sp., assembly GCA_944375885.1. Lineage (GTDB taxonomy): Bacteria > Bacillota > Clostridia > Lachnospirales > Lachnospiraceae > Laedolimicola. The sequence continues at coordinate 19,167 of CALWBB010000032.1, forward strand.
TTTTTTACAGCGGCCCCGGTTTTTCAAAGACCGGACCGTATTCTATATACAGGGGGAAACTGTTGTATGCAAGATGAACACGAACTCATTCAACAGGTATATGCAGCAAAGGAGGATATGGAGGCGGCGGACCGGCTCATCGGATCCTACATGCCCTTCATCAAATCAGAGACTGCGAAATTTCTGAAGCGGCCTCCCATGGAAGGACACGACGACGAGCTGAGCATCGCCATGATCGCTTTTCACGAAGCGGTACGGGGTTATTCCCGTTCCCGGGGCGCGTTTCTGAAATACGCAGCCATGATCATAAAAAGCCGCCTCATCGACTACCGCAGGAAGGAGCAGCGGCATGGAAATGTCATTTCCCTGGACGCTCCTGCCGGAGAGGACGACACGCCTCTTAGCGACACCATCGCGGACGAAACCGATCGCAACGAGGCCTATGTGGTCCGGGAAGCCACCCGCGCTGAGATTGAGGAGCTGACCCGCCAGATGCAGGAATTCGGCGTGTCCTTAAGCGACGTGGCAGACAACTGCCCGAAGCAGCAGCGGACGCTGGAAGCCTGCAGGAAGGCTCTCTGGTACGCCAAGGAACACCCGGAGCTGCTGGATGAGCTGCTGAAGACAAGGCGGCTCCCCATCGCGCGCCTGTCGGAAGGCAGCGGCACAGAACGCAAAACTCTGGAACGCCACCGAAAATACATGGTCGCCCTTCTGCTGATTTATACCAACGGATATGAGATCATACGCGGACACCTGACACAGGTTATGAAAGGAGTGGCAGTATGATGAAATATATAGTGATGGAATGCCACCCCAGCTACGC
>CALWBB010000033.1 GCA_944375885.1 uncultured Merdimonas sp.
GCGTCGCTGGCAATGATATTGGCCGCCACCTTGTTGTACTCGCTGTAGGTCTCATCAAGCTCATAGAGCTCTTCCAGCTCCTCCAGCCGGTACTGGTTCTGGGTAAGGCGGCTGTTCTCCAGCGTCAGCTCGTCCACCTGGGCCTTAAGCTCCTCGTTCCTGGCCTGGGCGTCCGCCAGATCCTCCAGGCTGTCCGCCTTGTCCCTGGCCCAGCCTCCTATGGCGTTGATTCCGCGCTCAAAGGGCACAAAGACGTAGCCGGATATTCTTCCCAGCGTATCGCCCGCAAAGCCAGTGGCGTAGGAAGCGAACATCATACCGACGCACAGCAGGGCCAGGGCCGCAAATATGTACTTCGACGGCACAGAAAAACGATTCTTTTTTTTCATATCTCACCCAAACTATCTGCAATCCAGTTATTTATAATCCTGCTCCTTTGTGACAAAGGTCAGGCTGCGGAACTGCTTCTCCTTGATCACGCGCTCCAGCCCTCTGGCCACACATTCCTCCGGCCGCTCCACCAGGTTTACCCGAATATTCGTCGCGTCCGCGATGAGGCCGTCCAAACCCTTCAGGTTCGCGACCCCGCCGGTGAGGAAGATGCCGTTGCGGATAATATCCACGCCCAGCTCAGGCGGCGTGCGCTCCAGGATCATCTTGATAGCGTCCACAATGGCTTTTAGCTGCTCCGCGATGGCTTTCGACACAAAATCTGCGGTGATCTCCAGAAGGGCGGGCAGGCCCAGGGCCATATTGCGGCCGCAGATCTCGCGTTTCGACGTGGTATCTCCAGGCTGGTAGCCCAGCTCGTTCTTCAGGATCTCTGCTGTCTTATTTCCAATAAAATAGCCGTACTCCCTGCGGATAGCGCTGGAAATCGCCTCGTCTATCTTATTTCCTCCGTTTTTAATCAGCTTGCTGGTCACAGTGCCGCCAAGGGAAAGGATGGAGATCTCGGTCGTGTCCGCTCCCACATCCACCAGCATCACGCCCTGAGCCTGCGTGACATCAAGGCCCAGGCCCAGTCCGGCTGCCACCGGCTTGTCAATCAGCTCCACATTTTTCGTCTTGATCCCGGTTCCGTGGATCAGCGTCGTAAACACGCGATCCTGCACGTCTGTGGGCAGGGCCACGATAAATTCCGCGCCTTTTAAGCTGCCTTTCGTGTGCGCCTCCAGGAAGGAACGCAGGAACTGCTGCATATAGGTAATGCTCGCCACCGTTCCAAAGGACATGGGGTAAAGCACTTCGATGTTGGCCGGGGCCTTCTCATGCATATCGAAGGCCTCGTCTCCGTAGGCGATCATTCCCTTCTTTTCCTCTATGGCCACCATATTCTTCTCACAATATATGGTATCGCTCTCCCTGCTGTAAATCTTGATGCTGCTCGTCCCGAAATCGCAGCCAAAGCTCTGTGCGGACATATCGTCTCCCTCTCTTTCTTCTGTTCCTAAAATCCAGAGCCTGCCTTAGGGCCCTGTGCGCGGGTTCTGTCCCGCATCCGGTAGTATTCCCCGTTCTCTTAAAGAGCTATAACACCGATCGCCGATGATCACATGATCCAAAAGCTGGATCCCCAGAAGCTCTCCGGCTTTGCTGATCCGCCGCGTGACCCGGATATCCTCCAGACTGGGGGAGGGATCGCCGCTGGGATGATTATGCACCAGCACCAGCTGTACAGCGTGTACCTCCAGCGCCTCCAGAAAAATCTCCCTCGGCGATATGATGGAAGCATTCACCGTCCCCTTAAACATCAGCTTTTCCCGCAGAAGCTTATTCTTTGTGTTCAAAAACAGCGCGATCAGATGTTCCTGCTCCTTATGCCGCAGTTCTTCCATAAAATAGTCGGCGATGGTGGCCGGCGTGCCAAAACAGAGCCGTTCCCCCGCAGAGGCCTTCGCCATCCGCGCCGCCAGCTCCGCCAGACATTTCAGCTGCACCGCCTTGACCTTCCCCACGCCCTTAAATTCCATCAGGCGCTCCATGGGAATCCGGCACAGCCCCTGCAGTCCTTCAAAATCCGGGAGGCTTAAAATACGGCCCGCCAGCTGGCAGACATTTTCCCCGGAGCTCCCTGTCCGCAGGATAACGGCCAGAAGCTCCGTATCAGAAAGCGCTCCCGGCCCGCAGGCCAGGCATTTCTCATAAGGACGCTCTTCCTTGTATAACTCCTTCATCGTTGTCTTCATGGTTCCTCCTTCTGCGCTCTCCAGGCGGTGGATTCTCCCTTCTGACAACTTGCGGCATCCCGTTCATCCAGGCAGGCCGGCGCCGCACGCCTCCCTACAGGTTCCTGTAAATAATAATCGCAATTACCATTCCGATAATGCTGGCTATCGATATGCGGATCGTCAGGCCAAAGGTCAGCACCAGCAGGCCCAGATCCAGCACTACCGGCGTCTCCAGGCCAAAGGCCTGGCCATAATTGAGCCAGTTAAGACCTGACACCTGTTCCGTCAGCATGCCAAGAAAACCTCCCAGTACAATGCCGGACAAAACCATAACCAGCAGTACCCAGCCATTCTTTGATCTCATGTCAGCCTCCGTCATTCGTATAATATCTGGAAATCACATCAAATTATATCATAGCACAAAGCCATCTGCTTGTATAGATAAGAAATCCTTAACTTCTCTTAAGAATCCCCAAATTTTGACACATTCCGCAGCCAGCCGCCACCGCTTCCGCCGTCTTGATCCCGTCCATGGCAGCGGATGTGATCCCTCCCGCGTATCCGGCCCCTTCCCCGCAGGGATAAAGCCCCCGGACGGGGCTTTCCATAGTTTCTCCCCGCAGGATCCGGACCGGGGACGATGTCCGGCTCTCCACGCCGGAAAGAACTGCGTCTCCTCTGGAAAAACCGGGCAGAATCTGTTCGCAGCCTAAGATTCCTTCTGTCAGCGCGGCTGAAAGCCCTTCTGGGAAAATGCCGCGCACATCGCCAAACTCCCAGGCTCCTTTGATGCAGGGCTCTATCTCTCCAAGGGCGCTGCTTCTTTGGTTTTTCTGGAAATCTGCCAGAAGCTGTACCGGTACGCGGCCCTGGCCCGCCCGATAGGCCGCCCGTTCCAGCTTTCTTTGAAACTCCACTCCCGCCAGGACATCCTTGCTTCCAAAATCCTCCGGCCGCACAGTTACAATCATGGCGCTGTTGGCGCTGCGCCCGTCTCTTGCCTGATAGCTCATGCCATTCACCGCCAGCATTTCCGGCTCCGAGGAAGCGTTTACCACATAGCCTCCCGGACACATGCAGAACGAATAGACGCCCCGCTCCCCGCTTACCTTCCGCGTCAGCTTGTAGGCCGCCGCCGGCAGCTCCCCCGGGTATCCCTTTCCGTACTGGCTCTCATTGATAAGCTCCTGGGGATGCTCGATGCGCACGCCCACCGCAAAAGCCTTCTGTTCCATGGGAATTCCTTTTTCCGCCAGCATAGCGAAGGTATCCCGGGCGCTGTGCCCGATAGCCAAGACCAATGTCCTGCAGGGCAGATATTCTTCTGTATCCCTCTGGCCTTTTCTCTCTCCCTGTCCCCGCATATGGATCTGGATGCCCTGGACAGCCCCATCCTGGATGTCAATGTCCGTAAGCCTGGTTTCAAAGCGGAACTCTCCTCCCAGGGAAATGATTTCCCTCCGGATCTGCTCTACGACTCCGATCAGCACATCCGTACCCAGGTGCGGCTTGTTCCACCAGAGGATCTCTTCCGGTGCTCCCGCGCGCACAAAGGTCTCCAGCACAAAACGGCCGCGCCCCTTCGGATCCTTTACCAGCGTATTCAGCTTGCCGTCGGAAAAGGTTCCTGCTCCACCTTCGCCAAACTGCACATTGGAGTCCGCTGCCAGTTCTCCTGTAGCCCAGAACCGATCCACTGTCTTCTTGCGCGCCCGCGCCGTCTCGCCCCGTTCCAGAAGAAGGGGCCGGTATCCGGCCTTTGCCAGCATCAGCCCGCAGAAAAGCCCGGCCGGTCCCGTCCCGACAATCACAGGCCTCATGACTTCCTGCGGCGCCTCTGGCCCGGGAAACTGGTAGGCTTTAGGACGAACCAGCGAAATATTCCTGCCATGAAGCCTCCCTGCCAGCTTCTTTTCCTCTGCCAGCTCCACATCCACCGTGTAGACATACACCACAGGCTTTTTCCTGGCGTCTATCGACTTGCGGCTGACAGTCAGGTTTTTGATACGCCCAGGCGGAACCTTCAGCTCCTTAGCTGCCTGTATTTTCAAATCTTCCAGGCTGTGCGCCACCGGAAGCTTCAGCTGGCTCACCCGAATCATAAAACTCCTCCTTTTCCAGGGCACGTCCCTGCAGCGTGCATTCCTGCCACATAGCCGCTGCTCCAGGCCCACTGAAGATTATACCCGCCGCAGGCGCCATCGATATCCACCGTTTCCCCTGCAAAATACAGTCCCGGCACCAGCAGGGATTCCATAGTCTGCGGACAGATCTGCGCACTGTCCACGCCGCCGGAACAGACCTGGGCCTGCTCGAAGCTCCCCCCGCCTATAATCTCTGTCCGAAAGCCGCGCACAAGCAAAAGCAGCCTCCCAAGCTCCTTTTCATCCCACTCCTCTGCCTTTCTGTCCTTTGAAAGCCCTGCCCGTTCCAGCAGGCACAGGGACATTTTTTCCGGGAAAAGTCCTGTCAGGAACTGACGGGGCCCCTTCCAGCCTCCCTGGCGGAGCCTGTCCTGAAAAAATTCTTCCAGTTCTCCTTTTCCTGTTAGACCGGGCAGCAGATCCAGCCGTCCTTCCACTTTCTTTCCCTCATCCAGGGCGCGCACCGCGAAACGGCTCACCTGGAAGACAGGAATGCCGGAGATCCCGTTCTTTGTAAACTGCACCTCGCCTCTGTCTAAGGCCAGTTCTTTTCCGTCTGCCAGAATCCGCACGACAGCCTCCATGCGAAGACCCGCAAGCCGTCCATAAAAAGCTTCCCGGCAGCGAAGCGCCGTCAGGGCAGGCAGCGGCTTGATGATCCTGTGGCCCAGGCTCTGCGCCAAAGCATAGCCGCTGCCATCCGAGCCTGTGGCCGGGGCGGCGGCAGAGCCCGCCGCCAGAACGCAGGCGTCCCCCTCGTAGGTCCAGCCCTCCGTCCGGGCCGCGAACCGCGCGCCCTTCCCTTCCGGCAGGGCCTCCAGGGCCAGCGCCTGGTTTCCCAGGGCCAGCTTTACGCCCAGATGCTCCGCTTCCATCCGGAGGGCGTCCGCCACGGAGGAAGCCTGATCGCTGTAGGGATAGAGATAGCCGTTCCGGCTCCGGGTATGCACGCCCATCCTTTTGAACCGATCCAGCGTCTCCGAAAGCCCAAATTCCCCCAGCACCGCAGCCGCAAAACCCGGCTCCCCGCCCCGGTAATGGGACAGGTTCTGGTCGAGGTTTGTCAGGTTGCAGCGGCCGTTGCCCGTCACGAGGATCTTCTTTCCCACCTGACGGTTCCGCTCCAGAAGGGTCACCTTCGCGCCGTGTTCCGCCGCGGCGATGGCCGCCATGAGGCCGGAGGCTCCGCCTCCGATGACCAGCACCCGCCTTTTTCCGGTCATGACAGCTTCACCAGCCCGGCGTCCAGAAGCTTCTGCAGGGACATGAGGATTCCCAGCTTCGCGTGGGGCCAGGTCAGTCCGCCCTGGAAATAGACTGCATAGGGCGGCTTGATGGGGCCGTCCGCGGAAAGCTCGATGGAGGAGCCTTGCACGAAGGCGCCGGCCGCCATGATGACGTCGCTGTCGTAGCCTGGCATCGCCCAGGGCTCCGGCGTCACGTAGCTGTCCACCGGGGCAGCCGCCTGGATGCCCTGGCAGAAGGCGACCACGCCCTCCGGGCTGCCGAGGGTCACGGCCTGGATGATGTCGTGGCGGCTCTCCGTCCCGTTCGGGATCACCGGAAAGCCCAGCCTTTCATAGATATTGGCGGCGAAGATGGCGCCTTTGAGCGCCGCGGCCGTCACGGCCGGGGCCAGGAAAAAGCCCTGATAGAAGCTCTGCATCACGCCCAGGGAGGCACCCACCTCTTTGCCAAGGCCCGGAGAGGTCAGGCGGTAGGCCGCGTTCTCCACATATTCATCTTTTCCTACGATGTAACCGCCGATGGGGGCCAGCCCGCCGCCCGGATTCTTGATCAGGGAACCCACGCAGAGATCCGCGCCCACGTCTGTGGGCTCGATCCGCTCCACAAATTCGCCATAGCAGTTGTCCACCATGCAGATCACGTCAGGCCTTCTTTCCTTTATAAAGGCAATCAGCTCCCCGATCTGTTTCACCGAAAAGGTAGGCCGGGTCTGGTAGCCCTTGGAACGCTGAATGGTCACCAGCCTGGTCTTTTCGTTCAGAGCCGCCTCGATGGCCGGATAGTCAAAGCTTCCATCCTCCTTTAAGTCCACCTGGCGGTAGGTGACGCCGTACTCTGCCAGGGATCCGTTGGAGGGCCGGATGCCGATGACCTCCTCCAGCGTGTCGTAGGGCTTGCCCGCCGGGGAGAGCAGCTCGTCCCCGGGCCGCAGGTTTCCCGACAACGCCACCGCCAGCGCGTGGGTCCCGCAGGCAATCTGCGGGCGCACCAGGGCAGACTCCGCGTGAAAGGCCGCCGCGTAGACCGCCTCCAGCTTCTCTCTTCCCAGATCGTTGTAGCCATAGCCGCTGGTGGCCGCGAAGCAGGCGGCCTCCACCCGGGCCTTCTGCATGGCGCCCACCACCTTCAGCTGATTGTACTCCGCCGTGGCGTCGATCCCTTCAAACCTTTCCTTTAAGGTCTTCTCTATCTCCTGACCGAAGGCATAGACCTCCTTTCGGATCCCAAGCTCCCGATACATCTCGTCTGTATGTCTCATTTCATGCTCCATCTTCTATCATTCCCTTTTCTCTTAAGATTTTCACCATTTCCTCCAGGATTGCCCTATCGTCTCCGAACCGCTGCCGGTCCAGCCAGATCACGTCCCGCTCCCGCCTAAACCAGGTCAGCTGCCGCTTGGCGAAATGGCGCGTGTCCCGCTTCAGAATCCGCACCGCCTCCTCCAGGGAACACTCCCCGTCCAAATAGCTTAAAAGCTCCTTATAGCCCAGCCCCTGCATGGACACCATGCCCCGGCAGAGCCCCTCCGCCTTCAGGCCCTCTACCTCCTGCAGAAGCCCTTCCTCCATCATCTCGTCCACGCGGGCGTCAATCCGCTCATAGAGCCGCTGGCGCTCATCGTTTAACACAAAATAAGCGAAATTGTAGGGGGATTCCTTTCCTTTTTGCTCCTCGTTATGCTCCGAGATCCGCTTCCCCGTCAGGCGGTGGAATTCCAGCGCCCGGATGACCCGCTTCACATTGTGGGCATGGATCTCCTCCGCCGCCTTCGGATCGATCCTGGAAAGCAGCTCATGGAGCTTCTCCGGGCCTTCTCTTTTCGCCAGCTCCTCCAGCTCCACCCGGACACTGGTCTGAGCCTCGTTTTCCGTAAAGTCAATATCGTAGAGAAGAGCCTGGATATAGAAGCCGGTGCCGCCCGCGATGATAGGAATATGTCCCTTCTCCCGGATCCTCCTTACAGCCTCCTTCGCCATCTGCTGAAAGCGCACCACATGAAATTCCTCTGTGGGCTCCAGCACGTCGATCAGATAGTGGGGGATTCCCTCCATCTCTTCCGGCCGTATCTTCGCGGAGCCGATGTCCATGCGCCGGTAGACCTGCATGGAATCCGCCGAGATAATCTCCCCGCCGATGGCCTTCGCAAGGGCAATCGAAAGCTTCGTCTTCCCCACCGCCGTGGGGCCTGTGAGAACCACAAGAGGTTCCTTCCGCTTCTCCGTCATGGGCTCGCTCCTTTCCCTATCTTCTGCTGAATCTTTTCTATTTTAGTATCAAACGGGCTGGATTTCAACCGGAAATTTCGCCGAAAAAAGCAAGGCGCCCCAAAACATAAGCGCCAAACGCTTATCGTCTTGGGCGCGCCCTGCCAAAGCGCATCTTTTATCCATTTGTGTACCGGGACAGGAACTGCTTCGTCCTCTCCTGCTGCGTGTGCTCGAAGACCTCCTGCGGCGTCCCCTGCTCCAGGATCATGCCTTCGTCCATGAAAATCACCTTGCTGGCCACGTCGTGGGCAAATGCCATCTCGTGGGTGACAATGATCATGGTCGTCTTCTTATCCGCCAGCTCTTTGATGACCTTCAGCACCTCCCCGGTCAGCTCCGGGTCAAGGGCCGAGGTAGGCTCGTCAAAGCAGAGGATATCCGGCTTCAGGGCAAGCGCCCGGGCGATGGCCACCCGCTGGCACTGGCCTCCGGAAAGCTGGTGGGGATAATTCTCCATCCGTTCTCCCAGGCCCATCTGCCGAAGAAGCGCCTTGGCTTCCTCCTCGATCTCCTGATAAATCTCTTTTTTCCGGGCCTTATAGTCCGGCTGCTCCTTTGCCAGGAGTTCTCTTGCCAGCATCACATTGCCCAGGGCTGTGTACTGGGGAAAGAGATTGAAGGATTGGAACACCAGGCCGAAGTGGAGGCGCTTCCTTCGGATCTCCGCCTCCTGCTGGGACTGGCGGACGCTTGCGTCAAAGAGCGTCTCTCCTCCCACCCGGATGACGCCGGTATCCGGCTGCTCCAGAAAATTCAGGCAGCGTAAGAAGGTGGTCTTTCCGCTTCCGGAGGAGCCGATGATGGACAGCACCTCTCCCTTCTCCAGGGAAAAGCTGATGTCCTTTAACACTTCCGTGTCCTCAAAGTTTTTACTGATATGTTCTACTTCCAGAATCGCCATAGATCTTACGCCTCCTTACCTGAAATATTCCAGCTTCCGCTCCAGCCATCCCAGAAGCACTGTCAGCACGCCGCTGAACACCAGGTAATAGACAGCCGTAAAGAACAGCGGCCAGATAGCGCCGGAAATTCCCTGGGAACCCTTCGCGAAGGACTCTCCAGCCCAGATAATCTCCTGGACCGCGATGGTCGTCGCCAGAGACGTATCCTTGACAAGCGTGATAATCTCGTTGGACATAGGCGGCACGATGCGTTTGATCATCTGCAGCAGCTTGACCTTGAAAAAGATCTGCCGCTTTGTCATGCCAAGCACCAGGCCCGCCTCCTCCTGTCCCACCGGCACGCCCTGGATGCCGCCCCGGTAAATCACGGAGAAATAGCAGGCGTAGTTGATGATGAAGGCTACCGCCGCCGCCGTAAAGCGTCCGTCCATTCCCCTCCAGATCTGGTTGTGGAACACCAGGCCCGGGAAGTAAAATACAATCATAAGCTGGATCATAAGCGGCGTGCCGCGTATGATCCAGACAAAAATCCTTGTAAGGCAATTCAGAGGTTTAAAGCGTGACATGGAACCGAAAGCAATCACCAGTCCCAGCGGCACTGAGCCGACAAGCGTCACAAAAAACAGTTTCAGCGTCTGCAGAAAGCCGCTGTTCAGCGAACGAATGACAATCGGCATCTGCTCCATGATCAGTTCCATGCTTCTGTCTTACTCCTCTGCCGTATCAGCCGCAGCGTCAGCTCCGACCAGAGCCGCCTGCACGCCGTATTTTTCTGCAGTCGCCTGCATGGTTCCGTCCTCGTAAGCTGCCGCGAAGAAATCATTCAGGGCCGCCGTCAGATCAGAGCCTTTGCGGAAGCCTACGCCGTATTCCTCGTTGTTCAGGCTTACCGTATAGGTCAGATTGTCATAGCCTGTGCCCTCGCCGATCATGGCTGCCGCCATCAGAAGGTCGATCACCGCCGCGTCAGAGGTTCCGGAGGCTACCTCCAAAAGAGCGTCAGACTGGGCAGAAACCGGAATATAGTCAAGTCCAAGGGCGCTGACCTCCGCCTCGCCTGCGCTGCCTGCCTCTACGGCAAAGGTCAGGCCGGAAAGGCTCTCCACATCCTGGTAGTCCTCCGCCACATCAGCCGGCACTACGACCACCTGGGCGTTGTGCAGATAGGCGTCCGTGCACTCCATGGAGCTCGTCACCTCGTCGGTCAGGGTCATGCCGTTCCATACGCAGTCGATGGCGCTGCTGTCCAGCTCCATAATCTTGCTGTCCCACTCAATCTCCACAAACTCCGCCTCGATCCCTAAGCTCTCCGCGAAAGCATTCGCCAGATCCGCGTCAAAGCCGATCCACTCGCCGTTCTCATCCATATAGTCCATGGGCTCGAAGTTCGTGATGCCCACGATCAGCGTACCCTTCCCCAGCACATACTCCATATCGCTGGCAGCCTCCGCAGTCTCGTCAGATGCATCTGCCTCTTCCGCATCCTCTGCTTCCGCAGCAGCATCTTCTGCGGCATCCTCGGCGTCTGTATTGGTCACAGCCTCTTCTCCAGAGGAGTTTCCACAGCCAGCCAGCATAGACACTGCCAGGCAGCCGCACAGTAATAAACTTAACATTCTTTTTTTCATCTTGTCCTCCCACTGCCGCTTGAGCGGCCGTTTATTCCCGCAGGCTGCAAGCCAAGGCTCAGGCCGCGGGTTTTACTTTCTTTCTCTACCAATGGGCCACTGTACCATAGTAAAGTCACGTTGGCATTTTACCATACGAACACTTCTCTGTCAAGAAAAAAGAAGGGCTTTTGTAGTGAAACTGTGAAGCACCAAACTGTGAAGCAGTCACCCCACCCACATAAGCAGTCTTAGCTCCGTAAGGAGCGGGACTGGAGCCTCGTAAGAGGCGGCGAGTGCGCATGTGGGTGTGATGGCTGAGAATAGTAACGTTAAACTCTTTCCCCTAGCGAATGAATAAAAAGTCCGCTCCGGAGCTTTGGCTCAAACCAGGTAGATTTGGGCGGCATCAGTTTTCCTTCGTCGGCCACGGCAAAAAGTTCGCCAATGGAAGTAGGATACATGGCAAAGGCCGCCTTCATGTCCGTATGTACCCGGCGCTCCAGCTCAGTAAGGCCCCGGATTCCCCCTACGAAATCAATACGCTTGTCTGTCTTCGGATCCTGGATGCCAAGCACAGGCCCCAGAACCAGATTCTGTAAGAGCGACACGTCAAGGCCCTCCACCGGATCGCTGTTCTCATACTGGGCTTTCAAAGTCAGAAGATACCATTCTTCCTCCAGGAACAGGGTGAATTCCCCTTTCCTTCCTGGATGGGCCGCTTCCGAAAGCTTCTGGATTTCAAAAAACTCTCCCAGCTTTTCCAGGAACGCCTCCGGGGAAAGGCCGTTCAGATCTTTCACTACCCGGTTGTAATCCATAATCAAAAGCTCGTCATCCGGGAAAATGACGGAAAGGAAATAGTTAAATTCCTCTTCTCCCGTATAGCCAGGATGCTCTTTTCTGCGTTTTACCCCCACGCGGACTGCTGAAGCCGCCCTGTGGTGTCCGTCCGCGATGTACAAAGCGTCCATATCCGCAAAAGCCTGCCGGATCGCCTGGAGCTTTGCCGGATCTTCCACCCTCCAGCCTCTGTGGCGGATGCCGTCCTCTGAACTAAAGTCAAACAGAGGCGCTTTTTTCTTTTCCTGCTCCACCAGCTTTTTTAAATCCTCCCTGCTGCGGTACGCAAGGAAGATGGGGCCTGTCTGGGCGCCGCAGACATCCACATGCCTCACCCGGTCCTCCTCCTTTTCCCGGCGGGTATTCTCATGCTTTTTGATTCGGTTTTCCAGATAATCGTCCACGCAGGCGCAGGCCACGATGCCCGTCTGGCTGCGCCCGTCCATGGTCAGCTCATAGAGATAATAGCAGGGGGTCTCATCCTGCACAAAGTCCCCGTCCTCCACCATGCCCCAGAGCAGCTCCTTCGCCTTTTCATAGACGCGGCTGTCATAAAGATCCACATCCTCCGGAAGCTGCGTCTCCGCGCGGTCGATGCGAAGGAAACTTAAGGGTCTGTTCTTTACTGCCTCTCTCGCCTCCGCACGGCTGTAGACATCGTACGGAAGGGCCGCGATCTCTGCCTCTTTCCCCTTCGCGGGCCGGATTGCGGGAAAGGGCCGGATGTCCGCCATCAGCGGATCACCCGTACTTTCAGCACGCCGTCGATGGCCTCCAGGCGGCTGATGAGCTTGGGACTTGCCGCGGTCTCCAGATCAAACATGGAATAGGCATAGTCGCCGCGGCTCTTGTTCGTCATATTTCCGATATTGTAGTTTTCCTGTCCCAGAATCGTCGTAAACTGGCTTAACATGTTTTTCACATTTTTGTGGCAGATGGCGATTCTGGCCGGATACGCAGGAATTCCCATGTCGCAGGCCGGATAGTTCACAGAATTGCGGATATTGCCATTCTCCAGGAATTCCCTAAGTTCCTTGACCGCCATGCGCGCGCAGTTCTCCTCCGCTTCCTCCGTGGAAGCTCCCAGATGGGGCAGCACGATGGTTCCCTTGGCTCCGGCTGTCACCGGGTTGGGGAAATCGCTGACATACCGCTTGATCTTGCCCTTCTTCAGAGCCAGCACCACGGCGTCCTCATCCACCAGGAGATCCCTGGCAAAATTTAAGAGTACCACCCCGTCCTTCATCTTTTCGATGGCTTCCGTGTTAATCATCTTCCGCGTGCTGTCCAGAAGCGGCACATGGATCGTAATATAATCACATTCCTTGTAAATCTCATCTACATTGGTGATGTGGCGGATACTCCGGGAGAGGTTCCAGGCTGCCTCCACAGAGATATAGGGATCGTATCCCAGGACATCCATGCCAAGATGCACCGCACTGTTCGCCACTTTCACGCCGATGGCGCCCAGGCCGATGATTCCCAGCTTCTTGCCTTCAATCTCATGGCCGGCGAACTGTTTTTTCTGCTTCTCCGTCAGGGAAGAAATCTCCTCATTCATGCGCTCAGACTGCACCCAGTTCACGCCGCCGATGATATCTCTTGCCGCCAGCAGAATGCCTGCCAGCACCAGTTCTTTTACCGCGTTCGCATTCGCGCCGGGAGTGTTGAAAACCACAATCCCCTGCTCCGCGCATTTTCCCAGAGGGATATTATTGACGCCTGCACCCGCCCGGGCAATGGCCTTCAGGTTTTTGGGAAACTCTGTGTCATGGAGAGCCGCGCTTCGCACAAGCAGGGCGTCCGCCTCTTCTATCTCTTCTACCTGCGTGTAGTCCCGGCTGAACCCATCAAGACCGGTCTTGGCAATCTGGTTCATACATTTATAGTGGTACATGTCCTAGTTCTCCTCCTCAAATTTCTTCATAAATTCCACAAGCGCCTTTACGCCCTCCAGAGGCATCGCATTGTAGATGCTGGCACGCATGCCGCCCACAGTCCTGTGGCCCTTCAAATTTACGAGGCCGGCGGCCTCCGCCTCTTTCACAAATTTCGCGTCCATCTCCTTATCTCCGGTCACGAAGGGGACATTCATCAGGGAGCGGTCCTCCTTGCGCACAGTGCCCTTAAAGAGGCGGCTGCTGTCCAGGAAATCATAAAGAACGGCTGCCTTCTCCTCGTTTCTGGCCTTCATGGCCGCAAGGCCGCCCTGTTTTTTCAGCCACTTGAAGACCTTGCCGCACATGTAGATGCCGTAGCAGTTCGGCGTGTTGTAAAGGGAGTTGGCGTCCGCGTGGATCTTATATTTCAGGTAGGTCGGCGTATAGGGCAGGGTGTCCTCCGTGATCAGATCCTCCCGGATGATCACGATGGCCAGGCCGGCCGGACCTACATTCTTCTGCACGCCGCCGTACAGAAGGCCGTACCGGGTCACATCCACCGGCTCAGAGAGGAAGCAGGAGGAGACATCGGATACCAGAATCCTGCCCTTAGTATTCGGAAGCGTGTGGAATTTTGTCCCGTAAATGGTGTTGTTTTCGCAGATATAGACATAGTCCGCGTCCGGGCTGATGGGAAGATCGGAGCAGTCCGGAATATAGGAAAAGGTCTGATCCTCGGAGGAAGCCACCGCGTTGGCCTTTCCGTAGATCTGGGCCTCCTTGAAGGCTTTTTTCGCCCACTGGCCGGTGATGATATAATCCGCCACGCGGTTTTTCATCAGGTTCATGGGAACTGCGGCAAACTGCACATGGGCGCCGCCCTGCATGAACAGAATCTTATAGTTATCCGGAATCTGCATCAGATCTTTCAGATCCTGCTCTGCCTCGTCCAGAATATTTTCAAATACCTTAGAGCGGTGGGACATCTCCATCACAGACATGCCGCAGCCCCGGTAATCCAGCATTTCATCCGCCGCCTCACGCAGCACCTCCTCCGGCAGAACGCCGGGACCCGCCGAAAAGTTATAGACACGACTCATTTTTCATTTCCTCCTCTTTTTCACGCCCCACAGCTCTTTGGCCGGGCATTTTGCTTTTTCTTAATAATACAGCACGACCGGAGTGCCAGAATCCATCGTCTCGAAAATCACTTTCATGGCCGCCGGCGGCGTGTTCACACAGCCATGGGAGCCGTCCGTCAGATACACTGTCCCGCCGAACTCTCTTCGCCAGCTGGCGTCATGGATTCCGTAATTCCCGTAAAAGGGCATCCAGTATTTCACAGGCGTAGCGTAATTGGCTCCCCGCAGCACCGCGTTCCGATCCTTATACTGGATCTGGGCCACGATGGCAGGCGTCCCGTAATGCCGGCTGATATTTCCGGTTACCACATCTGTGTCAATCACAAGAGCTCCATCCTTATACGCCCACATATGCTGGGCGCCCATATCTACCTCAATATAAGTATCACCCAGGTCATTGTTCTCTCCCCAGCCCTTTCCCTCACGGGCCCAGGCCGGCTCTCTGGCTGTCGTCTCACCCTTTTCCACGGAAGCAAGAAGCGCTGCCGCCTCCGCCTCCTGGTCGATCTCCCAGCCATAATTGCCGCCGCTTACGGTAATGATTCCCCGCAGCGTGCTGTCAAACTCTCTCTCCCTCTTATAAGTGTCTCTTCTGTCTGCCAGTCCCGCCACCCAGGCTTTCACGGCTTCCTCATCTATGGAAGCCTCATAGCCGTCGAGACGGATAAAACCAGACACCACAGACGCATCCACCACCTCGGTCTGCGGGCCGAATTCATAGGTCACTTCCGTAGAAAGCCAGTGATCAAGCTTCTTTGTAAGCTCTGTGATCTGCGCACAATCCGCTGTCACGGAAGGCTCTTCATAGCAGCCTGCCTCCTCCAGATCGAGAGCCGGGGCAAGCTCCCCGGCCGCCGCGCGGACACTCTCTTTTAATACTTCTTTCTTTATCCTGGCCCCCTGCTGCTCCGGATGAAGCTCATAGCCATCGGCCGTAAGCTCCACCCAGGCATCTTCCGGAGCCGCCCCCTCCTGGATACAGGAGAGGGCGGACAGGGTATCGTCCCATGTATCGTCGTCAAATGTAATATCCGGCACAATCTGATAGGAATCCTGCTGCCAGAACATCCTTGGCCAGAGAAAGCCATTCTGGATCCTCTTGTACTTTCTTACATTGTCTGTCTCCGAAAAGCTCATTCCCAGCTGCTCTGCCGTCAGGATTTCTTCGGAGCCGCCCCGTTCCAGAAGCGTCAGCTCATAGCCCTTTGCCTGATCCAGAATCAGGCCGTTCGCTTCCCGGACTGTCAAAAGATCCGCGCTTTCCCCATTCACTGTGGTTCCCGGGAAAAAATGCTCCATAAAATAGATGGAAACCACCAGATATGCCAGAAAGATCCCCGCCAGCACCCAGAGGTACCAGCGCATCCGTTTCAACATTCTAGTCTCTCCATTGGTGTTATTTATTTTCTTTGATCATATCGTCCGCGTCAAAGGTCGCCTCCAGCGGGGCGCCTGCCGGCATCATCGGAAATACCTTGTCGTCACTGTCGATGACGCAGTCGATGACCACCGGGCGGCCAAGGGCGATGGCCTTCTCCAGGGCCGGGGCCACCTCCTCGCGCTTCGTGACGCGCATACCCTCCGCTCCGAGGGCCTCTGCCAGCTTCACGAAATCTACCTGATCGTTCAGAACCGTGTGGGAATAACGTTTTCCGTAGAACAGCGTCTGCCACTGGCGCACCATGCCCAGCACATGGTTGTTCAGCACCAGCTGGATCACCGGGATATTGTAACGGGCCGCTGTGGCGATCTCATTCATGTTCATACGGAAGCAGCCGTCGCCGGCCACATTGACCACCAGCTTATCTGGACATCCCAGCTTCGCGCCAAGGCTGGCACCAAGGCCATAGCCCATGGTTCCCAGGCCTCCTGAAGTCAGGAAGGTACGGGGCGCTTTGTATTTATAATACTGGGCGGCCCACATCTGGTTCTGGCCTACCTCAGTTACAATCAGGGCGTCCCCTTTTGTGATGCGGTACAGCTCCTGCAGCACATAAGGGCCTGTCAGGCGGTCCCCGTCATATTTCAGCGGATAACGGTTTTTAAGAGACTCGATCTCTGCCAGCCAGGCCGGATGCTCCTTCTCGTCCACTCTCGGATTCAGCTCCTGCAGCACGGACTTTACGTCGCCGATAATGCTGTGATCCACGAGTACATTCTTATTAATCTCCGCCGGATCGATATCGATCTGGAGAATCTGCGCCTTTGTGGCAAAACGGCTGGTGTCTCCCGTCACACGGTCGCTGAACCTGGCGCCGATGGCAATCAGGAGATCGCAGTGGGACACGCCGAAATTGGAGGCTTTGGTGCCATGCATGCCCAGCATGCCTGTATACAGCGGATCCTCGCCCGGGAACGCACCCTTTCCCATCAGGGAATCGCAGACCGGAGCCTGGATCTTATGCGCCAGCTCCTCGATCTCCCGGGCCGCGCCGGAAATCACCGCGCCGCCGCCCACGAAGATAAAGGGACGCTTGGCGGCCTGAATCATTTCTACGGCTTTTTCCAGATCCTCCTCCCGGATCGTCTCTGTCTGGCGGACTACCGCCTCCGGCTCCTTTCTCTCATACTCCGTCTTCGCGCCCGTCACGTTCTTGGTGATGTCTACCAGCACCGGACCCGGACGGCCGCTGCGGGCGATATGGAAGGCTCTTCGGAGCACCGGAGCCAGCATTTCTACTTCCTTTACTATAAAATTATGCTTTGTCACCGGCATGGTGATTCCGGCTATATCCACCTCCTGGAAGGAATCCCTCCCAAGGAGGCCTTTTCCTACGTTCGCTGTGATCGCCACCACCGGAACGGAATCCATATAGGCCGTGGCGATTCCCGTCACAAGATTCGTAGCGCCCGGTCCGGAGGTCGCCATGCAGACGCCGACCTTTCCTGTGGCACGGGCGTAGCCGTCCGCTGCGTGGGACGCACCCTGCTCATGAGAGGTCAGGATATGGCGGATCTCCCCGCTGTGCTTGTAAAGCGCGTCATAGACATCCAGAATCGCTCCTCCCGGATAGCCGAACACAGTATCCACACCCTGTTCCTTCAGGCATTCGATTACAATCTCTGCTCCTGTAAGCTGCATCGTTCATCTCCCCATTCTATTTTAAATTCCCGCGGGCAGCGCGCCGGGCGGACACAGCCGCGTGTCCGCCTGACAGCCGCCGCAGGGGTCTTGCTTCCAAAGCTTTAGATCTCCAGGATCGCTCCCCGGTTGCCGGAGGTCACCATCTTGGCGTAACGGGCCAGATATCCCGTCGTCACCCTCGGCTCTCTCGGCTGCCATTTCTCCTTTCTGGCCGCCAGCTCCTCGTCGGATACCAGAAGCTCCAGCTTATTGTTCGGAATATCGATGAGGATCCTGTCTCCCTCTTCCACCAGGGCGATCGGGCCGCCCACAGCCGCTTCCGGAGATACGTGGCCGATGGAGGCTCCTCTGGAGGCCCCGCTGAAACGGCCGTCTGTAATCAGGGCTACCGTGGAGCCAAGTCCCATGCCCGCAATGGCGGAGGTGGGATTCAGCATCTCGCGCATACCCGGGCCGCCTTTAGGACCTTCATAGCGGATAACCACCACATCGCCTTCCACGATCTTTCCGCCTGTGATGGCCGCGATGGCATCCTCCTCGCAGTCAAAGACGCGGGCCGGTCCCTCATGCACCATCATCTCCGGCACTACGGCAGAGCGCTTCACCACAGCCGTATCCGGAGCCAGGTTACCCTTCAGGACGGCGATTCCGCCGATCTCGCTGTAGGGATTATCGATAGGACGGATGACCTCCGGGTTCTTATTGACGCAGCCGGCGATATTCTCCGCCACCGTCTTTCCGGTGACTGTCATCAGGTCTGTATACAGAAGTCCCTTCTTGTTCAGCTCATTCATCACAGCATAGACGCCGCCTGCCTCGTTCAGATCCTCGATGTAGGTGGGGCCTGCCGGAGCCAGATGGCAGAGGTTCGGAGTCTTCGCGCTCATCTCATTGGCGATCTCCATGTTCAGCTCCACGCCTGCCTCATGGGCGATAGCCGGAAGGTGCAGCATACTGTTCGTAGAGCAGCCGAGCGCCATATCTACGGTCAGAGCGTTCAGGAAGGCCTTCTCGGTCATAATGTCTCTCGGACGGATGTTCTTTTTCAGAAGCTCCATCACCTGCATGCCGGCGTGCTTCGCCAGCTTGATCCGCTCAGAATAGACCGCCGGGATCGTGCCGTTGCCGCGAAGGCCCATGCCAAGCGCCTCAGTCAGGCAGTTCATGCTGTTGGCCGTGTACATGCCGGAGCAGGATCCGCAGGTCGGACATACCTTCTCCTCAAACTCACGTACCTCCTCGTCCGTCATGGTTCCCGCCGCATGGGCTCCCACTGCCTCAAACATGCTGGAAAGGCTGCGCTTCTGCCCCTTTACATGGCCTGCCAGCATGGGGCCGCCGCTGACGAATACCGTGGGGATATTGATGCGGGCCGCCGCCATCAGAAGGCCCGGCACATTTTTGTCGCAGTTCGGGATCATCACCAGGGCGTCAAACTGATGGGCCATGGCCATCGCCTCGGTGGAATCCGCGATCAGGTCGCGGGTTACCAGGGAATACTTCATTCCCACATGGCCCATGGCGATGCCGTCGCAGACTGCGATAGCCGGGAATACAATGGGGGTTCCGCCTGCCATCGCTACGCCCATTTTTACCGCTTCCACGATTTTGTCCAGGTTCATATGTCCGGGAACAATCTCATTGTAAGAGCTTACGATTCCTACCAGAGGCCGGTCAAGCTCCTCCTGGGTCATGCCCAGGGCGTTGAACAGGCTCCTGTGGGGGGCCTGCTGGATTCCTTTTGTTACTGCGTCACTTCTCATAACTTTATATCCTCCTCTTCCATCATTCACTTTATTTCCTGCGGGGTATTGGACTTAAATTCTCTCCGCGATCAGATCGCCCATCTTCTGAGTGCCCACCCTTGTGCATCCCTCCGACATAATGTCTCCGGTGCGGTACCCTTCTGTCAGTACCTGCTGGACGGCTGCCTCGATGGCGTCCGCCTCTTTATCCAGGTCGAAGCTGTAGCGCAGCAGCATGGCCGCCGACAGCACCGTGGCAATGGGATTGGCGATATCCTGGCCCGCGATATCCGGGGCGGAGCCGCCGCTGGGCTCGTACAGGCCGAATTTCGTATCGTTTAAGCTGGCGCTGGCAAGCATTCCGATGGAGCCTGTCACCATGCTGGCCTCGTCCGAGAGGATGTCGCCAAACATATTCTCCGTCAGGATCACGTCAAACTGAGAGGGATCCTTTACCAGCTGCATCGCGCAGTTGTCCACCAGCATATGGGACAGCTCGATGTCCGGATAGTCCTTTGCCACTTCCTCCAC
>CALWBB010000034.1 GCA_944375885.1 uncultured Merdimonas sp.
CGTTGAATACGTTGGAGCCGAAAATCTCTGACACATTCGTAAATTCTTTCATAAAGTCCTCCACCTTTCCTGCGCGTGACGGTCAGATAGGGAAAACAGCTTTCCCTTCCCGCCACACAAAAACGAGGGCATTCCCCCTAAGGGAACGCCCTCGTTCATCTCGCGCTGTTTTTTTATGCTCTATAACATACACGAATCTCTCCGGAAAAGCAAGCGGAAATGAAAAAACCGGATTTTTTTCTGTGCAGGCCGCCTTCCGCCGAAATTTTTACTGCCTCAGTGTTACGATTCACAGCCGATTCAAAACTGTGAATCATAACGTCTCAGCTCTTTTCTTTATACCTCAAAAAGCAGGTCGCCGTAAGATGGCATGGGCCACATATCCTTGGCCACCAGCATCTCCAGCCGATCCACCGGGCGGCGCAGAGCCTCCATGGCAGGAACCACGATGTCCTTGATATAGACGGCGCGCTCCCGTCCCTCGGCCTTTATTCCTGCAGTATCCGTCACTTCCGTCAGCTCCTTTAAGGCTGCCTTGGTAGCCGCCAGCAGGGAAGAGCATTCTTTCAGAAGCTCAATCTGCACGCTGATATTGGCCTCCGCGCAGGCCTCACGGATCTGGTTGACCGAAGAAGCCAGGGCTGTCGTATACTGCAGCACCGCCGGAATGATATGCTTGCTGGCGATATCGATCATGGAGCGGGCTTCGATATTGATAGCCTTGGAGTAGGTCTCATACTGGATCTCCGCCCGGGACAGAAGCTCCGCGCGGGTGAACACGCCAAAATTCTCAAAAAGCTTCACCGTCTTCTCTTCGGTCAGAACCGGAATGGCATCCACCATGGTTTTGATATTCGGAAGACCCCGGCGTTTCGCTTCCTCCAGCCACTCGTCTGAATAGCCGTTTCCATTGAAGACAATGCGCTGATGCTCAGAAGCATATTTCTTAATCAGGTCATGAACCGCCATATCGAAGTCTTCCGCCTTCTCCAGCTCATCGCAGGCCTCGGAGAAAGCCTCCGCCACAATCGTATTGAGCACCACGTTGGGCTCAGCCACAGAATCCCGGGAGCCCACCATGCGGAACTCGAACTTGTTGCCGGTGAAGGCAAAGGGGGAGGTGCGGTTCCGGTCTGTGGCATCCTTGGCAAAATCAGGCAGAGTGCGCACGCCCGTGTGCAGATGTCCGCCCTTCAGGCTGTGGGTCGCCTCACCAGTGCTGATAAGCTGGGAAAGCACGTCCTCCAGCTGTTCGCCCAGGTACACAGAAATGATCGCCGGCGGCGCCTCGTTGGCTCCCAGGCGGTGGTCATTTCCCACGTCAGCCGCAGATTCCCGCAGCAGGGCCGCATGGCGGTCCACCGCCTTCAGCACGCAGGTCAGCACCAGAAGGAACTGTACATTCTCATGGGGCGTCTTGCCCGGATCAAGGAGATTGATGCCATCATCAGTGGTCAAAGACCAGTTGTTGTGCTTTCCAGAACCGTTCACTCCCGCGAAGGGTTTCTCATGGAGCAGACACTGGAGGCCGTGCTCGTAAGCCACCTTTTTCAGGGTCTCCATAATCAGCTGGTTGTGATCCACCGCCACATTGCATTCCGCATAGATGGGCGCCAGTTCATGCTGGCCGGGAGCTACCTCGTTGTGCTGGGTCTTGGCAGAGACGCCCAGTTTCCACAGCTCCTGGTTTACATCGTCCATAAAGTCCGCGATCCGCTCCCGGATCACGCCAAAATAGTGGTCGTCCAGCTCCTGGCCCTTGGGCGGCATAGCCCCAAAAAGGGTCCGGCCGGTAAAAATCAGATCCTTACGCTTTAAGTATTTCTCCCGATCCACCAGGAAATACTCCTGCTCCGCTCCCACAGAAGGGGTCACACGGTGAGAGGTCGTGTTCCCAAACAGGCGCAGCAGGCGTAAGGACTGCTTATTAACCGCCTCCATGGATCTAAGAAGCGGCGTCTTCTGATCCAGCGCTTCGCCCTTGTAAGAGCAGAAAGCTGTGGGAATATAGAGAATCGCCCTGGAACCATCCGCGCTCTTTTTTACAAAAGCCGGAGAGGTGCAGTCCCAGGCCGTATAGCCTCTGGCCTCAAAGGTGGCCCGCAGTCCCCCGGAAGGGAAGGAGGAAGCGTCCGGCTCACCCTTTACCAGCTCTTTCCCAGAAAACTCCATCAGCACCTTGCCGTTTTTCTTAGGCGCAGACAAAAACGCATCATGTTTCTCCGCTGTCGCCCCGGTCAGCGGCTGGAACCAGTGGGTATAATGGGTCGCCCCCTGCTCCAGCGCCCATTCCTTCATCTCATGAGCCACCACATCCGCCACAGCCAGGTCAAGCTCCTTGCCCTCGCGTATGGTCTGCTTCAGCTCCTGGTAGATCTTCTTCGGAAGCCGCTTTTCCATCACTGCGTCGTTAAATACGTTTTTCCCGAAAATCTCGGCAATCATCGTCTTCTTCTCTTCCATTCCTCTTTCCCTGCTCTTTCTTTTGCTCAGTTTTACTTTCTTTTGTCTCTCTTCTTGGCTCCGCTGGTTTTACTCAGCGCCGGAACCGGTCCGGACCGTCCCCTGTTCCTTTCTTATGTTTTCCAGGATCTCCGATGCAATCCTGATTTCCACCGCCCTGGGATTGTTGGAAATCTCTGCCCTTGTATACTCCCCGCCGTATTCGCCATCCAGCGCCCAGGGCACTGGCTCTTTTGATTCCACCACGATCCTGGAACTTTTGAAGGAATACATGTATTTCGTATCGATCTGGAAATTTGCCAGGGCCGCCAGAATCTCCTGAAGCTCCATGGCGTTTTTGGGCCGTTTGATGAAGGTCACTTCAAACAAGCCGTCGTCAAAAATCACATTTTTCCCGACAATGCTCTTAAAGCCGCCCACCGATTTTGAATTTGTCACCATTCCGAACAGGAAATCGCCCTCAAAATCCATCTCGGCGCTCGTCACCTTCAGGTAATACGATTTGACGTTCGTGATCCTCTTCATGCCTTCCAAAATATAAGCCATGTGGCCCAGCACATTTTTCATGCCCTGCTTCGTAGAATAGGATACGTCCGTGAAAATGCCGAAGGCCGCCACATAGACAAAACTCCGGTCATTCAGGGAGCCTACGTCTACCGTGAAATCCCGTCCCCGCACCGCGATCTCCGCGGCCTGCTGCATATTGCCGGGAATCTGCAGGGAGCGTGCGAAATCATTGCAGGATCCCGCCGGGATATAGCCGATAGGAAGCTTTTTCTCCCGCCGCATCATTCCGGTCACTACCTCGTCCAGCGTGCCGTCGCCTCCGCTGCAGACCACCAGATCATAGCCCTCCGACAGCTGGCGCACCCGCTCTATGGCATCCCTGGGCTCTCTTGTGGGATAGACCGTCACCTCGTATTCCGCAGACGCAAGAGCCTGTATGACTTCATACAGTTTTCCGCGGATAGTTCCCTTCCCGGCCAGGGGATTATAGATAAAGTAAAGCTTTTTTTCCAGGCGTTCCACCTGACATCTCTCCTTTTACCTCTTCAGATAAGCCTTTAAGAAACTCAGCAGTTTATTCATTTCCTCATCCGTCCCTATCGTGATCCGCAGATAATTGCGGATCCTGGGAGCGTCAAAATATCTGACATAGATATGTTCCTTCCTCAGCGCCTGGAAAAGCTCACCGGCAGGGCAGCTTTCGTGGGCCGCAAAGATAAAGTTTGCCCCGGAATCCGGGAAGTGAAAGCCAAGGGATGAGAGTTCCCTCTTCACCCTCTCCCTGGTGGCCACAATCTTTTCCACCGTCTCCCGGAAATATGCCTTATCCTTAAGCGCCTCCGCTCCCAGCTTCAGGGAAGGCAGGTTTAAGGTATAAGAATTGAACGAATATTTCACATCATTCAGATAGCGGATAAGCTGCGGCTGCCCATAGGCGAAGCCAATCCGCAGGCCTGCCAGGGATCTGGACTTGGAAAAGGTCTGTACCACCAGCAGATTGTCATACCGATCCACCAGTTCCATGGCAGAAGGGCCGGCAAAATCCACATAAGCCTCGTCCACAATCACCACCGAAGACGGATTATGGGCGAGAATCTCTTCCACTGCCCCAAGCTCCAGGTAAAGACCTGTGGGCGCGTTGGGATTCGGGAAAATAATGCCTCCGTTTTCCCCAAAGTAGTCCTCCTTCACCAGCCGGAACTCCCCGTCAAGGGCCGGGCGCCGATAGGGGATCCCAAAAAGCTGCGCCCATACGCTGTAGAAGGAATAGCTGATATCCGGGAACAGGATCGGCTCCTTGGAATTAAAAAAGGTCTGGAACGCCATGGCGATCACGTCATCCGAACCTACGCCCACAAAAAACCGTTCCCTGTCTTTCCCGTAGTATTCTGCCAGCGCGTCCACAAGCTCTGACGCCGCCGGATCCGGATATAAGCGGAAGCTCTCCGGCGTCAGCTCCTCAAGGGCCTTTCTCACGCCCGGGGCAGGCGGATATGGATTCTCATTTGTATTCAGCTTGACCATGCCCGGAAAGGAACCTGGCTGCTCCCCCGGTGTATAGGGAGTGACTTTCCTGACATGACTTTCCCATTCTCTCATAAACTGTCCGCACCCTCTTTTCCATTGTTCTGTCTTTTTTGCGCTCCAGAAACCGGGACAGATATTCTGTCCCGGCCCACGCGCAGTACTGCTCACAGCCGCCGCGCGCATCTCACACTATTTTTCTATATTACAAAAGTCCGCGCTCTCTTACAACCCCTTTTTCGATCAAAAATACAGGTTTATAAGATAATTTTGCCTTCCTTAAGCCCTCTTCTCCCACATCGTCCTCGCGGTTCATGTACCGGAAACCCTTCCCTTCATGAATGGCGAACTGCTGGTTAATCATCGTATAGGCGCCCTGAATATCGGAAAAAGCCTTTTCAATGTGTACCACCAGCGTATCCTGGCGCATTCCCACAGGCTCTCCCAGCGTAAAGGCGACAATGTCCCCATTTACCCTTAAGGCCCCTCCCCGCATCTGAAGCTCCTCAAAAAGACGCAGGAAATTTAAGGTCACGCAGATCTCCGCATGTTTCTCCTCATCCGCCTCGCAGCCGTTCAGTTCCCGCCAGCGCAGGGCCATCTGGAAGCATTCCTCCACATTTTCTTTCGTAATAGACTCATAGCTCCAGTCCGGATAAAGGCTCATAAACTTATTTACATGATTTTTTTTGCTGTGGTACTTCTTGCCCGAGAGGGCGGCAAGCTTTTCCGTCTCATAGACATAGTCCGCGTAATCCCGCTCATAGCGGATCTCGAACCTTTCCGGATACAGGCTGTCCAGGCGCGCGAAATCTTCCTTGGTAATATTGTGGAGCTGAAATGGAACCTGTTTTTCGCGGCAGTGCGCCATCAGCGTCTCCAGGCAGGTCCGCAGATCTCCAGGCCCTGCCGGAAAGGTGTAGGAATACACGCCATCGACTTCGCCAAAAACCAGCATATCATCCACAATCGCAAAGCCTGTCCCATAATGCCTGGACCAAAGATAGGTGTTGGCAAACGTCATCTCACAGCTTCTCGTATCCGCATATTTCAGGTAACTGTTTATCAGGGCCCGATCCTCTAGCTCCGGCCGTTTCATTTTGATATCCATAACTCTCCTTTGATTTTCCCGCCTGCAGGACATGGGAAAGCACGGCAGCCACTGCTGCCGCGCTGTATTTTCCTTTTGGGCTGCCGCGTTTAAATAAACCGTGTTTTCTTCACCGTCTGAACAAACTCTGCGTTGCTGCGGGTACGCGCGAACATGTTCAGCACATTCTCCACCGCTTCCTCCGGCTTCAGGCCGTTAAGCCCTTTTCGGATAATGTCCATAGCCTCCAGCTCCTCAGATGACAGAAGCAGATCCTCCCGCCGCGTCCCTGATTTTGGAATATCAATGGCCGGGAACACTCTCTTCTCCTGGAGCTTGCGGTTCAAGACCAGTTCCATATTTCCAGTTCCCTTGAACTCCTCGTAGATGACGTCATCCATCTTGCTCCCGGTCTCCACCAAAGCCGTGGCAAGGATCGTCAGGCTTCCGCCCTCGCGCATATTCCGGGCCGCCCCGAAGAAGCGCTTCGGCATATGCAGGGCCGCCGGGTCAAGGCCGCCGGACAGGGTGCGCCCGCTGGGGGGCACCGTCAGGTTGTAAGCCCGGGCCAGACGGGTGATGCTGTCCAAGAGGATGACGACGTCTTTCTTGTGTTCCACCAGGCGCTTCGCCCGCTCGATGACCATCTCGGACACTCTCTTATGATGCTCCGGCAGCTCGTCAAAGGTAGAGTGGATCACTTCCACATTCGGCCCTTCGATGGCTTCCTTAATGTCTGTCACTTCCTCCGGACGCTCGTCAATCAAAAGAATCAAAAGCTGCATCTCCGGATGATTCCGGGTAATTGACTTGGCCACGTCTTTCAGAAGCGTCGTCTTTCCTGCCTTCGGCGGAGACACAATCATGCCTCTCTGCCCCTTTCCGATAGGGGAGATCAGATCTACGATCCGCATGGCCATGCTTCCGCCCGGCCTTTCCAGGTGAATTCTTTGATTGGGGAAGATGGGTGTCAGATCCTCGAAATTCCGGCGTCTCGCGGCGTCGTCCGGGCGGAGGCCGTTGATCGATCTCAGGTAGAGAAGGGCCGCGAACTTCTCCGTCTGCGCTTTTACCTTCACATTGCCGCAGAGGATGTCTCCTGTCTTTAAGTTATACCTGCGAATCATGGCAGGGTTAATATAAATATCATTTTCACCGGGAAGATAATTGTCACTGCGGATAAAGCCATAGCCGTCTCCCAGCACCTCCAGGATGCCCGTCACCACCTGGCCGCTGTCCAGGCTGGCCATATCCTGGGGCGCCGCCTGCTGCCGCTCCGTGCGGTCGCCGCGCTCTGTCCTCTCCGCATGCTCCTGGCGGGACTGGCTTCGGTCTGTGCGCTCCTGGCGTTCTCTGCGCTCCGGACGCTCTGCCGCGCGCTCCGTCTTCGCGTGATACTCCACGCTCTCTCTTTCCTTCTGCTCCTCCGCCTCTTTATCCTTCTCCAGCATCAGATCAATCAGATTTCCTTTTTTCATCGCTGAAGTTCCTCTCATCCCCCTGGCCTTGGCAATTTCTTTCAGTTCTGCCAGCGGAAGAGATTCGTACTGCTCTCTTGTCATGCCAAATCCTCCTGCTTTATAAGATTATTCATACTTGTCCATCATTCCAGCTCGCAGCAATGCCTGATGCGGCCTGTCACTCGCCTTGCTTTTCTTTGGGAATCCTGCCAGATATGTACAGCAGTCTGCAGATTATGTCTGCATTATAACTCATTTTTCCAGATTATGCAACGAATTCTTTTGCAGGGAAAACCATCCCCCGGCGCGGCCTTCCGATTCACAGCCGCCCGCCGCGCTCCCGGCGCAGTGTCACCCAAGGCCCAGAAGCCCCAAAACTGTCCCGATCACAGAGTATACAAGAAGGTGAAGGCACAGTACCGGCAGCGTATGCCGGCCCAGGAAAGCGCAGGCCTTTCCGAAGGGGCCTGTATGCTTTTCCAGAAACACTGACAGTTCCATGGCAAGCAGGGAGCCAAGCCCGCCCACAAAGAGGTAAAGGATCATAGAGTGTCCATAGTCAGCCACCGACATATTCACGCTCCCGTTGGCAAAGGAAAGCGCGGCAAAGGCTGCGGCCAAAGCCAGGAGGGGCAAAGGCCTCCCATACAGCTTTTCCACCAGATTTTTCTGGGAAAGCAGCTGGCCAAACAGCAAAAAAGAGACACTATAAAGCGCGCAGTCTATGCTCCAGGGCAGCAGCACCGGGCAGAGATAATGGACAAGTACAGACACGGCCAAAACAAAAAGATCCAGGTACAGCGCCTTCTTAAGCTCCCCCTTTGCCGCCCGCATCAAAAGCCAGAACGCCAGGTAGCTGACGAAAAGACAGGTCAAAAACCAGGCCGGGGCATTCAGGATCTGCATAAAATAAAGATTATCCGGCGTCCCAGCCGAGAACAGGCAGTTTCTTGAATAAAGGATCCCAAGAAGCGGGAAAAAGGACTTGCCGCTTACCTGCCCCGCCAGGAGATCATTTTTCACAAAAAAGACCAGGAACAAAAACAGGCTGTACCCAAAATAAGGCACCAGGAGCCGCCGGGCTTTTTTCCTGGCAAAGCTTCCAAAAGACTCCTCATTTTTGCAGCGGAAGGTCATCCCCGCCAGCACGAAAAAGACCGGCATATAAAACATGCCGCCGAAAAAGCTGGCCAGGCCGAAGGATTTTCCCGTATGCACCATGAGCACCACCAGGATTCCCAGAGCTTTCGCGATATCTATCCAAAGTATGCGTTTCTTTTCCATTTTCTATCCCTCTTCTACTGCGTCCTGTCCTTACCTTCATCCTGCTGCCGGGGCAAGCCTTTCTGCCCTTTCCCGCCTGGAAGCATCCTGCTGACGCTTCGTTCCAGAACCGTTCCCACAGGCTCCAGGTACCTTTTTCCAAGCCAGGCCGCAGCGATCACCAGAGCCGTCGTGCAGAGGAAATCAAGGCCTGCCGCCAGGTGGTAGCCAAGCCTTTCATGCGTCCCCAGGAAAAACCAGCAGGAGAAGGTCGCTATGATGGGAAAATGCAGCAGATACAAGGAGTAGGAGACATCTCCCAGGAACTGGAAGGCCCTGGCCCCGAAAAACCGCTGCAGCCCCGGAAGGCCCAGCACGCCTATCAAAAGCCCCACGGCCCCGGCCATGTGGTAGACCACCGTATAGGCAGGAGGAAGCGCCCCATAGATCGTCCCCGCCATGTCAATCCCGATGGAGGGATAGGACAACAGGTACACGCCCAGCACGAAAGCCGCAAGCGGCAGAACCCAAAACCTCCTCCAAAGCTCCATTCCCTTTTCCTGTGTGCAGAAGAAATCACTGGCCGCAAAGCCCAGGAAGACCCCTGAAAAATAGATGTCCAGCTTTAACAGGATAAGGATCGCCGCCCCGTAGGCAAGGTAGCGCAGCCGGCTCTTCCCCACAAGATACGCGGCCAGGTAGACCAGAAGCGCCCCCCAGAACAGGTAGGGAATCGTCCAGAGCACGCCGTTGTAGTCATTGCTCCCCTGCAGGAAGCAGCCAATCAGGCTCTCATAAAGCATACGGAAGAACTCCGGCTTAAACTGGTTAAAGCCCGCGAACCAGGCCTCGGATTTCGTGATCACCGCCGTCTGTGCGTTCTGGTAGAGCCCTAAGCACATCAGGATGAAAATCAGGAAATTCGCCATCAGGATCATGGGCATCAGCCGGAGATACCGCCTCCGGGCGCTCTTTCCCAGCTTCCTTTTATCCCTTGTGGAAAAATAGGACAGGCAGAGCACAAAGCCGCTGAACACCAGGAAAAGGCAGACTGCCGCATTGCCGCTGTAAAGGAGGTTAAGCGGCGTCTTCCCCACGGCGATCTCAATGCCGGACGCCGTATGGGACGATTCCGGGCTAAGGCTGTAGGCCGCGTAATAAAAGGCAAACACAAAATGGCAGAGATACACCATCAGGGCGCCGATTCCTTTTAAGCCATCGATATAAGCTAATTTCTTCATATTCCCTCCCGCAAAGCCATGCTAAGAAGCCTGGTATATTCCGCCCGGCCCTGGGCAGACAGGTGGATCAGATCCTGGAAGTTTCCAGCGTCAGACGAGTCAAACTCTAGATCCCCGGCACAGATGACCTCAAAGCTTCCGCTTCCCTTCCACTGCGCCTCCATCCTGCCAAGCTCCTCCAGGCACAGCCCATAGAGCTCCATATAATCCGCGTCCTCATACATCCGTTCATACTTGGGCGTCTCCAGGAAATAGAGATTTAATCCGTACTCCTCCGCCAGGGCACAGAGCTGCCGGTACCCTTCCACTTGGGCCGCGTTCAGGCCGTCCCGGCTGCCCAGCGTCCCCAGGGCATAGAGCTCCTCCCGGGTACTCCCCGGCTGCTGCAAAAGCGTCCCGCCGTTTCGGAACTGGGAGGATACCAGGACGTTGTTCACTGGATAGGTCAGGATCTGCTCATTATTCGCCGTCACAAAGAACTCAAAAAAATCTCCGAAGGAAGCCCCGCCATTCTCCGCCATCAGCTCCCAGGCGCGGAGCTTGAAATCCAGATCCGTATCCAGCAGGATTTTCGTATCGCTGATCCAGGGATCCGCCGCCGCTGTGTAGGGATAAAGATCAAGATACAGGTTCTCCACTTCAAGGCCCTCCTCCAGCAGATAGGAAAGCTCCATGGCCATCAGGGCCGGCTGGTTTCCGTTATAAGAAAGGATGTAGGATGTCCCCGGCAGCTCCTCCTCCAGCACGTCGATGGAAAGCCCCTGGCGGAACATGGAGGATCCAATAAACAGATTGTCCGCCTCCCCTAAGGCGATGGCCGCCTGCATCCCGTAAGTGGAAGCCGGCAAAAGCCGCGCGTATTCATTTTTCAGGAGAACCAAAAGAAGCGCTGCCAGAAGCGCGCCCCCTATGGACAGCAGTACTCGTCTCATGAAAAAACCTCCGTAAAAGCCTTTCAGAAATTTGCGTACAGGAAGCCTGACACGCCAAATACGCCAAACAGCGCCGTGCTAAGCGCCATCAGCGCCAGCCAGAATTCCGAAAGGTACGCTTCCCCCTTCTCCCGGGTCCGTCCGTAGACCCGGCCCCGCTCATACAGGAACAAAAGGAACAGAAAACCGCAGGCCGTCAGGAAATACGCCGCGCAGGTATTATCCCCCGTAAAAGGCAGGATGGAATTCTGGATATCCGTATAAGACAGGGAAAAGCCCAAAACCGCCCGCTTGAGAAAGGACAGGGCCGTAAGGAAGCTTTCCGCCCGGAAAAATACCCAGCCCAGCGTGACGCCAAAGAAAGTCACAAGCGTCTGCCAGATCCGCCGCGGAAGGGAAGCGCCCGCCTCCTTCTTCCGGGCAAAAAGGTTCCAGATCCCGTGAAGACCTCCCCAGATCACAAAGGTCCAGCTGGCCCCATGCCAAAGGCCGCTCACAAGAAAGACCGCCATCACATTGACGCCCCGCCGGAAAGCGGATACCCGGTTCCCTCCAAGCGGAATGTAGATATAATCCCGAAGCCAGCTGGAAAGGGAAATGTGCCAGCGGCTCCAGAATTCTTTGATTCCCCTGGAAAAATAGGGGCAGTCAAAATTCTTCCCGCACTTTAGCCCCAGCAGGTTTCCCATGCCGATGGCGATATCAGAATAGCCCGAGAAATCACAGTAGATCTGGAAGGAATAGAAAAACGCCGCCATCACGCAGGCCAGGCCCGGGTAATCCTGCGGCGCCCCAAAAACCGTGTCCACATAGGCCGAAAGCCGGTTTGCGATCACCATCTTCTTAAAAAGCCCCAGCACAATCCTCTGCAGTCCTTCCGCGAAAAGCCCTGCGTCATAGGAAAGCCCCTGGTGGATCTGCGCAAAGAAATTTTTCGGCCGCTCAATCGGGCCAGACACGATCTGCGGGAAAAAGAGCGCATAGGTAAGATAAGCCCCGCAGCCCGAAATCCCTTTTTCCGCCTCCAGCTTTCCCAGATAAATATCCGCGTTGTAACTGACCAGCTTAAAGGTATAATAGGAAATCCCCAGCGGCAGCATAAGCTTCAGCACCGGAAGGCTTCCGGAAAGGCCCGCGCAGGAGAGAAGGCCGCCCACAGATTCTGTGAAAAAGTTAAAATACTTAAACAGAAAGAGAACCAAAAGCTCCGGCACCACCGCCGCCAAAAGCCATGCTTTCCTCTTTCCCGGATTTTCTGCCTTCTCCGTGCCGATCCCCGCGGCAAAGGACCAAAGCGCGCTTCCCGCCGCCAAAAGCAGCATGCGGGGATCCGCGCTCAGATAAAAAAGCAGGCTGGCGGCCAGCAGGATCCACTGCCTGGCCGCCTGGGGCGCCAGATAGAAGACTGCCAGCACGCCGGCCAGATAAGCCAGGGACAGCATCACATTTGAAGTCATCTGTTCACTCCCTTATTTATTTCCCGATAGAGATCCACGCCCACATTCACCAGAATTCCCAGAAGAATCACAGAATAGAGCACCATCGGCAGCTTCGTCTCGCCATTCATGGCATAAGCGTAAGCGCTGTAGGACACGATCAGGTGCAGCAGCGGCATATAAAACCGCTCCTTCCTGCGCATAAAATACAGAAGGGCCGCGACGTCCGCCGTATAACCCGCCCAAGGAGGCATGTAGGGCGCGAAATACGGGATCAGAACCGCCAGGAAGAGGAAGAGCTGCAAAGCCAGATCCCAGGTGATCCGCACCTGCTTTTTCGCAAAGCAGTAGGCAAGCGTGAGAAGAAGGCCTGCCAGGCAGAGCAGGGATACCTTGTCAAAAAGCTCCACAAAGGCGCCCTTGGGAATGATCTCATAGAAATTCGGCCAGCCGCGGGTTAAGCTTACCGGATAGGCCACGCTTAAAGCCAGCCGCCACTGATAGATCCGGTACAGGGCGATCCCCGTCCCCGCCAGCACGCTTAGGCCGCTTAATACCCGAAATCCCCGAAGATACAGGTAAAAGCCCAGGAAAAACAGGATCACATAGTAGACCGCGTTGACATTCCACAGGGCGGCGTTCGCCGCCATCGTCGGATAGATCGCCAGGATCGCGTACGTCAGAAACGCCCGGTTCCGGCTCGCCGTACAGCGGTGTACGATAGCGCCGCACAGGAGGGCAAGTATATAATCCAGGGCGATGGCCCCGATCTTCTCCGGCCCAGTCACCGTATAGTTTATCACGGGAAGGCGCAGGAAAATCCCTGTGCCCGTGATGCAGACCGCCAGCAGCGCGTCCAGAAAAGTGAAGGTAAAGGCTCCGATCTTCCACCTTTTCACGATAAAGTCCCGCAGGAAATCATCCATTACGCCGCCTCCTTTCCCAAAGCCGGAAGCTGGTTTTCCGGGTTTTTCATGTAGTTCCAGATGTCCAGGCCCAAAAGGATCAAAAGGCCCAGCTCTACAAAGGCCCACACGCCGTAGTAGATGGAAGGCTCGTTAAAGCGAAGCTGGCCCAGATACGCCATGCAGGAATTGAAGGACAGCAGGATATGCACCAGCGGAAAATAAAATTTCTTCACATTCATCAGGGCGTAAATCACCGCCAGGATGTCCGCCACGCAGCCGTACCGCTCATGCATGTGGGGCAGGAACCAGGGCGTCAGAATCGCGAAAAACAAAGCCATCTGCACGATGAATTCATTTGTGATCCGCAGGCGCTTCTGCGCCATGGCGTACATCAGAATCATCAGAATTCCCAGGATCAGCCAAGTGCCTGAGGAAGCATACTCCAAAAGGAAGAACTGGTTGCCGATGATCTGGTAAATATTCGGCCACTTGATGGAAAGGGACCATACATCCTGGGCGCCCTGGGCCATATAGATATTGATAAGCTCCATCAGCGGCCGCCCCGCAATCCATGCCGGCAGGATGCTTAAGAAATACAGGGCCGGGATCCACAGGAAATGCTGAATCTTCACCTTCTTATTTACCCAGAGAATCACCAGGAAGGGGAAGATAAACAGGGACTGCAGCTTAAACACGAAGGCCATCCCGAAAAAGAACATGGCAAGGCAGGGCCGCTCCTCAAAAAAGTAATAAAAGCACAGCAGAAGAAAGGTCATGAAAATGATGTCGCACTGGGCCCAGAGAGCGCTGTTGGCCCAGATGGTCGGCACCAGCAGCATCAGCCCGTAGGCCGCGATGCTTTTCGTCTTACTCCCCGTCACCTTCCACGCGATTTTCCCCATCACCGCAGCCGCCACGAAATCCAGGGCGATGTGAAGCCCCTTGTAGGCTGTCATAGGATTGACCGGAAGCTTGCTGATCACCCACAGAATATAGACGAAGGTGGGCGTATAGTCATAGCGGTCCGTAGCCAGGTAGGAAAATCCCATCTCCTTGAGGTCCGAAATCCACGGATCCCAGTACATGGCCCAGTCGTCCGTCGTCACTACCCGCAGGATCACCCGGACCGCCAGGCCAATCACTGTCATGGCAGCCAGATACAGAAGATCCATCCGGTCAAATTTTATGCTTCCGCGCTTATTCATAGCCTGTTCCATACAAATCTCCTACTCGTCCAGTACCGTTTCGATAATATATTTGGGGCGATCCTTCGCCTCCAGGTAAATCTTTCCGATATACTCTCCCACAATGCCGATGGCCAGAAGCTGAAGGCCCCCGATGGCCCAGATGGAGACAATCATGCTGGTCCATCCCGCCACCGTCCGGCCCATGAAATGCACCGCCAGGAAATAGATCAGCATCAGGATGCTGACCCCAAAAATCAGGATTCCGCAGGTGGTAATCAGGCGGATCGGCTTGATGCTGAAGGATGTGATGCCGTCCGTGGCAAAAGCCAGCATCTTCTTCAGCGGATACTTGGATTCTCCTGCGAAACGCTCATGGCGCTCATAGGTCACGATCTCCGATTTGTAGCCGATCAGCGGGACGATGCCCCGCAGGAACAGGTTGACTTCCCGAAACTTAGACAGCCCTTCCACAGCCCGCCTGCTCATCAGCCGGTAATCGGCGTGGTTGTAGACGATCTCCACGCCCATGGCTTTCATCAGCTTATAGAAGCTCTCCGCAGTGAATTTCTTAAAAAACGTGTCCGTCTTCCGGGCGCTTCGCACGCCGTAGACAATATCGTTGCCCGCGTAATATTTTTCCACCATCTGGTCGATCACGTCCACGTCGTCCTGCAGATCCGCGTCCAGGGAAATCATCATGTCCGCCTTTTCCTTCGCAGTCATCAGCCCCGCCAGAAGGGCGTTCTGATGTCCCTTATTCCGGGACAGCTTTACGCCGGAGTAGATGGGGTTGGAAGCATGGAGTTCCTCAATGATCTCCCAGGTCCTGTCCTTCGACCCGTCGTTTACAAACATAATCCGGCTGTCCCTGGAAATCATCCCCCGCTCCAGCATAGAATTCATCTTAGCGAGCAGCTGTCTGGCCGTCTCGGGCAACACAGCCTCCTCGTTATAACAGGGAATTACCAGATACAACACATCATTTCCAGCCATCGGGCGTCTCTCCTTTCGTACAGGCCTTTTTATCCCAGCAGTTCCTTCATATAGACTTCAATGGCGTCCTGCCAGGGCGCAAAAGAAAAGTCTGTGGTCAGCTTCAGCATATAGTTTTCCAGAATCGAGTAGGCAGGCCGGTCTGCGGAAGCCGGGAAGCGCCGCTTGTATTCCTGGGAGGTGATCGGCTCAATCACCGTCTTCTTTCCCGCAAGCTTCAGGACTGTGGCGGCGAACTCCGCCCAGTTCGTATCTCCCTCGCAGGTGCCGTGGAACAGGCCGTAATTGTCAGTCGGAAGCAGATATTTGATGGCCTTGGCAAGCTCCGCGGCGCTGGTGGGCGTCCCTACCTGATCCATGACCACGCCGATGGTGTCGTTCGTCTCCGAGAGCTTCAGCATGGTCTTCGCGAAATTGTGGCCGTCCCCGTAGAGCCAGGCCGTCCGGATCATAAAATAGCGGTCCGCGAAATCCCGGACAAAATTTTCCCCGGCCAGCTTCGTCGCGCCGTACATGCTCTTTGGATTCACCCGGTCAAACTCAGTCAGGGGATGATCCGATACGTCTCCCGGGAACACATAATCCGTCGAAATGTGTACAAGCTTCGCTCCCACGTCAGAGGCAGCGATGGCCAGGTTCCGGGCCCCCACCGCGTTGATCTTATAAGCCAGATCCGGCTCTGTCTCACACTTGTCCACGTTTGTATAGGCAGCGCAGTTGATGACTGCGTAGGGCTTCACCTCCCGCGCCAGCTTCAGAACCTCGTCCACCTTGGTGATATCCAGTTCCCCTACGTCGGTATTCACCAGTTCATACTCTGTGCTTCCCGCATACTGCTGGTTTACCGCACGGCCCAGCTGGCCGTTGCATCCTGTCACAATGATTTTCTTCATATCTGTCTCCTTTATCTTTCTCTCACACCAGCCTCCGTCTACTGCTGGGTATTTGATTCTGAGCTTTCTGCGTCTTCCTGCGCGCCCTCCTGCGCTTCTTCCGATATCTGCTCCGGCTCGCGCTTCACCATATATTCTTTGTCATAGTATTCACACATGGCAAGATTTCTGCCATCCTGGGGATCTGTGGTCAGCGTGCCATAGTACAGAAGCTCCGGGCGGTAGGTCACCTCATCCACCACCACACGCTTCACGTCCGAGTCATTGTAAAGGGCTTCCCGCTCCTTAATCTCTTCATGGTAGACCTGCGCTTCCCCGTATACTACTGATTTCAGGGCCGAGGCGGTCGTGATCTCCTCCAGATCCGTCACGATATCAATCTTCCAGATTCCCAGGATCATGCAGGCAGTTCCCACGACGCCCAGGATCGCCGGCGCGGCTTTCCGAATCAGCTCCGCCGCTTCCGCTCCGCACTTCTCATACTGCCGGCGCAGCCAGCCCGCGTAATACACCGCGTTGGCCGACCAGAACAGCACCACGCCATAGTACAGGATATTGTAATAACGCCCTCCGGAAATGTAGCGCACCGCGTAAATTCCCGGCACCCACATCACCACCACCATGCTGTATGTGACAAGGGTAAACAGCAGCGGGCAGCCAAAGGAAAACTTCGTATCCTTCAGTTTCCAGAGCATGTACAGGAAAAGGGCAAATACCACCAGCACAATCACCACATTCATCGCTTCCGTGTACATATATTCCAGAGATTTTGTGTAGGATTTATAAATGGCCTCAAAGGGCGTCCTGTGCTGGAACAAAGCCTGTCTTCTGGCGTTTCCAGGAGCGATAAAACTCAAGCCAAAGGCAGGAAGATAAGCCAGGAACAGGGCTGTGCCCTGGATCTTCATGGCTTTGCTGTATTTTTTCCCCGCAAGGACGTCCACTACCAGGAAGAACAGTATCACCGCCGTCAAAAGCGCCGTGGGATACATGCCGCCCGCCAGCAGGACCGTCAAAAGCAGCAGGCCAGTCATGCGTTTCCAGGAGATCCGCCGCCTGCGCAGGGAATCCGCCAGCAGGCCGAAATACGCCAGCATCGCCGAGAAAAGCCCCGTATAGCCCACGCTTCCGTTCCACCAGTAAAAGGCTTCCACGCCAAAGGGCACATACTGGATGCAGAGCGTCATCACCACGCAGGCCGCCACGGCAGCCACAGCCTTGGAAGCGCCCAGGATCCTGTGAAGCATCACCTCGCAGAAGTACAAGAACCCAGCTACAAAAACCGCAAGAAGGATAAAGGTCTGGATAAAGGTGATTTTTTCTGTGATGATAGAAGGCCGCAGGGCCGCTATGATGGCAAAGGCATAGGTTCCCTGCCAGGAGTGCCACAAATTGACAGCCCGCTGCACGGCGGCCCCCAGAACCGCCGGAATCACCGCCAGTCCCTTGTTCTCAATGAGAGCGTGCCTTGTGAGAACCCCATAGTTAAAATCATCCATGGCAGGATGATTAAAAAAGCTTAATACCAGGAGTGGGATCAGGCTTACGGCAAAGCAGACGAGGATAAAACGCGTATGGTTTTTCTCCTCCTTCAGCCAGCCTGTAAATCTTCCCCACAGCTTTTCCGCAATCTGATAAATCGTCTCCAAAATAGCTCTCCTTTTATTCTTCCTTCTGCCCCTTCTGTTCGTCTGCCCGCTCCTTCTCCTCCAGGGCCAGCTCCTGGGTCAGATCCTTTACCTTATTCTCCAGGGCCGACAGCTCTATGGTCATCAGGAACATTTTCACCAGCAGCACAAAGATAAAGAACATGAAGATGAAGTTTACGGGAAGCTGCATGCCAATCAGCCTCGTAAACATGGATACCAGCCACGGGAACAGGCTGAACACGATCAGCACGCCCGCGAAAAGAATCCAAAAGATCGCGTACTCGATCTGCAGCTTGGACTGCCGGATTTTTTTCAGGATATAAAAAGTCGTCAGAAGCGACACTACAATCAGAATCACCCGAAATATGGGGCTCATCGGAATTTCACCTCCCTGCGCTTGCGGAAATTCTGGATAAACAGGATCGACAGCAGCATCCGCAGCATGTACATCATAGATTTCGTCACATTCAGGTAGCTTTCCCCAGCAATGCGCTCGTCCATCTGCACCTGGACCTCCGCGATGGTGGCCCCCTGCTTGAGCAGGTAGGAAATCGTATCCGGCTCCGGCCCGTAGTTTAAGTTCAGGGCGAATTCCGCAATCATCTTTTTATTGAACATCCGCATGCCGGAGGTGGGGTCCTTGACCTTCTTCCCCGTCGTCAGCCTTGTGGCTACGGCGATCAGCCTGCTGCCGAGCATCCGCATGGAATGGGGCTTCTTCTCCGTCACAAAACGGGAGCCAATGACGATATCGTAGCCTTCCTTTATTTTCTCCAGCATGGGGCCGATATACTCTGCCCGGTGCTGGCCGTCCGCGTCAAACTGGATCGCGTAGTCATAGCCCTTGCGGTAGGCGTACTTAAGTCCCGTCTGGAAGGCCCCGGCAAGCCCCAGGTTCACAGGCAGATCCACCAGCTCATAGCCTTTTTTCCTGCAGATCCGAGCCGTGCCGTCGGATGAACCGTCGTTAATCACCACATAGTCGTACATGGGATAATTCGTTTGCAGGTTCTCCACCACACGCACAATATTCTCTTCCTCGTTGTACGCAGGGAGGATCACCAGACATTCCCTTTTATTTGAAAGCATGTTCCAGTCCTCTCTCCGAGTTTTGTATAACCATTATATTTTAGCATATTCGATCGCTTGTTTCCATATATTTTTTTGTATGCGTAAAAACGGGGGAATACGTTTCCCCATGTATCCCCCGTGATGCCTTAAAATATCATTTTTTTATAAACTGCATAAGCACCCGGAAGGTCCGGCACAGATCCGTAAACCAGGCGAAGCCCACGCCGTTTTCCCGGAGCGCCCGGTGTCCCTCCTTCATGCC
>CALWBB010000035.1 GCA_944375885.1 uncultured Merdimonas sp.
GTTTTCAATGACACAAGATGAAAGAAAGGGGCTGATTTTATGCCTAAAAATCGAGTTTTCGGACGGTCTGAGGGGGGGTGGATGAACGCCTGCGCCTATATTGCGGCCGCTACGAGCATGTTTGTTCTGGTGGTTCCTATCAGTTTTCAGTATATGTCTTCCTTCGCCGGGATGCTGCTGATGACACTGGCAGTTATCCTGAATTATAAGAAACGCTGGACGGGGATGGCGGAACTGTTCTTTGCCTGCGGTATGTGCATCAATTTTATAGATTTCCTGACATATCCTGTCGTTACTCTGGGAGTGCCGCTGATTGTGCTTCTCCTTTTGGAACTGCAGGATGAGAAGGCAGGCTTTATGGCCGGGCTTCGCAGGGTAATCGGCCTGTCTGTCCTCTGGGCGGCCGGGTATGCCGCAAGCTGGGCTACCAAGTGGGTGCTGGCCTCTCTCGTGCTGAAAAAGAATGTGCTGCTGGATGCTGCCAGCCAGGCGGTTTTTCGTACTGTCGGTGACGCGCAGCAGGCTGCAGACTACAGGGAAGCTCTCCGGGCGAATTTTTCAAACCTGAATTATCTGAAATGGGATATGAAGGCGGTTGTGCCAGTCCTCTGCCTGCTGCTTGTGGGGATGGGCTTTTTCCTCTGGAGAAAAAATAGAAAGAGAGCTGGAAAATATGCCTTGATTTTGCTTGTATGCACTTATCCGTACTTATGGTACCTGGCGCTGGCGAATCATTCGCAGGTACACTGTTTCTTTACATTCCGCGCGCAGATGATTACAGCGTTTGGAATCCTAGTGGTGCTGTTTGGAATGGCAGGCGATTTGTTCTGGCTGGTGAAGAACAAAGAGATGCGGCAGAAAGGTGCGGCAGGCGGGGCTCCCTGAAAATCTGC
Organism: uncultured Merdimonas sp.; assembly: GCA_944375885.1. GTDB lineage: Bacteria > Bacillota > Clostridia > Lachnospirales > Lachnospiraceae > Laedolimicola. Next base: position 894 of record CALWBB010000035.1, read on the forward strand.
TGTTTTAATAGAATTTATGAGGTGGGGAAATGAAAACTGGAAGAAAAGAATTGATTGTCATAGCCATTGCTGTGTTCCTTTCTGTGCTTGCGATGTTCAGCAAACTTTTTGTGGGCTTTGACGTGGACGAAGGGGCTATGCTTGCTCTTGCGGCAAAGCTTGCCGAGGGAAAGTCCATGTTTGGAGATCTGTGGGATATCTACCAGACGACAGGGATCCTGCCTGCAGTGTTTTTGAAGATTTATGTGCTGCTGACAGGCGGCTATGAGGCGTCAGCCCTGTATCTGAGGATTGTGGGGACTCTGATCCACCTGGGCGTATCCTTCGTGCTGTACAGGACTTGCAGAAAATATCTTCCAGGGATCGCTGCGTTCCTGCTTGCGGCGCTGACGTTCAATCTGCTTCCCCGGGGGATGGCGGCGCCGGACTATACGATTATTCAGATGTGGGGGACAGTGCTGCTATCTTGTGTCTTCCTTAGCATACAGAAAAGCAGTTATGGCAAAAAGACAGAAAACGGCCTGGTGATTCTGGGAGGGATTGCCTATTCCCTTGCAATCCTGGCCTGTCCGCCTTTGGTGCTTACCTTTCTTTACTTCCTGTTCCTGCTGTACAGGGGAAAGAAAAAGGGAGTGTTTTCCGGCAGAAGCTTCCTCGTATTCCCGGCAGCCTGCCTGGCCTGTGCCGTACTGTTTTTTCTCTATATCTTCCATGCCGTCAGCCCGCTGGAATTTTTGGAATCGCTGGAAGGCGTGTTTTCTGATGCTTCCCATGCCAATATGTCGCGGATACAGGTGTATTTGGGAGATATGCCAAAGCTGCTGATCAGGAGTGTGCCGGTGATTGCTGCGGGAACCCTCGGAGGCCTGTGGATAGGAAAGAAGAAGCAGATGGAGCCCTGGTGGGCGGCGATTCTGCTGATCAATGTCTTTTATCCCCTGTTTGTGATATTCTGTAATTTCGCGGGGCGTCCAAGCGGGGTCCTTGGCCTGCAGGTAAGGTATCTGGTATTCGCGGGCTGCAGTTTGTTTGTCTTTTTGAAAGAAAGAAAAAATGAGACTGTAAAGCAGGTGTTCCTGTGGATGTGGATCCCTTCGGTTTTCACTTACATAGCAATGCTTTCGGTCAGCAATCTGGGACTGGAAGAAAATGCTTCTACCCTGTACCTGGCAGAGATCGCTTTCTTTATTATGATGTACCAAAGCGCAGGGGAAGTGGAGACGGGGAAATGTCCCATCAAATATCGGATGCTTTTGGCAGCTCTTGGAATCGTATGCCTCGGGCATATGTTTTATAAGGGATATCTTGTGCGCAAGACAGGGACGGAGCCGGCAAATATCACAGAAACCAGAGAGCAGATCCAGGAAGGCCCCCTCAAATATCTGTGGGTGTATCCCCAGGACGCCGATATGGACAGTTTCTACAGGGAAGAGCTTGCCGCACATATCGGGCCGGATGAGACGGCCGCGATCCTTACTAGGAATGTGTATGTGAACCTGTATATTGCGGGGCGGGAGATAGAGCCGGTCAACCACAGTACGATTACCTACGACGATCAATGGATCCTGTATTTTGAGAGATATCCCAAGAAAGCCCCGGATGTGATTGTGGTGGACAGTGGTAAAACGGGAGAATGGGAGGAATTTCGCCAGGAACACAGCTTTGAGGGCTGGATCAGCGAGAGATACCAGCTATACCAGACTTCCCAGGCGGGAGAGACAAAGCTTTACTTTTTGAGACGGCAATAAAAGAGCCCGAACCTTAAGAATGCCTTAATTTTCCCCGGTTCTGAAAAAAACACTTTTCTTTTTGGCAACTATTGTATATAATATAGGTTGGCGTAAAGGGGCTGGTGTTTTGCGGCCAAAAAATGGATGTAAAAGACAGGCCCGAATGGGTGCGCCGTCTGCGAGCGATAAGACAGAAAGCTTTCCGGCGAAGGAGAGGCACTGCGGTTCCATAAGGAACTTCAGAGAACGGGCCGGGGCGCTGAATAACTGCTGATAAATGTGAAAGACTGTAATCATAGGAAGAAACTGAGAGAAAAGTGAGAAAGGGGAATGTGAATCATGGCAGGGACTGACATCGGAATTGATCTGGGTACCGCGAGTATTCTGGTATATATAAATGGAAAGGGCGTTGTGTTAAAGGAGCCGTCCGTAGTGGCGTTTGACAGAGACACGAACAAGATCCGCGCTATCGGCGAGGAGGCCCGGCTGATGCTGGGAAGGACTCCGGGCAATATCATCGCGGTGCGTCCGCTGCGCCAGGGCGTGATCTCAGACTATACCGTGACAGAAAAGATGCTGCGTTACTTTATCCAGAAGGCCACCGGAAAGAAGACCTTCCGCAAGCCGCGTATCGCGGTCTGTGTGCCCAGCGGCGTGACTGAGGTGGAAAAGAAGGCGGTAGAGGACGCGACTTACCAGGCGGGGGCCAGGGAGGTTCTGATTATTGAGGAACCCATCGCGGCGGCCATCGGAGCAGGGATCGATATTTCCAGGCCCTGCGGCAACATGATCGTAGATATCGGAGGCGGCACCAGTGATATCGCCGTCATTTCCCTGGGCGGCACGGTAGTGAGTACCTCCGTGAAGGTGGCTGGAGATGATTTCGACGAAGCGATCGTGCGCTACATGCGCAAGAAGCACAATCTCCTGATCGGTGAGAGGACTGCGGAGGATATCAAGATCAAGGTGGGAACCTGCTATCCGCGGGCCGAGGTGGAGCGCATGAATGTGCGCGGCCGCAATCTGGTGACGGGCCTTCCCAAGACGGTAGAGGTGACCTCAGAGGACTGTGAGGAGGCTCTTCGGGAGACGACCATGCAGATTGTAGAGGCAGTGCACAGCGTGCTGGAGAAGACGCCGCCGGAGCTGGCAGCGGATATCGCGGATCGCGGCATTGTTCTGACTGGAGGCGGAGCTCTGCTTCGCGGTCTGGAGGAGCTTCTGGAGGAAAAGACGGGAATCAATACTATGACGGCGGAGGATTCCATGAAATGCGTGGCCATCGGCACAGGAAAATTTGTGGAATTCATGGCGGGGAACCGTGAGGATCTGCACGCGTAAGGCGCCGTAAAAGAACGTTGCAAAAGAGGGGCATGACGGAGAGGTCTTTCCGTCATGCCGTTTTTATCAGAGAGGAAAGATTTCCCCTCTGGTAAAGGAACCCTGCGGAGATGGATATGATGAAACTGGAAGGCTATGTGGAGCACATTATCTATCGGAATACAGAAAACGGCTATTCGGTGCTGAATCTGGTGTCAGAAGGGGAAGAGACCACGGTGGTGGGAGTCTTTCATTACATAAGCGAGGGCGAACTGCTGGAGCTGGAAGGGGAATATACAGAGCATCCGCTGTACGGACAGCAATTCCATGCGAAGAATTTTGAAGTAAAGGCTCCCAGGGATGCCCTTGCCATGGAGCGTTATCTTGGAAGCGGAGCCATCAAGGGGATCGGCGCGGCCCTGGCGGCGCGCATTGTGCGCCGCTTCGGGGAGAAGACCTTTGAAATTATGGAGAAGGAGCCGGAGCGGCTGGCGGAGATCAAGGGGATCAGCGAACGCAAAGCCAGGGAGATCGCTGAACAGATGGAAGAGAAGCGGGATCTGCGCCGCGCCATGGTCTTCCTTCAGGAATACGGTGTTTCTGTGAACCTGGCGGCAAAGATCTATGAACAGTATGGCCAGGAGATCTACCGCATTGTCAAAGAAAATCCCTACCGGCTTGCGGACGACATCGCAGGCGTGGGCTTCCGGACTGCGGATGAGATTGCGAAAAGAGCAGGGATAAGGGAAGATTCGGACTTTCGGATTCGCAGTGGAATCCTGTATACGCTCCTTAGCGCTTCCTCGGAGGGACATACCTGCCTGCCAGAGGAGCTTTTGCTTAAGAGAGCCCTGGAGCTTTTGGGCGTTCCTGAAAAAGCAGTGGAGAGGCAGATTGACAATCTGAGCATGGACCGCAAGCTGGTACGCAGGCTGCTGCCATGGGCAGAAGGCCAGGAGAAAACCTTTGTCTATGGCTCGGCTTCCTATTATGCGGAGCTGAGCACAGCAGCCATGCTGTGCCGGCTGAACCTGTCTTTGGAGACTTCAGATACAGAGATTGATACGAGGCTGCATCAAATCTCCCGGCAGTCCAAAATCCTGCTGGACGAGCGCCAGAGGGAGGCGGTGGCGGAGGCGGTGAAGCACGGCGTCCTGATCCTGACAGGCGGGCCGGGTACCGGAAAGACCACAACGATCAACGCGATGATCCGTTATTTTGAGGCGGAGGGGCTGGAAATCCTTCTTGCCGCGCCTACGGGCCGCGCGGCCAAACGGATGACAGAGGCTACCGGCTGCCAGGCCAGAACCATTCATCGGCTGCTGGAGCCATCGGGGACGCCAAACAGCGAGGGAGGCCGGGCGCCTTTCATGAAAAACGAGGATGATCCGCTGGAGGCGGATGTGATAATCATAGATGAGATGTCGATGGTAGATCTTTATCTGATGCAGGCGCTTTTGAAGGCAGTGGTGCCTGGGACAAGGCTGGTTCTGGTGGGCGATGTCAACCAGCTGCCAAGCGTGGGGCCTGGAAGTGTGCTGCAGGATCTCATCCGTTCCGGGGCTTTTCCGGTGGTCCGCCTGACGAAGATTTTCCGCCAGGCCGCCGAGAGCGACATCATTGTGAACGCCCATAAGATAAACCGGGGCGAAAAGATTACCCTGGATAATAAAAGCCGGGACTTCTTTTTTCTGCAAAGGCAGGATCCGAATGTGATTCTGCGGGTCGTTCTGGCTTTGGTACAGGAGAAGCTTCCCCGCTATGTGAGCGCGCAGCCGACGGATATCCAGGTGCTTACACCTATGCGCAAGGGAGCTCTTGGCGTGGAGAACCTGAACCGGGTGCTTCAGCGCTACCTGAATCCGGAATCCCCGGATAAGGAAGAGATTCCCTTCGGACACGGAGGAGCTGCCGGGGAAGACGCAGAAAACCCAAAGGGCGTCCTGCGGGTGGGCGACAAAGTTATGCAGATACGCAACAATTATCAGCTGGAATGGGAGGTACGCAACCAGTACGGGATCGCGGTGGACCGCGGGCTTGGCGTCTTTAACGGAGATATGGGAATTGTCCGGGCGGTGAATTCCTTTGCGGAGGAAGTCACGGTGGAGTTCGATGAGGGACGCATGGTTTCTTATCCGTACAGGCAGCTGGACGAGCTGGAACTGGCCTACGCGGTCACAGTACATAAATCCCAGGGAAGCGAATATCCGGCGGTGGTGATTCCGCTTCTTGCGGGGCCGAGGCCTCTTATGAACCGGAATCTGCTCTACACAGCAGTGACCAGGGCCAGGGCCTGCGTGACGCTGGTAGGGAGCGCCGGGACTTTTCAGGCAATGGTGGACAATGGGACAGAACAAAAACGGTATACAGGTCTTTGCGAGGCTGTTAAATCTTATCTATCCTCGCAGATGCCCGATCTGTGACGGGCTCACAGGTTCACATAAGATACTGGCCTGCGCATCGTGCAGGCAAAGACTTGCCTATGTCCGGGAGCCGGCCTGCAAGAAATGCGGCAAGCCCCTGGAAAAGGAGGAAACCGAATACTGCGCGGACTGCGCCCGCAGAAAACATGCCTACGCGAGAGGAAGGGCAGTCTTTCCCTACGACAGGCTGATGCGCGCGTCCATCGCCCGGTTCAAGTACCGGGGACGCAGGGAGTATGCGGATTTTTACGCGGAGGAAATGGTAAAGAGCTTGGGAGAGCTTTTGCTTTCCTGGGAGCCGGACGCGCTGATCCCGGTTCCCCTCCATAAGAGCCGGATGAAAAGAAGAGGCTTTAACCAGGCGGAGCTTACAGCCCGGAAAATAGGGGAAAGCCTTGGGATCCCGGTGAAGACCGGCCTGCTTTTGAGGACGAAAAAGACCAGTCCCCAGAAAGAGCTAAATGACACCCAGAGACGCGCTAATCTGAAAAATGCTTTTCAAGTCAGCCAAAATGATGTAAGATTAAAAAAAGTGGTTCTGGTAGACGATATCTATACGACTGGCAGCACCATGGATGCGGCTGCGTCCGTCCTGCTGGAGCATGGAGCGGAAAAAGTGTATTTTTTAGCTATTTGCATTGGAAGAGGCTTTTAAATATGTCCGGGACATGTTATACTGAAATTTGGAAGCCAGAAACGGCGGGATATAAAAGGCGCGAAATAGGCGGGAGAGGTACACATGGTAAATGAAGAAAAAGTCAGACTTATGGCGAAAGCGGCTTCTTTTGAAGCGGGCGAAGGGAAACAGGCTCTGTCCATGAACCGGTTTTTCCGGGGGGACTATATCAGCCTGCGCCTGATCGGGGCCTGGCTGGCCTTTACGGCAGCCTTTGTCCTGTGTATGGGTCTTTGGGCCTTTTACAACATGGAAGAGCTGATGGGAAATATCAACAGGCTGGATCTTCCGGCTATGGGCAGGGGCCTTGCGCTTCTCTATCTGAGCCTGCTGGGAATCTTCCTGCTGATCCATTATGTGGTTTACCACAACCGGTATCAGAAAAATAAGAAGAGCCTGGCGGCATATAATCATATTCTGAAGCAGCTGTCGCATATCTATCAGGCAGAGTCCCGGGGCGCGGACAGCGAGTTTACATCAGAAGGAGCAGAAGAAGAGGATGAAGACTTTACTGGAGTATAGAGAAAAAATGAAATTGTTCCTGGGAAAATACGATATCTACGTATTCCCGGTGCTGAAATTTTCCCTGGCATTGATTGCATTTCTGTCAATCAATGCGGAAGTAGGCTTTATGGGCAGGCTGACCAATCCGGGGATTGCCCTGGTGCTGGCGCTTTTGTGCTCGTTCCTGCCGGTAAATGTGGCGGCGGTCTTTGGGGCGCTGCTGATTCTTGTTCATATGTACGCACTTTCCATGGAGGTGTTCGCCATCACCTTTGCTCTGTTTGCGGTGATGGTTCTGCTGTTTTTCAGGACGGCGCCGAAATATGGATATCTTCTGATCGTGACGCCGCTGGCGTTTGGGCTTAAGATCCCCTATGTGGTTCCCCTGGCCATGGGGCTTACAGGCACTCCTGTGGCCGCGATTCCTGTGGCCTGCGGCACAGCCGTCTATTTTCTGCTCCACTATGTGCAGCAGAACACGGCGATTTTGGGGAATACGGAGACCAGCACCATGCCGGAGAAGATCACGTATCTGCTTGACAATGTGGTGAACAACAAGGAGATGCTGCTGACCATCGCGGCTTTCACGCTGACGCTGGTTCTCGTCTATGTGATACGCAGGCTGTCTATCGACTATTCCTGGACGATCGCAGTCGTCGTCGGCACGGTGGCCGATATTGTAGTGCTGCTGTTTGGCAGCCTGGCGCTTGATATTTCACCCAAAATTCTGGGAGTTCTTCTGGGGAGCCTTGTGTCCGCAGGGCTTGCGGTGCTGCTCCAGATCGCGGTGTTCAGCCTGGATTATTCCAGGACGGAATACGTGCAGTTTGAGGACGATGAATATTACTATTATGTAAAGGCAGTTCCTAAAATCACGATAGCCGTTCCGGAAAAGACCGTAAAGAAAATCAGTCCGCAGAAGAAGCCATCCGCAGTCCGGAAGAGGGAAAAACAGGGGAGAAAGCCGGTACAGAGACAGAATAGACAGAACAGGTAAGACAGGCAGAGAGGAAGGGTTCCATGAGAAATTCCATTCCAGAAGTTGTAGGAGGAATGTTTGATACCTTTACAAGAGTAAACGTCCGTATCACAGATGTGGTAGAGATCGTTATCTTATCCTTCCTGATATATGAGATCATGGTGTGGGTTAAGAAAACCCGGGCGTGGGTGCTCCTGAAAGGGTTCGGCGTGCTTTTGGCGCTGATCTGCATCGCGGTGATATTTGAGATGAACACCATTCTCTGGCTGGCGAGGAATGTGTTCAGCCTCGGAATTACGGCCCTGGTCATCGTATTTCAGCCAGAACTGCGCAAAGCGCTGGAACAGCTGGGGCAGAAGAATATTATCAGTTCTATCTTCAGTTTTGACAGCTCAAAGGAAGCAGAAGCCCGCTTCAGCGACAAGACGGTGAACGAGCTGGTAAAGGCTGTGTTTGAGATGGCTAAGGTCAAGACAGGGGCTCTGATTGTCCTGGAAAAGAATACGCCGCTGAACGAGTATGAGAGAACCGGGATTACGCTGGATTCGGTGCTTACCAGCCAGCTCCTGATTAATATATTTGAGAAAAATACGCCGCTTCACGACGGGGCGGTGATTGTGCGGGGAGACCGGATTGTGTCCGCCACCTGTTATCTGCCCCTGTCGGATAACCTCTTCCTGAGCAAGGAACTGGGAACCCGGCACAGGGCTGCCGTGGGCATCAGTGAGGTGACAGATTCCCTGACCATCGTGGTATCTGAGGAGACAGGAGCTGTCTCGGCGGCATCCCAGGGAGAGCTGAGGCGGAACCTAACCCAGGAAGAATTGAGGGCCCAGCTGACGGCTGCCCAGGATAAGACAAAGGATACGGGAAGATTCAGGCTCTGGAAAGGACGGGTGAAGAAGCATGAAAAAGCTGCTGATTAATAACCTGGGGCTGAAGCTTCTCTCCATAGTCACTGCGTTTATGCTTTGGCTGATCGTCCTCGACCAGGTCGATCCTGTGACGTATGAGACATATTCTCCGATCCAGGTGGTGATGCTGAATGAAAATGTCGTGACCGATCAGGGGCTTGTCTACCAGGTTCAGGACAACAGCGATGTGATCAGCGTCCGTGTCCGTGCGAAGACTTCGATCCTGCGGGAGCTTTCTCCGTCAGATTTTACCGCGACGGCAGATATGGAAAAGAATATGAAGTATGGAAATCTGGTGGGGATTGAAGTGACCTGCAGGAACCGGGATGTCCGGGCCGAGGATATGACGCTGAGCAGGGAAAATGTGGTGCTTGGCATTGAGGATGCCTCTACGGAGCAGTTTAACGTGGTGGTTGATCAGGAGGGCAGCCCGCCGGACGGCTATATGGTAGGAACAGCGGTGCCGGAGCAGAGCCTGATCCAGATCAGCGGCCCTGCTTCTGTGGTGTCGAAGATCCGCAGGGTAGAAGCCGTGCTTCCGGTATCGACGCTTACTTCAGACAGGACGATCCACTGCAGCTTAAGAGTGATAGATGGAAACGATGCCCAGCTTAGTTCAGCCGAACTTGCCACTCTGGAATTTACCGGAAAAGAGGAAGGCATGGATGTGAAGGTCACGATGCTGCGGACCAAGACGGTGCCGCTGCGGATAGGCTATACAGGCATCCCGGATTCGGATTACAGCTTCAGTTCCATTTCTTATAAGCCGGAGAGTGTAGAGATAGCGGGTACTTCCGATGTGATCACAAGCGTGACGGAGATCGTGATACCGGACGAGGCAGTTAATATAGACGGCATTTCGGAGAACCTCCAGACGACCATAGAGATCACCCCATACCTGCCGGATGGAATCCGGCTGGTGGACGAGAAAGAGGCTAATATCGCCGTGGCGGTGGAACTGGAGAGGAAACAGGGAAGAACTGTGGATATTCCGGTATCAGAGATAGCCCTCAAGAATGTTCCCAGGGGATACGAGGTGGATTTCGGGGAACTGGAGAATGTGGAGCTGACCGTCATGGGCACGAGCGCGGAGCTGGCGGAATTGGATATCGGGGAGATAACTGCGACACTGAATCTGGAAGGGTATTCCAGAAAAGAAGGCGAATATTCCGAGACATTGGAGGTCACGCTGCCAGGAGATGCCTACAGTCTGATGGAAGAGGCAGAGGTGGACTTTGAACTGGTGCGGGCCACAGGAACCTCCGCTGCGGGAACGGGAACAGGAACTGGAACCGCGCCCGGAACTGGAGGCGGAACGGGAACTGTGACCGGAAACGGAACCGGTGCGGCGGATGAGGATGTTCCGGAGGAAAGTACTCCGGGAAGAGACGATCCTGAGGAAGGCAGCCAGAATCCTTCAGACGGGGAAGAGACGCCGGGACAGGATAATGAGCCGGCTGAAGAAGCGGCCGGTGAGACATCTTGACCTGCAGTTACAAAATGAGAAAAACGGGAGGTATGCGGCATGGTAAGTCAGAAAGTAGTCATTCAAAATCCAACAGGGTTACATTTAAGGCCGGCAGGGATTCTCTGTAAGACAGCGATGCAGTTTAAGTCTTCAGTCACATTTACATTTGACAGGACGACGGCGAATGCCAAGAGCGTCTTAAGTGTGCTGGGGGCCTGTGTGCAGTCGGGAGATGAGATCGAGATCCAATGCAGCGGCGTGGATGAAAAGGAGGCGCTTGCCGCTATGGTGGCTGCCGTGGAGAATGGACTTGGTGAATAAGAAAAAATGGGCGATAGGGTATGCGGTGCTCTGCATACTCTATTTCGTCATCTCGGTTTTGATTCCTCATGAGCAGATGGAATCACGGGGGCTTGAAGGAATCGGCAAGCCTTCTTTAAAACTGAAGACAGAAGAAATTACTGACGGAACAGAACTGCAGTTTGACTATCAGCCAGACGGGCAGGCGCTTGGCCAGCTTTCTTTTTATTTTACGGCAGATGGGAAGAACCTGACGGAGGGCAGGATAGAGATAGCTGCCTATGACGCGCTGACAGGGGAGCTTTTGGCTTCCAAGTCTTATGAATTGGAAGATTTGGGAGTGGAAGCCTTTTGGGGGGTGGATTTTGCGAAGGAACCCCAAAGCGATGCGGTTACTGTGGTGATTACCGGGGAAAATATAGAGGAAGGGCCTTATATCTGGCTGAATACAGAGAGCCAGACCAGTGGGGAGTCTTACCAGAATGGCAAAAGCCTGGAGCAGAACCTGATTTACAATGCAGTGTACCGGACGCAGGTGCATCATGTGAAGAAGCCTCTGCTGGTTACGGCTATGCTGGCTGTGCTTGGCGGCATGTTCTTCCTTCTGCAGGGAAGAAAAGAAGCTCCCGGAGCGGCGAGGAACGGCGCGGAGGCAGGAATTTCTGCCGCTCAGGTGCCAGAAGAGAAGGGCTGCGGCTTTTTGGCGTGCTTCCTTGGACGCCTCCGGGCTGCCTGCCGGAAACACAGAAAGCTTCTGGGGCTTGGTTTTTTGCTCCTTCTCGTGGCCCTGGTCTTTTATTATGCCTATGATGTGCAGATCCGCAAAGCTATGAACAGCACCCACCGGGAAGTAGTTATGCGGGACAACGGGGAACTGCTTCCGGTGACAGCACAGAGCAGGGAACTTGTCCAGTACTATACGACGGAGGAGGACGAGCTGGTAGGACTGGGAGTCCGCATGGATTTAAGCGAAGATTTCACCGGGGACGGCGTGATCCACGCTGAGGTGCGGGATGTGACAGAAGGGCTGTCTGGGGAAAATCCAGGAGAAGAGACAGGCTCCGAGGCTTCGGGAAGCCTTCTGTGCGCAGCGGACGTCGATGCGTCTACACTGCTGGACGGCCAGTATATGGGGCTTATTTTTGACAGCTCTCAGACTGCCACCAGAGGGCACACCTATGAGATTCGGCTGGTGTTTTCAGAAGAGCTTTTTGACAGCGGCCTGTCAGTGATTGTGACGCCGGAAGGCTTTTATCAGGACAACCCCCTGTATGTGGACGGGGAAGAGAGTGGGCACAGGCTGAGCATGAACGCCCATACGTATTTCAACCTGTTCCTGAAAAAGTATTTCTTTGGGCTCTTCCTTTTTGCGGAATTTATGGCGGCCGGGTTTTATTATCTGGCGTTCCTGCGCCGCTGCCGGATTGAGAAGGTTTTTGTGTTTATGATCCTGTGCCTGGGAGTCCTTTATAACTTTGTGCTGACGCCCTATATGACGCCGGACGAATCCTATCACATCGACATGGCCTACCGCCATTCCAATACCCTGCTGGGGATCCCGTCGGCGGGGGAAAATAAATGCTTCAAGAGAGAGGACGATACGAAGCTGGAGTTCACATCGAATCCCAGCCTGGAGAATTATAAGAATATTTACGATGGCCTGTTTACGATGGTGGAAGATGATACGCTGGTGGAGGCAGAAGCGACCTCTGTCACGGGGGCGCCCATGATCATCTACCTGCCGGCGGTGCTTGGCATGAGCCTGGCAAGACTTCTTCACCTGGGGACGGTGCCGATGCTGCTTTTGGGGCGCTGGTTCAGCCTTCTGGGCTTTGCGGTGCTTTCGTATTTTGCCATGAAAAAGCTTCCCTTTGGGAAGAGTACGCTGTTTTTGCTGGCGATCCTGCCGATGAACCTGCAGCAGTGCACTTCTTTTTCCTATGACGCGGTGATCACGGGAGTCAGCTTCCTGTTCATCAGCTGGTGCCTGTCTCTGACTTTTGGGGAAAAGCAGCTCAAAGGCACGGATATGCTGGGCCTTGGGATCCTTGGCATCATCCTGGTGTACGGAAAGAGCGGCGTCTACCTGCCGCTGGCCCTTTTGATCTTCCTGATCCCCGCGAAGCGGTTTGGCGGGAAGCGGATCCGGAATATCTGCGCCGCAGGCCTGTTCCTGCTGCCGGTACTCTGCTTCCTGAACCAGAATACGGGCACAGTGAGTACGATTGCCATGACGACGGAGGCCACGGCTACCGTCGGCTCCTCTATGACTTCGGCTTATACCATTGGCTATTTCCTGTCCCAGCCCCTGGAGCTTGTGCGGATGCTTGCCAATACGCTCAGCGATAAGACAGCCTTTTACCTGGAATCCCTGGTGGGACAGAAAATGGGCTGGGTGGAGATCGAGATTTCCGAGGTGATCTCCATGCTCTTCTGGCTGCTGCTGCTTCTATCGGCCCTGAAGACGCGGGAGGAACCCATGTATGTAAAGAGCGGGCAGAAATGGTGGATTGCTTTCACCTGCGCGGCCTGCGCTGGGATCATCCTGGCGGGGATGCTTCTGACCTGGACGCCTTATGGAAATGTGTCCATCGAGGGAGTCCAGGGGCGCTATTTTATCCCGTTCATGCCGGCGCTTCTGCTGGCAGTGAGGAACAGACGGCTTACCTGGGAGAAAAGCCCGGAGAGAGGACTTATGTACGCTGGCTTTATCGGCCAGATCTTGGCCATTATGTACCTGATCAAAGCGGTTCTGGTGCTGTAGGAGAAGACTGAACATGAATAAAAGACGGGTTGCAATTAATATGACGGCCCAGCTGACGGCCTTTGCGGTCAGCATGCTTCTAGGCTTTGTGCTGGTGCCTGTCATAGAAAGCATGATTCCGAACGCCTACGGCTTTACGGACATTGCGAATAAATTTGTGTCGGCGGCGCAGATTGTGGTGTCGGCGCTCAATACGATGGCGAGCCGGTTTATTACCATCCGGATCCACAGGGATGAAAAGGAGGAGGCGGGGCAGTATTTTTCCTCGGTCTTCTTCGCGAATGTGATCATGGCGGCTGTCTTTATGGTTCCGGCCCTGGTTGTCATCGTGTACCTGGGAAGGATCTTTCAGATTCCTGCGGGGGCCAGCCTTCCAGATATCCAGCTGCTTTTCTTTTTCATTTTTTTGAATTTTACGATCAGCATCATCACCTCCGTATTCAGCGTGGCCTGCTACAGCAGGGACAGGCTGGAGCTAAGCTCTGTGTCTACGATGCTGGGGGAGCTGATCCGCCTGGGCGTGCTGGCCCTGTGCTACCTGTGCTTCCGTCCGTACCTTTTCTATGTAGGCTGCGCGTCGGTGGCCTCCACAGTGATCCAGGCGGCCGCCAACCTGATATTCACCCGGAAGCTTCTTCCTGGCATGAGGCTGCGGCTTAGGGATTTCCGCTGGAAAAAGGTGTGGGAACTGGTATCGCTGGGAGCATGGAATTCGGTGACCCGGCTGGGGCAGCTTCTTTTGGATGGGCTGAACACTACGATTGCGAATATTATGATCAGCGCTGCAGCCATGACGACTGTGTCGATCTCCGGGCAGATCCCGACGGTGATCACGAACCTGATGGGAACGATCGCCGGCGTGTTCAATCCTCAGATGACCATCGCGTACGCGAAAAAGGATAAGCAGCAGCTGCTGGATATTATCGCCAGCGCCGACCGGATCATGATTTTTATTATCAGCATCCCGATTGCCTTTCTTACGGTGTTCGGGAAAAGCTTTTTTGAGCTGTGGGTAGGCGGGACGCAGGATTCTACAGAACTGTATATCCTGGCCCTCCTGAACGTGGGAACTTATTTTGTCAGCGCCAGCATCCAGGTTTTGTACCACGTATTCCTGATACTGAAGCGGGTCAGGCTGAATTCCATGGTCATCATTATGAGCGGAGTGCTGACGATTATCGCGGTCTTCCTGCTGCTGGGGAGAGTAGAGTCGGACGCTGCGGGAATGTATGTGATTGTGGGGATCAGCACGATCTTCAACCTGCTGCGCAATCTTTTGTTTACACCGCTGTACGCCTCTTACTGCCTGAAAGTGAAGTGGTATACCTTTTACCGTGATATCCTGCTGGGCTTTCTGTCCATCGGGGCAGTGTGTCTGGTAGCCCTTCCCTTTGAACTGTTTATCCAGATCGACAGCTGGGTGAAGCTGGCAGGAGTCGGGGTGGCTGCCGGCCCTCTGGCTTTGGTGGTGAACTTTTTTGTGATCTTGAGAAAGAGGGAGCGGCTGATGGTTTTGGGCACCGTAAAGAATAAGCTTTTCCATCGTCATAACGGGGAGGGGAGCGGCAAATCATGATAAGCGTGATCGTACCAATCTATAACAGCAAAAATACCCTGGAACGCTGTGTGAGGAGCCTGTCTTCCCAGACGGAGGGCGATCTGGAGATTATCCTGGTGGACGACGGTTCTACCGATGGTTCCGGCGCCCTTTGCAGCGCCCTTTCCCGGGAAGATGTCCGGATCCGCGTGATCCATAAGGAAAACGGGGGCGTATCCTCTGCCCGGAACGCAGGCATTGAGGCTGCCAAAGGGGAATACCTGATGTTTTCTGACAGTGACGATTATGTGGAACCTCAGATGGCGGAAAAGCTGCTGGAAGGCATCGGGGAAGACGATATCGCGATCTGCGGGTTCCACCACCATTATCAGGGGAGGGACATTGTCCGGATTCCCAGTGTCCCAGGTCATAGCGGAGAGGAAAATTTCCTTTCCCTTTATGGACAGGGCTTCATGAATATGCCCTGGAACAAACTGTACCGGCGGGAGCTGGCCGGAAGGTTCGACGAGAGCCTAAACCTGGGGGAGGATCTTCTGTTCAACCTGGATTACTTAAGGCGGACAGATGGGATAGCAGTGGTGAAGGAGGCCCTCTGCCATTACATCCAGGATGACACCGGCGCGAGCCTTTCCTCACAGAAGCGGGCAGACAGGCTTACGCTTGCCAAGCGGATTTGGAAGGAGAGCCGGGAGTTTTACCGGGAGCTGTCCGGACATGAGGACGAGAGCGGCGTGATCAACGCCCGCCTCTTTCAGGATGTCCTGGATCAGGTGGAGGCGCTTCCCTTCGACCAGGAAAAGACGAAACAGGAAAAGCTGGGCATTATAGAAGGCTTCTGCCAGGACAGGGAGCTTCTGGAAGCGTCCGGGAAGGTGGCCCTGAAGGCCCTGGATTATAAAATGATCCATTTCTGCCTGCGAAGGGGATGGATCCGGACTGCTTATCAGCTCTGTGAGCTTAGGGCAGCCCTGGTGAGGAGACGGCAGAAAGCCAGCAAAGAGGAGTAAGGCTATGGATGACAGGCTGATTTCCGTGATCATCCCGGTTTACCGGGTAGAAGCATACCTGCGCCGCTGCGTGGATTCCGTGCTGGCCCAGACGTATACGCAGATAGAGGTAATCCTGGTGGACGATGGGTCTCCAGACGGCTGCCCGGCCATCTGCGACGCGTATGCCCGGGAAGACGGGCGGGTACGGGTGATCCATCAAGAGAATGCCGGCCTTTCCGGAGCGCGCAATACAGGGATCGAGGAGTCAAAAGGGGCCTGGCTGGCCTTTGTGGACTCCGATGACTATCTGGCGCCGGATTTCCTGGAGCGGCTGTACCGGGCCTGCCTGGATACGGGCAGCGATCTGGGCGTCTGCCGCTGGGAATACGTGCGGGGAGAACAGCCGATCCCGGAGCATGGAAGCGGGAAGGCGGAAGTTTACAGCGGCCGTAAGATGCTGGAGAACCTGTACAGGCCGGATGGGGCTTACTTTGTGGTAGCCTGGAATAAGCTGTACCGCCGGGAGCTGTTTGGTAAGATCCGCTATCCCCTGGGCCGGATCCACGAGGATGAGGCGACCACGTACCGGATTTATGATCTGGTGAAACAGGCAGTGTACGTGGATTCTTCCCTTTACGGGTATTTTGTCACCCCGGCCAGCATTACCCGGGGCTTTAACCCGAAGCGCATGGACTGGGTGTACGCCGTGGCAGAACGGATGGACTATTTTGAACAGAAAGGATACCGGGAACTGATGGTTCCGGGGCTTCAGGCCTTTGCGGACGGCAGCATCGACATCTATTTCGGACTGCGGGATCACCTGCCGGGAAGCGGGGAGCAGCAGGAGGAGATACGCTCCTTTGTCCGGCAGGGACTAAAAAGGGTGCGCCCCTATGGCAGGTTCCCTCTGCGCACGGCGGTAGGCTACCGGCTGTTCCTGGCCTGTCCGGGGATCTACCGGAAACTTTTGGATAGGGTTAAGAGTGAGAATGGAAAGCAGTAAAGAAAACAGCAGGGAAAAAAACGGGGAATACGAGATCAGCGTGATTGTCCCGGTTTACAATGTGGAGCGGTACCTGAAGCGCTGCGTGGACAGTATCCTGGCACAGACCGTAAAGGGGCTGGAGATGATTCTGGTGGACGACGGTTCTACAGATGGCTCTGGCGCGATCTGTGATGAATACGCTTCGCGTTACGAGCAGATCCGGGTGTGCCATAAAAAGAACGGAGGACTTACGTCTGCCTGGAAGGCGGGCCTCGTCCTCGCCTCGGGAACCTATATCGGCTTTGTAGACAGCGATGACTGGATCGATCCGGATATGTATGAGAGGATGCTGGCCCTAGCCAAGAGAGAGCAGGCGGATATGACTGTCTGCGGGCTGGTCTATGACTTTGAGGATCCCAAGATTCCCAAACGGGAGGAGATCTCAAACTTCAGGAAAGAGGTCTACAGCCGCAGGGAGATTGAGAACCTGTTCCCCTTCCTGATTAACGACGGCTATTTTTTTGGGAGGACGCTGCAGCCAGCCCGGGTCACTAAGCTGTTCCGCGCGGAGCTTCTGCGTGCCAATGAGAAGTACTGCGACGACCAGGTGGCTTTGGGGGAAGATATGCAGATCACCTTCCCGGCGCTTTTGGACGCCAGGAAGCTCTGCGTGGTGCAGAATTTCTATCCCTACCACTATTGGATCAACAAGCAGTCCATCACGGGAAAATATGATGGAGCGTATATGGATAAGGTGCGTCTGCTTGCGGAACGCCTGCTTTTTATCAGCCGGGAAAAGAATGTCTATGATTTTGAACCTCAGATCCGCAATGATTTCCTGAGCATGACAGTCCTGGCTGTCAAAAACGAGATTTACCGGAACTATAAAGCGGGGCGTAAGGCGGTCACTGCCAATGTCCGCGCCATCTGCGAGGATCCGAAAGTCCGGGAAGCCTTTGAGCACCACACGATGGACAAGCTGTCTTCCTCTATCCGGCTTTATATCTGGCTGATGAAGAAAGGACATTATACCCTCTGCTACTGGCTGGTGCTGGTGTTTTTCAAGGCTCATTACTATCTGGGCAGGGAATATAAGCGGCAGTAACGGCGCTGTAAACCGTAACCAGCAGCGGGCCTGCAGGCCTTCCGCGAAAAAAACGGTTGACAAACGGCCCCGGATACGCATATAATACCAGTAACGTTATACATGAGAAACCTGTGAAGAAGAAGAGTAGCTGGCGTACGTCAGGCCACAGAGAGTCCCGGAGGGTGGAAACGGGGCGCAGGGCAGCCGGTGAATGGGCTTCGGAGGGCGGCTTTGAACGGAAGATTCAGACGGAGGATTCCAAGTAGGGGC
>CALWBB010000036.1 GCA_944375885.1 uncultured Merdimonas sp.
GTAGAATAAGAGAGACTTTTGGCGGGAACGTCAGGAGTCTCGATTTGCGTAAACATAAGGAGGAAAGAAAATGGATTTGAGTTTTTTATGGGAGGGGCTTTTGTCCATCACCTGGCAGCAGGCCGTGATGTACGTGGTAGGCATCGTGCTCATCTACCTGGCAATCAAGAAGGACTATGAGCCGGCGCTTCTTCTGCCCATGGGCTTTGGAGCGATTCTGGTAAACCTTCCGCTGTCTGGCGTGATTAACCAGGAGATGGAAGGCATCGGCGTGGTGAATGGCATCATTGAGTGGCTGTACAATGTAGGCATCGAGGCGTCCGAGGCGCTGCCGATTCTGCTGTTTATCGGTATCGGAGCGATGATTGACTTTGGACCGCTTCTGTCCATGCCGTCCATGTTCCTGTTCGGCGCAGGCGCTCAGTTCGGTATCTTCTTTGCCATCTGTGTGGCGGTGCTGCTGGGCTTTGATATCGCGGACGCTGCTTCCATCGGTATCATCGGAGCGGCCGACGGCCCGACCTCGATTCTGGTGTCCCAGGTGCTGCATTCGAAGTATGTGGGCCCGATTGCGGTGGCGGCCTATTCGTACATGGCCCTGGTGCCCATCGTACAGCCCTTCGCGATCCGTCTGGTAACCACCAAGAAGGAGCGCCGGATCCATATGGACTATACACCGGGAACTGTTTCCCAGAGGATGAAGATCGCGTTCCCAATCATTGTAACCTTCCTGGTGGGACTGATTTCTCCCCAGTCTGTGGCTCTGGTGGGCTTCCTGATGTTCGGAAACCTGCTGCGTGAGTGCGGCGTGCTGGGAAATCTGTCCGATACGGCGCAGAATACCCTGGCAAATCTGATCACTCTGCTTCTGGGAATCACGATTTCCTTCAGTATGCGCGCGGACGCCTTTGTAAATGTAGATACGCTTCTGATCATGCTCATCGGGTTGATTGCCTTTGTATTTGACAGCATCGGCGGCGTACTTCTTGCCAAGTTCCTGAATCTGTTCCGCAAGAAGAAGATCAACCCGATGATTGGCGCGGCAGGCATCTCCGCTTTCCCGATGTCCGCCCGTGTGGTACAGAAGATGGCCATGGAAGAGGATCCGACGAACGTCATCCTGATGCATGCCATCGGAGCAAACGTATCCGGACAGATTGCGTCTGTAATCGCCGGAGGACTTGTAATCAGCCTTGTGGCTGCTTATCTGTAGGAGGTGTGCGGATATGATGGAGAATCTGATAATTGCGCTGCAGATTATGTTGAAGGGAATGGTCGGCATCTTTGTGGTGATCGCCATTCTGACGCTGATTGTCATGCTGATGGGGAAGATTGCCGGCCCCGCGAAAAAGGAAGATGAGCAGTCATGAGAAGAAACGACAGGGAGATCCGGGATTTTGATGAGATCCTGGAGGTTATGAAAAAATGCGACGTCTGCCGGATTGCCATGCAGGGCGGCGAGTATCCTTATATGGTTCCGCTGAATTTCGGGATGGCGGTGGACGGGCAGCAGATAACCCTGTATTTTCATGGAGCCCAGACGGGCATGAAGTATGATCTGCTTTCCCGGAACAATAAGGTCTGTTTCGAGATGGACTGCGGCCATATGCTGTTTACCGAGATGGAGCGCGGAAACTGCACCATGTGCTATGAAAGCGTGATAGGCTTCGGCGTGGTGGAGGATGTGCCGGAGGAGCAGAAAAAGGAGGCGCTCGATATCCTGATGGAGCACTATCCAGTTCCGGCCGGTTTCCATTACAACGAGGCCATCGTGCCCCATACGCGGGTGCTGAAGCTGACGGTGGAATCTCTGACGGGAAAACGCCGGGTGAAAAAATAAGAAAGTATTCCTATGGTGTTATGGCGCGGGGCGTCCTGAAGGGAAATTCAGGACGCCCCGTTTCCGCTGTAAGACAGCGGGAAAACAGCTGGGAAAGGAAATTTAATAACATTTTGCGCAGGGAGTGAGACCTCTGGCAAGCGCTTCGTCCAGGGTGGCTTCGTAGTATGTGCCGTTTCCGCATTTGTGCGTGTGGTATTTACTGCCTGTCCGGGTGATAAGGACAGTCTGGGAATTGGTAATTCCGGTATCTGCGGACTGTGAGGAAGCATTGTCTGTGATGGAGTCGGAAGCCTGTGAACCGGAAGAGGAGCCGGAGCTTCTGGAATTGGCGGCTTCTGCGGTTTCCAGTTCGTCCTGTGTCTGCTCCAATTCTGCCTTTGTCTCTTCCAGCTCGTCCTGTGTCTCTTCCAGAAGCCCGCTGATTTCACTGAGCTCGCTTTCTTTTTCCGCCAGGAGCGCCTGGGATTCCGCCAGGGCTTCGTCTACGGCTGCCTGGATTTTGGCGTCCAGATCGGCCTGGGCAGTTTCTGCGGTGGCAAGATCCTCGATATCAATCAGGACAATATTGCTGACAGCCTCTCCGTCGGAAGTCTGCGCACAGACGGCGGCTGTTCCAGGTGTCTCTTTTGCTGTCACGACAATTTCGTCGTCTTGCGCGCCCTTTTCCACTTCGATCATCGCCGGGTCATAAATGTAAGACAGTCCTCTTAAGGGAAACTTTGCAGGGGCAGTCTGCAGTTTCAGAGTGACAGATTCGCCGGGGGCAAGCGGCGTTTCCGGGGCTTCGCTAAGCGTCAGGGAGTCTGGGCTGGAGGCCGGGGTAAGGGACGTGGCTGCGATGGCGAGAAACCAGAGGCCGAAAACTGCCGTAAGCGGCCATTTCACCCATTTATTCCACCCGGGCCGGTATTTCCACATCAGATAGCAGCCTATGGGGAAAAAGAAAATCAGAAACACAAGAATCCAGCCAGTTCTTTGGTACCATTTCATTGTAAATTTCTCTCCTGTAAATAATAAAATTTGCTTTCGCTGCTTTCATTATAGATGAAAAATATGGATAAATCCACCTGATATAAGAAAAAATGTAAATTAATTCTGGAAGCTGTTTCCGGCAGCGGAAGCAGGCCCTGTTGACCAGCAGAGCGCGTCTGTGGTATCGTATAGGACAAAAGAATGTACGAAAAAGGAGAGAGCGATGTCCCGGATTCTTCTGGTGGAAGACGACAAAGATATCATAAAAAATTTAAGCGCGGTGCTCCGGGCGGAGGGCTTCCAGGTCCGGGCCGAGGAGGGGCAGAAGGAGGCCCTTGAGGCTTTGGAGGAGGAAGGCTTTGACCTTTTGCTTCTGGATGTGTCCCTGAAAAACGGCAACGGCTTTTCCCTCTGCTCGGCGGTGAAGGCGGCTTTCGATCTCCCGGTGATTTTCCTGACGGCTTCGGGGGATGAGTTCAGCGTGGTCACGGGGCTGGAGCTGGGGGCGGAGGATTATGTGAGCAAGCCCTTCCGGCCAAGGGAGCTGATTTCCCGGATCCGGAGCGTCCTGCGTCGCTGCGGGAAGAGCCAGGCGGTGCTGGAAATTGAGGATCTGCGGGTGGATACGGTGCGGGCCACAGTGACGAAGAAAGGGCAGGACTGCTTCCTGACGGCTCTGGAGTACCGGCTGCTTCTCTTTTTCCTGAACCATAAGGGGATGGTGCTCTCCAGGGGAAAGCTTCTGGAGGAAATCTGGGACGCGGCTGGAGAATTTGTAAATGACAATACGCTGACTGTCTATATCAAGCGGCTGCGGGAAAAGATTGAGACAGACCCGCAGAATCCCACGATTATCCGCACGGTGCGGGGACTGGGATATAAGCTGGGAGAGTAGGGCGTGCTGTAAATAGCAGTGAATAGCGCCCTGTGGATGCATCGGAAGGAGGGGAAGCCTTGCGTTATCTGAGAAACAGAGAATTTGCGCGGCAGCTTCTGCTGTCGCTGCTTTTGTGGGCCCTTGCTGTGGCGCTGTGCCTGCTTTGCTTTCCGGGGCAGAGAGGCTGCGCGGTGATCTCAGGGGCTTTGGGCCTGGCTTTTACGGCTCTGTGGACAGGCTTTACCGTCCGGCGTTACCGGAAGCTGGAGGAGCTGGCGTCGGCGGCCGATCAGCTGCTCCACGGAGGGCGCCCGCTGAATCTGAAGGAGTACCAGGAAGGAGAGCTGGCGATCCTGGCCAACGAGCTGGAGAAGCTGATTTCCAGGCTTCAGGAGCAGTCTGACCGCCTGCAGAGGGAACAGAGATATCTCTGCGATTCCCTGGCGGATATTTCCCATCAGCTGCGCACGCCGCTGACTTCGCTGAACCTGCTGCTTGCCAGGCTGCCTGGGGAGCGGGACGAGGGAGAGAGGCGGCGCCGGATCTATGAAGCGGGACAGCTCCAGGAGAGGATATCCTGGCTGGTAGAGGCACTGCTTAAAATCGCGCGCATCGATGCGGGGACAGCTGTCTTCACAAAGGAGCGTGTGGACGCAGGAAGGCTTGTGCGGGCGGCTCTGGAGCCTTTTGGCATTCCCATGGAAATCCGCAGCCAGAGAGCGGAGCTTGAGCTGGAAGAGGAGGCGGCCTTCGAGGGCGATCCGGAGTGGAGCACGCAAGCCCTAAGCAATATCATCAAAAACTGCCTGGAGCATGCGGGAGAAGGCGGTACGCTGCGGATCCAGGCCCGGGAAAACAGCCTTTATACAGAATTTATCATCGAGGACGACGGGCCGGGCATCGATCCGGAGGATCTGCCCCATCTTTTTGAGCGCTTTTATCAGGGAAAGCAGTCCTTTGGGACGGGCGTGGGAATCGGCCTTTCCCTGGCGCGGATGATTGTAAATGCCCAGAACGGGACGGTGAAGGCCGGGAACCGGCCGGAGGGCGGGGCGCAGTTTACTTTACGCTTCTATAAGGGCGTGGTGTAGGGAAAGTGACACTTTTGTCACGTTCCAGTCACGGGGGCGTCACCTGCTCCTGCTATACTGAAGGAAAATCTGAAAACCGGGGCGCGCCCCGGGACAGCTCCGGCGAAGACCCGCCGGGCGGAGAGGAGCAGTCAGTATGGAAGTATTAAAGGCGGATCACCTGTCGAAGATTTATGGATCAGGGGAAAACGAGGTACGCGCCCTGGATGACGTATCTTTTTATATTCAGCGGGGAGAGTTTGTGGCGATCATCGGGCCCTCCGGCTCGGGAAAATCGACCCTGCTCCACATCCTGGGCGGGGTGGACCGGCCCACCTTCGGAAAGGTCTGGCTGGACGGCAAAGACATCTACAGCCAGAAGGAGGAGCAGCTGGCCATCTTCCGGCGGCGGGAGGTAGGGCTTATTTACCAGTTCTACAACCTGATCCCGGTGCTGGATGTGGAGGAAAATATCACGCTTCCGGTGCTGATGGACGGCCGTCCGGTCAACCGGGAACGGCTGGAGGAGCTGCTTGCCATCCTGAATCTCCAGGACCGGAGGAAACACCTTCCCAACCAGCTTTCCGGCGGCCAGCAGCAGCGGGTCTCCATCGGCCGGGCGCTGATGAACGCTCCGGCCGTCGTCCTGGCGGACGAACCGACCGGCAACCTGGACTCGAAGAACAGCCAGGAGATCATGGAGCTTTTAAAGCTGTCCAACCGGAAATTCGGCCAGACCCTGATCATGATTACCCATGACGAGAGCCTGGCCCTGCAGGCGGACCGCATCATCGCCATCGAGGACGGCAGAATCGCCAGAGACGAGGTGATCCGCCGATGAAGAACGTATTTACCAGCGTGACGGTCAAAACCCTTAAGAAAAACAGGACGCGGACCCTGGTGACGGTGATCGGGATCCTGCTGGCAGCCTCCATGCTGACGGCGGTGACGACGTTCATCTCCAGCCTCCGGCAGTACATGATAGACGTGTCCATCGAGAACCAGGGAAACTGGTACGGCGCGGCCTTCGGGCTTCCGGCGGAAAAGATAGAGGAGCTTAAGGCGGATGAGCGGACGGCCGGGCTGGCTCTCTGGCAGGAGCTTGGCTACGCAAAAATTCCGGGGATCACGGAGGGGCAAATCGAGAGCTTCCACAAGCCCTATTTTTACGTGGCGGCTCTGGCGGACGGCTTTACGGATATGATGCCTATTGAACTTGAAGAGGGGCGGATGCCGGAAAACAGCGGCGAGATCGCCATTTCCAAAAGCGCAATGGACTGGGGACTTACGGATGTGGAAATCGGCGGTACGCTGGAGCTGGAGCTTGGAGAGAGGAAGCTTGGCGGGGAGACGCTCGGCCCTTACAATCCTCTGATTTACCGCCAGAAGGAAGGAACGTCTGGCATAGAGCTTGCGGAAGAGCTGGCTTCGGAGGAGACGAGGAGCTGCACGGTGGTGGGCGTTATCAGCTCTCCTGCCTTTTTGCAAAGCGCCAGCCACCCGGCCGTCTTCTGCCTGACGCGGATGGAGGAGAACCCGGCGGCGGACGCCTCCTATACCTGCTTTTACCGGACCCGCCGCGTATCGGACGCCTATCCGTACGCGGACGAAAGGCTGGCAGGGTATGAACAGATTTCCAATTCGGAGCTGATGCGCTTCCTGGGAAATTCCCAGAATCGGCCCTATATGCGAATGCTCTACGGGCTTGGCGCGATTCTGATCCTGCTTATCATGACAGGAGGGATTTCGCTTGTGTACAGCTCCTTTGCCATCTCCGTCAGCGACCGTACCAGGCAGTTCGGGCTTCTGGCCTCGGTGGGCGCCACGCCCCGGCAGCTTCGGGGGATGGTGCTCCGGGAAGCCCTGATTCTGGGCGGCGTGGGCATTCCCCTTGGAATCGGGGCGGGAATTCTGGGAATCGGCGTGACGCTTTCATTTACCGGGCGGTACTTTGCCTATCTGGTAGCTTCCGACAGCACGGTGGTGATGGGGCTTCATGTCGCCTGGCCTGCAGTATTCACTGCAGCGCTCGCCGCCTTTGCCACCGTCCTGATTTCCGCCTGGATCCCGGCCCGCAGGGCGGCGAAGATCCCGCCTGTCGAGGCCATCCGGCAGTCCAAGGATGTGCGCAGGAGCAAAAAAGAAGAGGCAGGCGTAAGTCCCGCCAGAATCCGCGGGGGAAGGCTTTCCTACCGTTTCTTCGGACTATCTGCCCTGGTAGCCGGAAGGCATTTTTCCCGGGATAAAAGACAGTACAGGACGACGATTTTTTCCCTGTTTGTCAGCATTGTGCTGTTTATTTCCGCCAGCTCCTTTTCCATGTATCTAAGAGAGAGCATGTTTGGTGTGACGCAGCTGGCGGACTATGATATCTCCGTCTATCTGGAGGAAGGCGATTCGGAGGCCGGGGATCGGAAAGCCGGGGATCTGGAGGCCGGGAATACAGAAGCCGGGGAACCGGGCGCGGGATTTTCGGGTGACAGCCGGCTGATTGGGCTGAGCGGAGCGATACGCAGGATAGAGGGCGTGGAAGAGGCGCTGAAAACATCCTGGGTTTATGCGGAGTGTCTGGCGGATCCGGCAGGTCTGACAGAAGAGATTCGTGCTGATAATCCAGAGGGGGAGGGCGGAGAAGACGGCTGGGTAAAGCTGCCCGTGAGCGTAAACCTCCTGCTTTTGGAAGACGCGGATTATGAGGTGTGGCTGGCCGAACAGGGCGTCCGGGAGACAGACGCGGAAGGGACAGACGGGATTCCGGGGGCCGTGGCGTACCAGAAGGTGCAGTTCGTTTATGACGGAGAGGAAGAAAGATATGTAAGCTATGACATCCTGAGCCATGAAAATACCCAGGTGGAACTGATTCTGACGGATTCAGAGGGCCTGTCTGCGGCTGTGGCCGCGGCAGAGGAAGCAGGCGGGACGGAAGAGGAGGTTCCCAAAGAGGAGTACCAGCAGCGCCTGCGCCTGCAGGTGACTGCCTTTGTGGACGAAGGCCCCATGAATATCTTCGCGGGCTATTCCGGCCTGTATCTGGTGATGCCGGAGAGCCGGTTCCGGGAGCTGGCCGGAGAGAGGGCGGATCTTTATCTGACGCAGCACACCCTGTACCTGAAGGCGGAGGACCACCGGAAGACTGCGGAGCGCATTCAGACGATGGTAAGCGGATGGATGGAGACGGACGGCGGCTACGCCTTTGTAAATGATGAGGCGGAGCAGGTGGAGACAGAGAAAAACCTGCTGCTGACGGTGGATGTGTTTACCTATGGCTTCATTGTGCTGATCTCCCTGATCGCGGCAGCCAACGTATTCAATACGATTTCCACCGCCTTTCTTCTGCGGCGCCGGGAATTCGCGGTGCTGTCCTCGGTGGGGATGACCCCGAAGGAAATGAGCCGGATGCTGAACTTCGAGTGCCTGTTCTATGGGCTTAAGGCTCTGCTTTTCGGGATTCCGGCGGCCCTTCTGGTCACCTATGAGATTTACCGGGTCGTGTCGGCAAGCTGGGCCACGGGCTTTCGAATTCCGGCGGCCAGCATTCCCGTGGCCGTCGTCAGCGTGTTCGCGGTGGTCTTCGCGGCCATGCTCTATGCCCGCAGCAAAATGCGGCGGGAAAATATCATCGACAGTATCCGAGAGGAGAGCCTGTAGCTGCGTGCGGCTTCGGCCTCCCAAAAAGGAGTCCGGGACTGCTCCCGGTCTCAACGAGGCGGCTGGCGCCTCTTCCCGCTTTTATCAAAATTTTTTCTTAAAGCCAGTTCGGTCGGAAGAATCGCGCCGGCAAGAGGGATGAGCTGCACTGCGCAGAGCATCCCTCCGGCTGTTCCGACGCAATCTTCTCCCTTTCCTATGACCAGAAGCATCCCAATGGTGGTCAGCGGCAGCAGGATCCAGCCGCAGATATACCAGATTTTTCCGCAGTATTTGTGGGCAAATTCCCAGGTGTCCTGATTCTTCATAGACATGGGCGTCCGGTATCCGAATACGGAATTGATTTGTGCCGGAGCTTTTTTCATAAAGTAGTTTCCCCAAATGATCATGGTCAGGGGAATCAGCAAATCCATGACCAGCATGTAAATCCAGAATCCCATAAAAAGCTCCTTTTTTCTTAGATGAAACGAAAATGAAGTTAATGCTGTGAGCGATTCGATTGTTCTATGAGATTTGCTGCAGGAGTTCTGACGGAGTAAGGAGTGGAATCTCAAATTCCTCGAAGGCTTTCTTATTGCGGGTAATGAAAATATCCTCTTTCGTGCTCATTTCAAGGTATTTGCCAAAATTGGTTTTGAATTCAGTCGCCGTAACAATCATGAATGGCACCCCTTCCTGTTGGATTTATTCTTATTTATATATGATTTAAGGGAAAAAATCAATAAAAATCGAGCGAAATCAGGACGGGTGAGGGAGAGTGGAAAGAGAATCACAAAGCCAGCCTTGTTATAGCCTATAGAATTTTTAGAATTGTTTAGAAATCCTTTATTGAATCTTTCCTTTCGAGATGCTAGACTTCATTCATACTGGCGGGCAGTCCGCAAGACTGCCCTTTTACATTTACAGGAGAAGAGAATGAAAGAAGTCAAGAACAACAAAAAACCATTTATCTTTTATTACGCGGTCGTCGTGCTGATTATGATTCTGCTGAATCTGTTCCTGTTTCCCAGGATGCTGACGCCTGCGATCCATGAAGTAGGCTATGATACCTTCCTTTCCATGCTGGAGGATAAGCAGGTGAAGGAGGTACAGATCGCGGAAGAAGAAAATAAGATTATTTTTTCGGATAAAAGCGACCCGGTGCAGTATTACGAGACGGGAGTTTTCAACGATCCGGAGCTGCTGAACCGTCTGGTGGAGGCGGACGTGGATCATTACGGGACGGAGATTATCGAGAAGGCCTCTCCCTGGATGTCCCTTCTGATGTCCCTGGTGCCCTTTATCATCCTGATCGCGGCAGGCCAGCTGATGATGCGCAGCCTGAATAAGAGGATGGGCGGCGCCATGGGCAACGCCATGACCTTTGGCAAGAGCAACGCGAAGATTTACGTGGAATCCACCACAGGCATCCGCTTTTCGGATGTGGCGGGCGAGGACGAGGCCAAGGAAATCCTTCAGGAGATTGTGGATTTCCTGCACAACCCGGCGAAGTATTCGGAGATTGGAGCCTCCATGCCAAAAGGCGCCCTGCTGGTGGGCCCTCCGGGAACCGGAAAGACCCTGCTTGCGAAGGCGGTGGCCGGCGAGGCGAATGTGCCTTTCTTCTCAATCTCCGGCTCAGAGTTCGTGGAGATGTTCGTCGGCATGGGAGCGGCCAAGGTGCGGGATCTGTTCCAGCAGGCCAATGAGAAGGCTCCCTGCATTGTCTTTATCGATGAGATCGATACGATCGGAAAGAAGCGCGACGGAGGCGGTTACGGCGGCAATGACGAGCGTGAGCAGACCCTGAACCAGCTTCTGACGGAGATGGACGGTTTTGACGGCCGCAAGGGCGTCATGATTCTGGCGGCGACCAACCGTCCGGAGTCCCTGGATCCGGCCCTTCTGCGCCCGGGCCGTTTCGACCGGAGGGTTCCGGTGGAGCTTCCGGATCTCAAAGGCCGGGAGGATATTCTGAAGGTACACGCGAAAAAGGTAAAGATGGGCGATAACGTGGATTTCAACGCCATCGCCCGGGCGGCGGCAGGCGCTTCCGGCGCGGAGCTGGCCAATATGATCAATGAGGCGGCGCTCCGGGCAGTCCGCCAGGGCCGCAAATACGTGGTGCAGAGCGACCTGGAGGAGAGCGTGGAGGTGGTCATCGCCGGCTACCAGAAGAAGAACAAGGTGCTTTCCAATAAGGAGAAGCTGATTGTGGCTTATCATGAGGTAGGCCACGCTCTGGTGGCGGCTCTGCAGACCCATTCTGCCCCAGTTCACAAGATTACAATCATCCCCCGCACCTCGGGCGCTCTTGGCTACACCATGCAGGTGGATGAAGGCGAGCACAACCTGATGTCGAAGGAAGAGCTGGAAAATAAGATTGCCACGCTCACCGGCGGCCGTGTGGCGGAGGAGCTGATCTTCCATTCGATTACCACAGGCGCTTCCAACGATATCGAGCAGGCGACCAAGCTTGCCAGGGCTATGATTACCCGCTTTGGCATGTCGGACGAGTTCGATATGGTCGCTATGGAGACGGTATCGAACCAGTATCTGGGCGGCGACACTTCCCTGGCCTGCTCGCCGGAGACGGCCTCCCTTATCGACAGGCGTGTGGTAGAGCTTGTCAAGGCAGAGCACGAGAAGGCCCGGAAGCTCCTCTCCGACAACATTCAGAAGCTTCACGAAATCGCCAAATTCCTGTATGAGAAGGAGACGATCACCGGCGAGGAATTCATGGAGGTGCTGGAGCGTCCGGTGGAGCAGATTGGAACAGCGGAAGAATAAGACAGATAAGCTTTGCAGCTGCTTACAGCCCTGGTATTCTGGAATCAGGCCAGGGCTGTGGCTTTACGCATAAGCGTCTGGCTGGCAGGGACAGGGGGCTCTGCCGGTCAGGTGGATAAGTGCGAAAATTTTTTAGATCCTTCAGATGACAGCGGGGAAGCTGTCTTACAATCTCTTACCGGAAATAGTAGCGTCGGTGTACCAAGGGACAATACGGTCAAAAATGGCTGAATCCCCGCCCCTGCTGCGTTACTTTCACTCCGCGTACGTCCCTGTACGCGTCGTTCAAGTGCCTTGCAGGGACGGAGGATCAACTCATTTTTGACTCTGCGACCTCAGCCCTAGGAAATTCGCCTGTTTTCAAGACAGACGAATTTACAGGGCTGAGGCGTATTGCCCCTTGTACACCGACGCTATTTCCCTGCCGTATCATGGCAGACTGATATCTGATTTTCAGGCCTGTATCAGGCGTAAAATCCAGAAAGCAATGAAAGACGTAGTAGAAAGGAGGGGCAGGAATTTTTTGAATCTGCTGTTGTCTGAACGATAGAATTTCATTATAATAAAGATAGCTTCTTTGATGAGCGGAAGGCTGCCTCAGCCTGAACGTATCCGGCGCAGTTTGGTTCTTCTCAGGGGCGAGCAGGAAAATCAGGAAAAATCAGAACTGTTAAAAATGCAGGCGGTGCTTTACGTCCTTGCGGAAAAGTTTCTTCAAAAAGAAGAACTGGAGAAGATTAGGGAGGAGATCAATATGACGCGCCTTGGACAGATGATATTTGATGATGGAATGGAGAAAGGAATAGAGAAAGGAATAGAGCAGGGATTGGAGCTGGCAAAACAGATTTTTAAGCTGGCAGGGGAGAATATACCGGTACAGGAAATTGCCCGCCGGCTTTCTGTTTCCGAGAATGAAGTCAGGCAGCTTTTAAATTGAAGGAAAAGAGGCGAAATGCGGTATGCCGCAGGAACATGCAGTACAGGAGAAAAATGACTTTACAAAAGGCGATATGAAGGGAGACATTTTGCGGCTTGCGCTGCCGATGATTATGGCGCAGCTGGTAAATGTGCTCTATAATATCGTGGACCGGGTCTATCTGGGCCATATGGAGGGGGATGGCCGCCTGGCGCTGACGGGCGTGGGCGTGGCCTTCCCCCTGATCACGATCATCAACGCCTTTGCGAATCTGTGCGGCAGCGGCGGTGCGCCTCTGTGCTCCATTGAGCGGGGCCGTGGAAATCCTGGGAGGGCGGAAGAGATTATGGGAAACGCCCTGGTGCTGCTTCTGATCTTGGGCGCGGCGCTGACGGCGGCAGGCTATCTTTTCAAGACGCCGCTGCTCTGGCTGTTTGGCGCCAGCGAGCAGACGATTGCTTATGCGGACGGATATCTGCAGATTTATCTGGCAGGAAATGTCTTCGTGATGCTGGGGCTTGGCATGAATCCTTTTATCCAGTCTCAGGGATTCGCGAAGACAGGAATGTTTACGGTGGTGATCGGAGCGGTTCTGAATCTGATTCTGGATCCCATTTTTATCTATGGCTTTGGCTGGGGCGTGGAGGGAGCCGCCCTTGCTACGATTCTTTCCCAGATGGTGTCCGCAGTCTGGGTTCTGGCTTTTTTATGCGGGAAGAAAGCAATCCTGAGGCTGAGGCCTGCGGCGCTTAAACCTCAGCTTAAGCTTATGGGACAGATTCTGTCCCTGGGCCTCTCGGGCTTTACCCAGTCGGTGACCAACAGCGTGGTGCAGATTTTCTGCAACGCGTCCCTGCAGTTCTATGGCGGGGATCTGTATGTGGGAGCTATGACCGTCATTTATTCCATCCGGGAGGTGGTGCAGATGCCTCTGCAGGGCTTTACCCAGGGCGCCCAGCCGGTGCTGGGGTATAATTACGGGGCAAAGCAGTATGGCCGTGTCCGGGAAGGGATTCGGTTCGTGACGGTGATGGCCCTGGCTTTCGCGTCGGCTGTCTGGCTGGTTTTGATGCTGTTTCCGGGGCAGCTGATCCGGCTTTTCAATGGAGAAGAGGAGCTTTTGGAGGTGGGAATCGTTTCACTTCGGATTCACTTCGTGCTGTTTATTTTTATGGCCTTTCAGTATGCGGGGCAGAATATTTTTGTCAGTCTGGGAAAGGCAAAGCAGGCAGTGTTCTTTTCCTTATTCCGCAAGGTGATTCTGGGTGTGCCGCTGATCCTGCTCCTGCCGCATCTGTGGAATATGGGGATCTACGGCGTGCTGGCGTCGGAGCCGGTGACGAACATCGTGGGCGGCCTGGCCTGCTACCTGACCATGCTGCATGTGGTGGGCAGGGAACTGCGGGCTAAAGAGAAGGCCTGACATTTTCCTGGCGCTTTCCTGGACAGTGAACTGTATCGAAAAGAGGACTTGCCAGAGACAGGATTCTTGTGTACAATTTAACAGGACAGCAGATGTCCGTATGGAAAAATACAGGAGGAAGAAAACTATGGTGAACAAGGTGACAGATTCTATCTATTATATAGGCGCAGACGATAAGACCATCGATCTGTTTGAAAGCCAGTATGTGGTTCCAAACGGCGTATCCTACAATTCTTATCTGATCATGGATGAGAAGGTGGCGGTTATGGATACCGTGGATCCCCGGGCGACGGACGCCTGGTTTGCGAACCTGGAGGAGGCCCTGAACGGCCGGACGCCGGACTACCTGGTGATTTCCCATCTGGAGCCGGATCACGCGGGAAATATTCAGAAGGCGGCGGAAAAATATCCCCAGATGAAGCTGGTGAGCAACGCGAAGCTGTTCGCTTTCCTGCCGCAGTTTTTTGATCTGGATTTGACGGATCGCTGCGTGACCGTGAAGGAGGGAGATACCTTAAGCCTTGGCTCCCATACGCTGGCCTTTGTGATGGCGCCGATGGTGCACTGGCCGGAGGTTATGGTGGAGTATGAGGTGTCTGAAAAAGTCCTGTTTTCGGCAGACGGCTTCGGAAAATTCGGCGCTCTGGATACAGACGAGCCCTGGGCGGACGAGGCAAGACGCTATTTCATCAACATTGTAGGAAAATATGGCATGCAGGTGCAGGCGCTGCTTAAAAAAGCGGCGGGACTGGATATCTCCATGATCTGCCCCCTGCATGGGCCGGTTCTGAAGGAGAACCTGGGCTATTATCTGGGACTTTACGACGCCTGGAGCAGCTATCGTCCGGAGGAGCCGGGCATTGTGATCGCCTGCGCGTCCATTCATGGGAACACGAAGAAGGCCGCCCAGAAAATGGCGGAGATTCTTAAGGAAAAGACCAGCATTCCGGTGAAGGTCTATGATCTGGCGCGGGATGACATGGCGCAGGTTATCGCGGAGGCCTACCGCTATGACAGGCTTGTTCTGGCAGCGGCCAGCTACGACGGCGGCGTGTTCCTCTGCATGGAGGACTTCCTGAACCACCTGAAGTACAAGCTGTTCCAGAACCGGAAGGTCGGCCTGATTGAGAACGGTACCTGGGCTCCTTCCGCAGGCCGTGTGATGAAGGGTTACCTGGAGGGAATGAAGAATATCACGCTCTGCGATACGATGGTGACGATCCGTTCTACCATGAAGGCGGAGAACGTCGAGGCTATGGAGCGGCTGGCAGACGAACTCCTGGCAGAATAGGCGCTTTCGCGGCTTGGCAAATGACGCCAGAAACGAAAATGACACAAGAAATGAAAATGGCATAAGAAACGAAAAGGACTTGAGAGAAATATGGCGCGAAGAAGGAGAAGAAGCCGGAGGAACCATGGCAGAAAGCTGGTTCTGGCGGTGCTGGCCCTGCTGCTTGCGGGTCTCTATCCGCTTAAAGAACAGCTTCTGGAGGACGGCGGGAGCTCCCAGGGCGCGGGAAATGCGGCAGCGGAGGATGTATCTGCTGCCGCTTCCGGCGTATTCCGGGATGGCTCCACGCTGGAGGTGCATTTCCTGGACGTAGGGCAGGGTGACGCCTCCCTGATTGTCTGCGGAGACGATGCGATGCTCATAGACGCCGGCAATAACAGCTGGGGCGACGACGTTTTGGATTACCTGGAGTACCAGGGCGTCGAGAAGCTGGATTACGTGATAGGCACCCACCCGGACGCGGATCACATCGGCGGCCTGGATGTGGTGATGAGGGCCCTGGACTGCGGCACGGTCATCATGCCGGATTACGAGAAGGATACGAAGACCTATGAAGAGGTCATCGATGTGATAGAAGAAAAGGAGCTGGAGCTCATCCTCCCGCAGGTAGGAGCGGTCTATGAGCTTGGGGAGGCGGCCTTTACGGTAGTGGCCCCGGACGAAAACGGAGCTTACGGGGACAATGCCAACGACTATTCTGTGGGAATCCTGCTGGAGCATGGGGAGAACCGTTTCCTTTTTACCGGAGACGCGGAGGAAGATTCGGAACGGGACATGCTGGAAAGCGGCCTGGGTCTGTCGGCGGATGTGTTCAAGGCGGCCCACCATGGCAGCAGGACGGCCAACACGGAGGAATTTCTGGAGGCGGTGGATCCAGAATATGTAGTGATCAGCTGCGGCGAGGGGAACAGCTACGGCCATCCCCACGCGGAGGTGCTGAACCGGCTGCGGGCCATGGGCGTGCAGGTGTTCCGCACAGATGAGGAAGGAACCATCGTGGCCTCCTCCGACGGCAGCAGCATTACCTTTAACGTGCCGCCAAGCGAGAGCTGGCAGGCAGGAGAGCCAAAGGGCTGACAAAAGGAACGCAGGCGGACAGTGAAAAGCAGACAGGAGAACGCGGCAGGTAAGCGTTCCGGCAAGGGAGAGAAACGAGGGGTGTAAATGGAGACGATTGAAGACAAGAAACAATTCGCGGTGCTGATCGATTCGGACAATATCAGCGCCAAATACGCGTCCAGTATTTTTAATGAAATTGAGAATTACGGCTATGCGTCCTTCCGGCGCATTTATGGAAACTGGTCCAGCAGGGCCAACGGCTGGAAGGAGGAGATCCTTCTGGAAAATTCCATCACGCCGGTGCAGCAGTTCGCCTATACCAGCGGCAAGAACGCCACAGATATGGCTATGGTCATCGACGCCATGGACATTCTCTATTCCGGCAAGGTGGACGGCTTCTGCCTGGTGACCAGCGACAGCGATTTCACCCGCCTGGCCATGCGCCTGCGGGAGGAAAACATGTACGTCATCGGCATGGGGGAATCGAAGACGCCTATGGCTCTGACCAAGGCCTGCAACCGGTTCATTCTGCTGAACCTGATCAACAAGCAGGTGAACGACGAGGAGACCGCTTCAGAGGCGAATGCTTCCTCCGGATCCCGCCGGAAGGGAAGCAGGGCTTCGGAGGAGGATCACGGAAGCGCCGTCACGCCTCTGTCCCAGATTGAGGAGGCTGTGATTTCCATGATCAATGACAACGAGAATAAAGGGAAAATCACCTATCTCGGGGAAATCGGCAGCCGCCTCAACGACAAATTCACCGATTTCGATGTCCGCAACTATGGGTATACAAAGCTGGTGGTTCTGCTGCAGGATACCTGCCCGCGCCTTTCCGTGTACCGGATGGATTCCGCCTACGCGGTGGGCTTAAGCGGCCAGATCGACCGGCAGAAGCTGGAGAAGGAGATCCTGCTCTTTGTGAAGAACAGCGGCGGCCAGGTGGAGAACCTCTCCCTGGTCTACGAGGAGATCCACAAAAAGCATCCCTCCTTTGATATCAAGGATTACGGCTACAGCCGTCTGTCCAGCTTCCTTCGGAGCATCCGGCAGCTTTCGGTAAACGGCAACCTGGTCAGCATTAAGGAGAAAAAATAATGGCAGAAGAGAGTAAAGCGTTAAAGCCGCTGGACGTGGTGGGCGGCTATCTGGTCCGGCCCGGACTCTACGAGGTATATGGAGCGACAGCCCTGGAGGGGGCTGTCAACTTTACCGTGCACTCACAGGGAGCCTCTTCCTGTGAGCTTCTTTTATATCACAGGGAAGAGGAGGAGCCCTACGCTATCCTGAAATTTCCGGCTCATTACCGGATTGGCCAGGTCTATTCCATGATTGTCTTCGGCCTGGATATCGAGGAGTTCGAGTACGCCTACCGGCTGGATGGCCCCTGGGATCCGAAGAAGGGCCTGCTTTTCGATAAGAAACACGTGCTTCTCGATCCTTACGCCAGGGCGGTGACCGGACAGAGCGTCTGGGGAGAGAGCCAGAAGAGGGACGGCCTCTATCACGCCCGGGTGGTCAAGAATAATTTTGACTGGGGAGACGCGCCGGATCCCTTTTATGAGATGAGCGATCTGATTATCTATGAGCTCCATGTGCGGGGCTTTACGAAGCACGCCTCCTCCGGCGTGGCGCACCCCGGCACCTTCGCGGGGCTGAAGGAGAAGATTCCGTACCTGAAGGAGCTGGGCATTACGGCGGTGGAGCTGATGCCGATTTTTGAATTTGACGAGACCATGGGAAAACGGGAGGTGGACGGACGCCAGCTTCTCGACTACTGGGGCTATAACACGGTGAGCTTTTTCGCGCCGAATACCAGCTATACGGCGGCGGAGGAATACAACCGGGAGGGACGGGAGCTAAAGGAGCTCATCCGGGAGCTTCATCTGGCCGGCATCGAGGTGATCCTCGACGTGGTTTTCAACCACACCGCCGAGGGCAATGAGCACGGCCCCTTTATTTCCTTCAAGGGCTTTGACAACCAGGTCTATTACATGCTGACGCCGGACGGCTGTTACTACAACTTCAGCGGCTGCGGCAATACGCTCAACTGCAACCATCCGGTGGTGCAGGAGATGATCGTGGAGTGTCTGCGGTACTGGGTGAGCCAGTACCGGGTGGACGGCTTCCGCTTTGACCTGGCCAGCATCCTGGGGCGCAGCGAGGACGGTTCTCCCATGAGCAATCCGCCCCTGCTCAAACGCCTGGCCTTCGATCCCCTGCTTGGCAGCACGAAGCTCATCGCCGAGGCCTGGGACGCCGGCGGCCTCTACCAGGTGGGAACCTTTCCGGCCTGGAAGCGCTGGGCGGAGTGGAACGGAAAATACCGGGATACCCTGCGGAGCTTCCTCAAAGGAGAATACTGGCTGGCGCCGGAGGCCGCCAGCCGGATTACGGGCTCCCACGACCTCTACGGCGCCGGGACGGGAGGCTACAGCGGCTACAATTCCTCGGTGAATTTCCTGACCTGCCACGACGGCTTTACCCTGCGGGATCTTTACAGCTACAATGAGAAGCACAACGAGGCCAATGGCTGGAACAACACGGACGGCGCGAACGACAACCGCAGCTGGAACTGCGGGGCGGAAGGGGAGACGGACGATCCGGAGGTGAAGCGCCTGCGCCTGCGGCTGATGAAGAATGCCTGCGCGGTGCTGATGTGCAGCCGGGGCACGCCTATGTTCCTGGCCGGGGACGAGTTCGGAAATACCCAGTACGGCAATAACAACGCCTACTGCCAGGACAACGAGATTTCCTGGCTGGACTGGAGCCTTTTGGAGAAAAATCAGGAGCTCTATGAGTTCTTCCGCTTTCTGATTGCCTTCCGGAAGGGCCATCCGGCAGTCACGCGGGAGCTTCCGGGCGCCATGTGCGGCTTCCCGGCCATCAGCTGCCATAAGGAAAACGCCTGGGACGGGCAGCTGAATTCCGATACAAAAGCCTTCAGCGTGATGTACGCGGGCTATGACGC
>CALWBB010000037.1 GCA_944375885.1 uncultured Merdimonas sp.
GTGATTGTGGAATGCGGCTTTTTGAGCAACTGGGAAGACTGCGCGAAGCTGCAGGATGAGAATTACCAGGATAGGCTGGTGTGGGCTATTCACATGGGCATCCTCAGATACATGAATTCCTGATTTCATTGCCAACCGCCTGAAAAAATGCTATAATTTCAAGAAGAAAAAAGAGCGCGGGACTGCGGGGGAGGCTCTCCGTCCTGCGGCGAAAACTACTTCACAGGAGGACAAGGAAATGATAGCATTGGGGTGCGATCACGGCGGCTACGATCTGATGCAGGCAGTGATCAAATATTTGGATCAGAAGGGCGTTGCGTATAAGTATCTGGGCTGCGATGATAACCATACTTCCGTGGATTATCCGGATTACGGAAGGAAGGTGGCCAAGGCTGTCCTGAGCGGGGAATGCGAAAAGGGAATCGTGATCTGCGGGACAGGCATCGGCATTTCCATTACCTGCAACCGCTACAAGGGTATCCGGGCGGCGCTTTGCAGCGACTGCTTCAGCGCGCAGGCCACCAGGGAGCACAATGACGCGAATATCCTGGCTATGGGAGGCCGCGTGGTAGGGCCAGGACTGGCAGTCAAGATTGTGGATACCTTCCTGAACACAGAATTTTCAGGGGACGAGAGACATAAGAGAAGAATCGGCAAGATTGAGGAATGCTAGAGAGGGGACTAAAGAGAGATGTCAAAAGTAGTAGTGATGGATCATCCGCTGATTCAGCATAAGATAGGAGTTATTCGGCGTAAGGAGACGGGATCGAGAGATTTTCGCGCGATGATCGGTGAGATTGCCAGTCTGATCACCTATGAAGCTACCAAGGATCTGAAGCTTCAGGACGTGGAGATTGAGACGCCGATCTGCAAGACGACGGCGAAGGAGCTGGCAGGAAAGAAGATGGCGATTGTTCCGATTCTGCGGGCCGGCCTGGGTATGGTGGACGGCATGCTGGCGATGATCCCCTCGGCAAAAGTGGGCCATATAGGCCTGTACCGCAATGAGGAGACGCTGGAGCCGGTGGAGTATTACTGCAAGCTTCCGGCAGACTGCAGCGAACGGGATGTATTTGTGGTGGATCCCATGCTGGCCACAGGCGGTTCCGCTGTGGCGGCGATTCACATGCTGAAAGCGCGGGGCGTGAAAAATATCCGCCTGCTCTGCATTATCGGGGCGCCGGAGGGCGTGAAGAGGATGCAGGAGGAACACCCGGACGTGGACATCTATATTGGCGCCCTGGATGATCATCTGAACGAACACGGCTATATTGTCCCCGGGCTGGGAGATGCCGGAGACCGCATCTTCGGCACGAAATAAAGGAGAGATTCATGGGAGAGAAACGGAAGGATTATATCAGCTGGGACGAATATTTTATGGGGGTGGCCCTGCTTTCTGGAATGCGTTCCAAGGATCCGAATACGCAGGTGGGCGCCTGTATCGTAAGCCAGGACAACAAGATCCTTTCCATGGGATACAATGGCTTTCCTAAGGGCTGTGACGACGACGAGTTTCCCTGGGCCAGAACCGGGGAAGATAATGAGACAAAGTATCCCTTCGTGACCCACGCGGAGCTGAACGCCATCCTGAATTACCGGGGAGGGAGCCTGGAGGGCGCGAAGATTTATGTGGCTCTTTTTCCCTGCAATGAGTGCGCGAAAGCCATTATCCAGGCGGGGCTTAAGACAGTGGTCTATGCCTCGGACAAGTATGCGGATACGGCCGCGACCCTGGCATCCAAGCGGATGTTCCGGGCGGCGGGCGTGGAACTGGTGCCTTACCTGCACACCGGGAGGAAGATTGAACTGGAGGTTTAGAATCCGCAGAGCAGGACAGGTACTTGGGAAATACCGGCGGCGCCGCCGGAATCTTTGAGAATCAAGGGAGGAACGATTATGTCATTTGTTACATCGGAAAAAATGCTTCTGGACGCGCAGAAGGGCGGCTACGCGGTAGGCGCTTTCAACGTGGAAAACATGGAGATGGTGATGGCGGTCATCGCGGCAGCAGAAGAGCTGCGGGCCCCGCTGATGATGCAGACGACCCCGTCTACCATTAAGTACGCAGGCCTTGAGATGTATCTGGCGAATGTAAAGGCGGCGGCGGAGCGCGCCAGCGTGCCGGTATGCCTGCATCTCGACCATGGCGACAGCTTTGATCTGGCAATGCGCGCCCTGCGCGTAGGCTATACCTCTATCATGATTGACGGTTCCCACAATGTGTTCGAGGAAAACATCGCGGTGACAAAGGCGGTGGCGGACGCCTGCCGTCCATCCAATGTCCCGGTAGAGGCGGAACTTGGCAAGGTGGGCGGAAAGGAAGATGATCTGGACGGCGGAAACGGCGGCTATACAGACCCCCAGGAAGCGGCGGAGTTTGTGGAGCGCACCGGCGTGGGTTCCCTGGCAGTGGCTATCGGTACGGCTCATGGCGTATACAAAGGAGAGCCTAAGCTGGATCTGGATCGGCTGGCAGAGATCCGCAAAGTAGTGTCTATTCCTCTGGTGCTGCACGGAGCCAGCGGCCTGTCCGAGGAGGCAGTTGTGGAGAGTATCAAACGCGGTATCTGCAAGGTAAACTTCGCCACAGAGCTTCGCATCGCTTACACAGATGGCGTGAAGGAATTCCTGGCGGCAAACCCGGATGCCTTCGACCCGAAGAAGTATGGCAAGGCAGCGATGGAAAAAGTAAAGGAGATCGTAAAGCTGCGCATGACCATGTGCGGCTGCGTGGGAAAGGTATAAGATATGAAAGTTTCACAGCTGGAGCGGTTTTATAAAGATGGGATGGAACGGCTGAAGGAGCAGGCGAAAAAGCAGGATCAGGAGCGGTTTAACCAGTCTGTGAGGCGGGCGGTGCAGCAGCAGGTGCACCTTTATGAGGCCCGGCTTCAGGATGCTCAGACCCAGCGCAGGGAGGAAGGGAAAGCCCTGCGCCGGGAGCTTCGGCTGGCCCAGGAAGAACTGGAACGGATTGCGGATCAGGCGGTCTCCTTGAGAAAGCATATCGAAGAGATACAGAGAAAGAAACACGATCCGAGAGAACGGCAGATATGATACAGTGGAAGGAAAGACAGGTAAGCATGCAGGGGGGAACGCAGGCATACGGAACCGGGAAAGGAAGCCAGGCGGCGGATCGGAGGCGGCAGCATCTGATTTTTATCGGCCTCTTTTTGCTGCTGGAGCTGATTTTTGTCTGGCGGAGTTTTTACGGCTTTAATACGGCGGATGAGATGTATTTTATCGGAACCTCAGAGCGGATTTTCCGGGGGGAAAAGATTCTGATCGATGAATGGAATCCGACCCAGCAGCTCTGTACATTTCTGCTTCATCCGGTTTACTGCCTGATCCGGCTGGTTCTTGGTTCCACGGAAGGGATTGTCATGGCCAGCCGCTTCCTGTATCTGGCCTATTCCGCGGTGCTGACACTGTTTTTTTACCTGCGGTTCCAGAGAAGAGGGTACGCGTCCTTTGGGCCGGTATTTCTCTTCCTGGTTTTTGCGCCCTTTAGCATCTGCGCCATGTCCTATAATTCCATCGAGTTTGGGATCCTTCCGGTACTTCTGGCAGTGCTTTCGGCGAAGATGGAGCATTCGGTCCCGGAGTATATGCTCTGCGGGGTTTTGATGGCGGTCATTGTGCTGGCGAATCCCTTTGCCATCCTGATGTATGCTGCCTATGGCCTGCTCTGCCTGGGAGCTTCCCTGTACGGGAAGAAAAGAGGAAGACAGCCGGAGGGGCCGCTGCGTTTCCGGAATTTCCTGTGGATGACACTGGGGGCAGGGTTGATCCTGGCGCTTTTTCTGGCTTTCGTGTTCCAGAGGGGGACGCTTTCCGAGGTGCTGGCGAATGTTCCCCATATCGTGGGGGATTCCGAGCATAAGCACGATTACTGGTACAAGACCTGGCGGTATTTTGAACTCTGCTTTAAAAATTATAAGTATATGTTCCTGGCGCTTTTTGTCATTTACGGGGCCACGCTGGCTGATAAGAAGCGCTGCCGGCACGGACTTATTTACATGCTGCTTGCTTCGGCGGCCGTGCTGCCTTACCTGATTTATTATGGCTTTATCTTTGAGCATATTACGGTGAATTACCAGATGCTTCCCCTGGCTTTCTGGTGCCTGGAGGCTTACCTGGTGACAGAGAAGAAAGACCGGCGGCTCTTTTACTGGTGGTACCTGCCTGCCATGGTATTTACCCTGCTCGTGCAGTATGCCACGAATACAGGGATCGTGACCCTGAGCGTCGCCTATGGCATGTGTTCCTGCGTGGGCCTGATCTTTGCGGCGGACTGGCTGCGGGAGCAGAAAAACGCCCTGGCCGGCCTGCGCCGGCAGGCAGCGGTGATCTGTGTGGCAGTGATGGTGGCGGCCCAGTTTGCTGGAACTTTCTTCCTGCGCATGACCTATGCCTGGGGAGATGAAAGAACCTGGGAGCTGTCCCAGCAGATGGAACGGGGGCCGCTGAAAAGCGTCTGGACGACGCCGGAGATGGCGGACTGGTACGGGCAGGTGCTGGATGAGCTGGATACGCTGGAACTGACAGAGGAGGACGAACTCATGGTGGTGGGGGTGGCTCCCTGGATCTACCTCTACGTGGATGCTGGCTGCGGCAATTATTCCACCTGGCAGGTCCATGAGGACAGTACGCAGCTCTATGACTATTACGCCTTGCATCCGGACAAATTCCCGGATGTGATCTATATGGCCCACTGGGCGGAACGGTTCCTGGAAGCAGACCTGTCGAAGCAGTTTACGGACAAGGGATACACGGTCGTGTACCAGGGAACCGGGACAGTGATGATGTCGCCGCAGCGCGCGGCTGCATGGAAGGGATGAAGCTATGAAACTCCGGTCAAAATTAATCGTTACGTTCCTGATTCTGATCCTGGTGCCGGTGATGTTTACTGCGGCAGCCTTTTTCCTGTTTGGGCATTATCAGATGAACGCGGTGAAAAGACTGTACGGGGTGGAGAATGTCACGTACGAGACGCTGTCCAATACGACAGCTATGCTAAGCCGCATCACCCGCGACGCGTATGAGGCTATGAGGGAGACGGCACAGACGGATCCGGACGAGTTTGAGGACACGGGATATCTGGACAAGGTCAACCTGTACTTAGAAACACGGTACTCTTTTCTGGCGGTGCGCAAAGACGGGAACTTTATCTATGTGGGAAATGAGGAGGATCAGACGGAACTGCTGGAGATCCTGCCGGAATACGGGACCCATGACGCAGATCAGGATCAGGATATGGGGATCTATATCGGCGGAAACCTGCAGGCCCTTGTGAGACAGCTGGATTTTCGTTTTACAGATGAGGCGGAAGGAAGCGCTTTTATCGTCACTTCCATCAGCAGCATGCTTCCGGAAGTGGAATCCCTGATTATGGATGTGGTGCTGGTGCTGGCTTTGATTTTGATTTTTACCAGCATGATTCTCACGGCATGGATTTATAAGAGTATCGTGACGCCCATCCACCACCTTCAGGTAGCCACAAAAAAGATTACGGATGGCAACCTGGACTTCGAGATGCCGGCCGGCGGAGAGGATGAGATCGGTGAGCTGTGCACGGATTTTGAGGAAATGCGCCGCAGGCTCAAGGAGACAGCGGAGGAAAAACTGGAGGCAGAGAAGCAGAATAAGGAGCTGATCAGCAACATTTCTCATGATCTGAAGACGCCGATCACAGCGGTCAAAGGCTATGTGGAGGGCCTGATGGACGGCGTGGCGGACACGCCGGAAAAGCAGGAAAAATATATCCGGACCATTTACAATAAGGCGAACGATATGGAGAGGCTGATCAACGAACTGACCTTCTACTCCAAGATCGACACGAACCGCATCCCCTATCACTTTGACCGGATCAATGTAAATGACTATTTTGCCGACTGCATTGAGGAGCTGTCCATTGAGCTGGAAGAGCAGAACATTGAGCTGGCCTATTTCAATTATGTGGATGAAAGCGTGCAGGTCATCGCTGACGCGGAGCAGATTAAGCGCGTCATCAACAATATCGTAAGCAATTCTATAAAGTACATCGATAAGCCCAAGGGGTATATCAATATCCGCGTGAAGGATGTGGGTGATTTTATCCAGGTGGAGATCGAGGACAATGGCAAGGGAATCGCCACCAAAGATCTTCCGCTGATTTTCAACCGCTTTTACCGGACGGACGCTTCCCGGAATTCCTCCAAGGGCGGAAGCGGTATCGGCCTTTCCATCGTGAAGAAGATCGTCGAGGATCACGGCGGCAAGGTATGGGCGACCAGTAAGGAAAATACGGGAACGGTGATGTATTTCGTTCTCAGAAAATATCAGGAGGTACCAGTCACATGAGCAAGATACTGATTGTAGAAGACGAAGAAGCCATCGCGGATCTGGAGAAGGATTATCTGGAGCTTTCCGGGTTTGAGGTAGAGATAGCTTCCGACGGGGAGACAGGGCTTAAGCGCGCACTGGAGGAAGATTTCCAACTGGTGATCCTGGATTTGATGCTGCCGGGGGTGGATGGCTTTGAGATCTGCCGGGAGGTGCGGGAGAAGAAAAATATTCCGATCATCATGGTTTCCGCCAAGAAAGACGATATTGACAAGATCCGGGGACTGGGCCTGGGGGCGGATGACTACATGACAAAGCCCTTCAGTCCCAGCGAGCTGGTAGCCCGGGTGAAGGCGCATCTGAACCGCTACCAGCGCCTGGTGAACAGCAATGTAAAGGAAAATACCGTGATCGAGATCCGGGGCCTGAAGATCGACAAGACAGCCCGCCGCGTCTGGGTAGACGGTGTGGAGAAAAATTTTACCTCCCGGGAGTTCGACCTTCTGACCTTTCTGGCAGAGAACCCGAACCATGTGTTTACCAAGGAGGAACTGTTCCGCAAGATCTGGGATATGGATTCCGTAGGCGATATCGCCACAGTCACGGTGCATATCAAAAAAATCCGTGAGAAGATCGAGCAGAATTCGGCAAAGCCCCAATATATTGAGACGATCTGGGGCGTCGGATACCGGTTTAAGGTATAAAGACAGAGGTATCCTTGTCAAAGAAAGGGAAAATAAGCCTCTTACACCTTTTCATTTTCCGGGAAACAAATAAAAAGCAGGCATTGATGCAAGCGGAATTTTGTTGGAATAAAAAAAGAGCGCCGGGGACAGAGTACAGCCCCGGGCGCTTCCTTTTTGCATTTTTTGTATTTGTTTCCCGGCTGTCCGCCTGCTGTTCTGT
Organism: uncultured Merdimonas sp.; assembly: GCA_944375885.1. Taxonomy (GTDB): domain Bacteria; phylum Bacillota; class Clostridia; order Lachnospirales; family Lachnospiraceae; genus Laedolimicola. The sequence continues at coordinate 7,231 of CALWBB010000037.1, forward strand.
CAGTTTTCTGACAGTTCCTTCAGTTTCTTTTCCAGTGCGGCGATTTGCGCGTCCTTCTCTTCAGTAAGCTGCCGGAATTTCTCCTGTTCCTTTGCTTTTTCTTCAGTAAGCTGCCGGAATTTCTCCTGTTCCTTTGCTTTTTCTTCGGTAAGCTGCCGAAGCTTCTCCTCGTTTTCATCTAATGCCTTCTGAAGCTTCTCTTCCAGCTCTTCCACATACAGCTTCATCGTGTTCTCATCCAATATCCTGAGAGCGTCTGACCACATCCCCAGCACCTCCTCTGGTTTCCGGCGAAGCATGGCGATCTCACGGTAAATTTCCTCCAGCCACGGATAGTCCTTTACCAGAGCTTCCGCGTCGCTTAAGTTTTCTGTGGTGAGGAGGGAAAGCCATGCATTCTGTTCGTTTTTCTCCCTTTCAGGATACGGGATTTTCCGGTATACGTCAAGGGCAGCTAGGCAGAATTCCTGAAGGAATTTCAGCTCCAGCCCCGTGTTAAATATGGTTTTCCCATAATGGATGTATGCCCCGGAGCAGCGGCGGAAGGCGGCGCTGCTGTTCTCATAGAGGACGATCACATAGACTTTTTTGATGTCCCGGTAGGAGAACCGCCCTTCCTTCTCCCGCTTCGCCCTCATGTACTGCCGCATGACCAGATCCGCAGAGTAGCAGGAGATCCTCTCCGCCGGGAAAGCGTAAGCCTGCTTCTGCACCTCCACGTTGTATAGGGATCCGTCCTCAGCCTCCGCCAAAAGATCCATAATCAGGTAACTTTCCCCTTCTATCAGACGATCCTCCCCAGGAAGTACGCGCAAGATCCTCACCTGGAAGCCCAGGAGGCTGGAGATGAAGCGGGATAGCCGCTCTCTGTGGAGTTCCGGGTCAAAGAGATATTTGAAAAAGGGGTCGTAGGTCAGAGGCAGGGACTTCTTTCCCTGGCAGAAATCCAGAAACTGCTCCTTCCAGCTGTCATTTAACGCCCGGTAGCTTTGGTAAAGGCCTGGCGACCTTCTAAGCAGCTCCAGCGTCTCCTCCTTCGTCTGTGGCGCGGTTTCCCACGTCACAGCCTGCAGTGAACCAATCTGTCCTTGTGTCATATACAGTTTGTTACAAGTCCTTTCTTGCTGATGATTATCATTTGGGGAACCTTCCGGCGGACTGCCGGGAAACAGGTACTGATCAGTACAAAGATAGTTTATCACCAGCCAGAGAGAAAGACAATACATTTTTTGTATATTATTCCAGATCTTCCCCATTGCTTTCTATGACTTTTTTATACCAGTAAAAGGAATCCTTCCGCTCCCTCGTCAAATCGCCTGTTCCGTCGTCGAATTTGTTGACGTAAATGAAGCCATAGCGCTTTGCCATTTCGCCAGTGGAAGCCGATACCAGATCGATACATCCCCAGGGAGTATAGCCTATCAGATCAACGCCATCCTCTGCCGCTTCGCGCATAGCTTGGATGTGCTGGCGCAGATAATCAATGCGATAGGTATCATGGATTTTTCCGTCCGTTCCTTTTTCGTCTCTGGCGCCCAGGCTGTTTTCCACCACCATGATAGGAAGATGGTAGCGGGCGTAAATTTCGTTCAGAGAATAGCGAAGACCGGTTGGATCGACCTGCCAGCCCCATTCCGAGGTGGCAAGGTAAGGATTTTTTGCGCCGCCTGCCAGATTTCCGGCTACTGTCTCAGCGTTATCATGGGTCGTGATACAGGAGGACATGTAGTAAGAACAGGTGTAGAAATCTACCGTTCCGTTTTTCAAATCCTCCAGATCTTTTTCTGAGACAGAGAGACGGATGTCATGCTCCCGGAAATAACGTGTCATATAATAAGGATATTCTCCCTGAATCTGGACGTCGGAGCAGAACCAGTTAAGGATGTTGTTGTGCTACTGGGCGGCCAGCACATCGGCGGGGTCGCAGGTGAGCGGATAGGCAGTCAGAAATACATTCATATCGCCCATCAGAAAATGCGGATAATGCTCGTGGGCATACCGTACGACCCGGGCGGAGGCCACCAGCTGGTGGTGGAGCGCCTGAAAACGGGTCTGCGGATCGATGGATACCTCACTGACCGGTCCGTCAAATCCACGGGCTGTGCTCAGAGAGAGTACGGTTCCAAGCGGAGTCACGCCGCCATTTATCTCATTAAAGGTCAGCCAGTATTTTACCAGATGCTGGTAGCGCTGGAAGACCGTGCGGCAGCAGCGCTCAAACAGCGGAATCAGTTCCGCAGACGCCCAGCCGTTGTATTTTTCCACCAGGGCGTAGGGCATTTCGTAGTGGCTCAAGGTCACGAGGGGTTCGATGCCGTATTTTCGGCATTCCTGGAACACATTCTCATAAAAGGCCAGACCGGCCTCGTTCGGCGTCTCCTCCATACCTGTAGGGAAAATCCGCGTCCAGTTGATAGAGGTGCGGAATACTTTAAAACCCATCTCAGCAAACAGGGCAATATCTTCGCGGTAGTGATGATAAAAATCGATTGCCTCATGGCTGGGATAAAGCCGGTCGGGATGAAAATAGGTGGTGATGCATTTGGGCTCTGTCTTTGTCCCGTTCGTACAGCGGTCGGGGACGGAGACGTCTTTTCCGTCGGCATCCCAGGCGCCTTCGAACTGATTTGCGGCGCAGGCGCCGGTCTATTTTTTGACTTGATTGATGGTGTTTGCCTTTTCCCGCGTCTGCTTTTCGTTATTCTTATAATCCAAACGGTACAGGAAGGCAAAAAGACAGTCCAGAATGAAATGAAAGGCATTGTAAATAGAAAAAGTATCTATCTTATACTCGTAGGATTGTTCCTCGTCAATCTCTACGCAGAGGACCTCCTGGCACATTCGGGCGGCAGTGCTGTCCGGCCTGGCAGTGATGGCCACACAGTAGCGCTTCCTTTTTTTTCAGAAGCTGGAGGCTTTCTATGATATCTCTGGTCTCTCCGGACAGGGAAATGATGAGGTTCACAGTTTTATCTGTTCCAGTCAGGGCGTAGCCAGGCATAAAGCAGGCGTTCTGGGTCATATTTACAATGCGTCCGAAGCGGAGCATTTTCTGCTGGAAATCCATGGCGACATTCAGGGAAGTCCCGATTCCGAAAATATTGATCATATCAGCGGCGCTCATACGCCGGACGATCCGCTTCAGCTGGGTATAATTGAAGCCTGCCGTGGTCTGCCGGATGGTATAGAGGTTAAGTCGTTCCAGCTTCCGGGCAATCTTTTTTTCAGAATTTCTCAGAATGTTGTTTTTTTAGACAAAAACAGCCGCCGCTGTCTGCGATGTGCGAAGCGGCGGCCAGTTTTTGGCGGAAGGCTTACAGCTCTCCCCGGCGGTATCTTGTCACCAGGGCCTGGATCCGGTCGTAGGGATCCAAAAGATCGCTGATGGATACGTCATGGTTCAGCGTGTCGATCAGAAGAGCGATGTATTTGCTCATGTTGCAGCTGATATAGTAGGGGCGGCTTAAAAGCTCCGGCGTCTGGTAGATCAGGTTCGTAGTCAGAAGCTTGGTGAAAAGCCCTTCTTCGTAAGCTTTGTCAAACTTCTCAAGGCCATTGGTGAAAAGGCCGAAGGTGCAGAAGATATAGATGTCGCGGGCTTTGCGCTTTTTCAGCTCACGGATGACCTCCAGCATACTGTCGCCGGAGGAAATCATGTCGTCCACGACGATCATGTCTTTTCCTTCGATGTCGGTGCCCAGAAATTCATGGGCCAGAATCGGGTTGCGGCCGTTTATGATGCGGGTGTAATCGCGGCGTTTGTAGAACATGCCCATGTCGAGGCCGAGTACATTTGCCAGATAGACGGCCCGGGACATGCCTCCCTCATCCGGGCTGATGACCAGCATATGTTCACTGTCCACCTGCAGGCCCGGGGTATTCTCCAGAAGCCCCTTGATGAGCTGGTAAGCCGGAGTGACGGTCTCGAAGCCGTGAAGGGGGATCGCGTTCTGGACACGGGGATCGTGGGCTTCAAAGGTGATGATATTTTCCACACCCATATCGACCAGCTCCTGCAGAGCCATGGCACAGTCCAGGGATTCCCGGGAGCTGCGCTTGTGCTGGCGGCTCTCATACAGATATGGCATGATCACGGTCAGACGCCGTGCCTTGCCGCCGATGGCGGCGATAACACGTTTTAAATCCTGGAAATGATCGTCGGGGGACATGCGGTTCGTGTAACGGTAAAGCTTATAGGTGAGGCTGTAGTTGCAGACATCTACCATCAGGTAGAGATCGTTTCCGCGGACAGAATCATCAATGGTACCCTTTGCTTCTCCAGAGCCAAACCGGGGCGTATGCGCCGGGATCAGATAGGAATCACGTTCATATCCGGTGAACGCAATATTGGATTTATGCTCCAGATCACTGCTGTGGCGCCATTTGACCAGGTAATCATTGACCTGGCGGCCGAGGTCTTCACAGCTTTGCAATGGGATCAGTCCAAGAGAGCCGACAGGAATCGTTTCCAGCACGCGCTGGCTGCGTTGCAGTAACATATCAGTATCCTCCATAGTTTATAGTGAATTGGCGTTCAGTTTTTTCCTAATCCGTATATCGCTTCCGGGCAGCTGCCGGATGGTGTAGCAGCTGATGATCCGGGAGAGGGTGCGTTCGGAATAGACATTCCGCAGAGCTTCCATATCCAGGTTGGAAGAGATCAGTGTAGATTTCTTCCGGAGGATCCGCTCGTTGACGCAGAGGAAGAACTGCGACACCGTAAAGGAATTCGGCAGTTCCGTGCCCAGATCGTCGATAATCAGAAGATCACAGTCAAAAATGTAGGGGTAAGCCTGTTTCCCGGTTCCGCCCGAACCTTCCCGCCCGAAGGCTGCCTGGGAGAGGAGTTCAAAAAGCTGGAAGGCTGTCAGGTAGACAACCGAGTGGCAGGTATCCATCAGCTCCTTGGCGATGCAGTTGGAAAGGAAGGTCTTTCCTGTGCCGACGGCGCCCAGAAGCAGCAGGTTCTGGAAGCTGTCGTCGAAGCGCTCGATAAACATGCGGGCCTCCATCACATTGCGCCTCATGATCTCGCGATCCCCGTCCTCATACCACTCATAGGAGAATGTGCGGAAATTCTCTTTCTCCAGCACTTCACGGAGAGAGGACTGGTGGTAAAGGAGATCAATCTCCGCCTGACGGAAACAGTGGCACTTCTTCGCGCCGATGTAGCCCGTATCCTGGCAGTCGGGGCAGGCATAGACCGGCTCCAGATCAGAGGGAGACAGGCCGTGAGAGGAAAGCAGGCGTTCCCGCTTCCGGACAAGATCCCGGAGGGCGCTTTCCATGGCCTCTGCCTGCTCTTTGTCCTGGGAGACGGCAGCCCGGACCCTTCCAGCCTGGCAGGCTGTGATCTCATCCTCCAGGGGAGAAAGCTCCGGAATCTCCCGGTGAATGCGCCCGAGACGATCTTCCAGCTCCTGGCGGGAGCGGGCCTGACGGCGGGCGTATTCCCGCATGATAGAATCATATTGTGTATTGATAAGAGGCATAAACCGCTCCTTTGCTACTGGTTGATGAGCTGTTTTTGCAGCTTCTCGAAGTCATAGTCCCTTTCTTTGAAATTGTGGAACCGGTTCTGGGAAGCCCCTCTGCGTACGGCCGCCTCCCGGCTCTCCTGTGACGCCTGGGCGGCTTTCCGGGCGCTCTGACGGCTTTTGTCTGCCTGTTCCAGAGCGTCGAGGGAGGTTATCTTTTGCTTTCTCCACTCGGACAGAATCTTGTCCGCATACTCAAAGGAGGGCTGGTGGATAGCCGCCATAGTCCGGCTGCAGGCCTCCAGGATGAGTTCCAGGGAGAAGCTCCAGGTTTTCATCCACTTGTTCATGAAAGCAGTCTCCACATCCACCGGGTTGCGGCTGGAGATGCCAAAGGCTTTCAGAATTTTAAAGTAAGCCCGGTTGTAGGTGGTCGTCTGCTGGCGCGCCTGGGAAACGGAGCGGATGCCGTCCTCGTGCCAGCCCCGGGCAGTTCCTTCTATATAATGAATGCTCTTATGGCCGCCGGACACGCAGTATTCCACAAGATATTCGATCAGTTCCGCGCTGAAGCCCAGCGAGTCGTGCAGATCGAGAATCTGGGCGACTTCCCTGGAACTTAAAGGCTTGCCCAGATACTGTTCGCAGATGAACAGAAGCTGCTGGGCTTCCTGTGGGGACAAAAGATCGGCAGGTATGCGGCCGGCAGAAACATCTTTTTCCGAAAAATCCATTTTTTTCGCGCCGTCCTGAGCTTCCTGCGGGGCAGGCAGGGGCTTCCTGGCAGCCGCCTTCTGCGTATCTTTGGACGGGGCAGGCTGGGCGGCGGAAGGCGCAGCCGGGCGGGCGGCGGAAGCGTCCAGCATCCGGACACCGGTCAGCTGATCCACACTGTCATACTCCAGCTGCAGAAGCTTCATCTTCTCCCAGTACCGGAGCGCCCGGCAGATATAGTTCTCCGTATGGTCGAATTTCTCGGCGATAAGAGAGACAGACAGCTCCTGTGTGCCGTTTTTGAGGCAGCGCAGAAGATACAGATAGATCTTCACATACTCACCATCTGCTTCAGGCATGTAGTTGTCCACAAAAAAATCAGGAACCAGCGTATGGCCGCAGTCCTTCTCATTGCACAGGATAAATCCGCTCATCTTCAACACCTCTCCAGGCGTCACTATCCGCCAATGGGAATAATGACCTCCAAGTACCTGTATTGTAGCACACTTCCAGATAAAAAAAAACAGGCTTTTTGCGGAATCCGCAGATTACAGGCTGCAGTCCGCCCCTGCCGCTGTCCACAAACACTGGGGATAAAAAAATGTGGATAATGTGGATAACTTTGTGGAGAAGTATTATCCGCAACCTGTAGATTCTGGCATACAGGACGGAAAACAGGCAGAAAATGAGCAGAAAAGAGAAGAGCGGGTACGCCGGGGATAAAAAAGGGAAATAATTTATGTCAACAGGTTGTCCACAAAAAAATCCACATGCCTTTTGCCCTGAAAAGGTGCATAAGCATGTGGATAATGTGGATAACTCTTATTTCAGCAGGTCCTCGCCTATATTTATCACGTCTCCGGCGCCCATAGTTATACACAGGTCGCCGTGCATACATTTTTCCGATAAAAATGTTTCGATTTCCGCGAAGGTGGGGAAATAGTACACGTCCGTGCCCAGCGCCGCCAGCTCCTGCTCCAGATCCCGGGAGCTGATTCCCAGGGTGTCCGTCTCCCGGGCCGCGTAAATGTCAGCCAGCACCACATGATCCGCCAGGGACAGAGCCGCCGCGAATTCCTTCAGAAAGGCCTTCGTGCGGGAATAGGTGTGGGGCTGGAAGACGCACCAGAGCTCCCGGTGGGGATAATGGGCCGCCGCGTGGAGGGTAGCCCGGATCTCCGTGGGATGGTGGGCGTAATCGTCAATGATGGTGACGCCGTTCACCTCGCCCTTGTACTGGAAACGCCGATCCGTTCCGGTGAAGGAGAGAAGCCCCTTCTCCACAGTCTCCTCCGGGATCCGCAGAGCGTCAGCCAGAGCGATGGAGGCCAGAGCGTTGTATACGTTGTGTTCGCCGGGAACCTTCAGGCTGAAGCGCGGCCGCCTGCCGTCTTTTTCATTTTTCCTTATCAGGTCGAAGGAAGGGTGGCCAAACGCGTCGTAGGCGGTGTTTGCGGCCCGGTAATCCGCGTCCGGTGAGGAACCGAAGGTCACGACCCGGCAGGAGAGGCCCTCTGTGATTTCCTTATAGTCCGGAATATCGCTGTTGATGATCAGAAGGCCCTCCACGGGGAGAAGTTCCGCGAAACGGCGGAAGGATCGCCGGATATCGTTCAGGTCCTTGAAGAAATCCATATGATCCTCTTCTATATTTAATATGATCCCGATGGTGGGGAAAAAGTGCAGAAAGCTGTTCGTGTACTCGCAGGCCTCTGTCAGGAACACCTCAGAGCCGCCCACCCGGATGTTCCCGCCGATGGAGGGCAGGATGCCGCCCACGGAAATGGTGGGATCCGCGTCCTCCTCCAGAAGAATGGAAGCGATCATAGAGGTGGTCGTGGTCTTGCCGTGGGTGCCGGCCACCGCGATAGAGGTCTGGTAGTTGCGCATCAGCTGCCCCAGGAGCTCGGCCCGGGAGAGCATGGGGATGCCGCGCCTTTTGGCCTCCCGGTACTCCGGGTTGTCCGGGTGGATGGCCGCTGTGTAGACGACAAGCCGGCAGTCCTCCGGGATGTTGGACGCCTCCTGGCCGATGTGGATCTGGGCGCCCGCGCGCTCCAGATGCTCTGTCAGCGCCGAAGCGTGGCTGTCAGAGCCGGAGACCGGAAAGCCTTCCTTTAAGAGAATCTCGGCCAGGCCGCTCATGCTGATGCCGCCGATGCCGATGAAATATACGGGAATGGGATTATGAAAATGAACGTGATACATCTTAATTATACACTTCCTGTCCGTCGTTTTATGCGCGCCGCTAAATAAAGCGAGAAGCGCCCCACAATCAGAGGGTGTCCGGTACGCGGCTGCCATATTCAGTATAGCATTAGTATATGAAAGGAGACAAGCCCCAGTTTCGGAGAGAAAAAGGTGGAGATGACGGAAGTGATTTGGCGGGGATGAGGAAGTGGCGGCAGCCAGATAAAAGCCTGGGCCAGATAAAAGCCTGGGGCGGCAGCCAATTTGGACATATACATATTTTTTGCGCTCTGATATACAAAAAGCCGCCGCTTTAGGCTTTTTATCCGCCTTTTAGCAGGAAATTCCGGGCAGATTGTACATATGCAGATTTATTTGCCTGTCATGTACAAAATCAGCCGGAATCGTGTATATACACGGAACATTTTTCTGCATATGGAAAATGAGCGGGTTTTGTAAGCCATTTTGCGGGCAGAGCCCGCTGTTTTCTGCAGAAATTGTATACTGGGAGAGAATTATTTTCTATATGTCCAAACTCTGGCCAGGTAAGCGCCGGGCCAGAGTTTTGCGGGAGTTTACAGCGCCGGCATGCCGGCGCTGTTTAAAACGATTGCCGTTTTCGCCGCATTCCGCAGGACTAAAGAAAGCCCAGGATGGATAATGAACAATGAATAATTAACAATAAATTAATCCAAATTTAATGCAAAATCGCCATTGTGCTTATAATCATGCAAAAAACCTGTCGCAAAATGTTTAAAATAAATTCATATTAAAGCAAAAAAATGTTCACTATTTACAAAAGGTATGATATAATGTTCCAAAGACAACCCTATTGTCATGACAGAATTTTGAGACAGAAGGAAATACGAGTGCAAGAGGTGATTAGGTGATTAAGAAAGAGATGATAGCCATGCTTCTGGCCGGCGGGCAGGGGAGCCGCCTGGGAGTGCTGACTGCAAAGGTTGCGAAACCGGCCGTGTCTTTCGGAGGAAAGTACCGGATTATTGATTTCCCTTTAAGTAACTGCATCAATTCGGGCGTAGACACCGTGGGAGTTCTCACCCAGTACCAGCCGCTGCGTCTGAATACACATATCGGTATCGGAATGCCCTGGGATCTCGACCGCAATGTAGGCGGCGTCACCATTCTTCCGCCTTATGAGAAGAGCACGAACAGCGAGTGGTACACCGGGACGGCGAACGCCGTGTACCAGAACCTGGACTATATCGACACTTATAATCCGGATTATGTGCTGATTCTTTCCGGGGATCACATTTATAAGATGGATTACGAGGTGATGCTCGATTTCCATAAGGAGAACCATGCTGACGTGACTATCGCGGTTATGCCTGTTCCGATGGAGGAGGCAAGCCGTTTCGGCATCATGATCACCGATGAGAATAACCGTATCACAGAGTTTGAGGAGAAGCCGGAGCACCCCCGCAGCAATCTGGCCTCCATGGGCATCTACATTTTCAGCTGGCCCATCCTGCGAAACGCCCTGATTCAGCTATCCAGCCAGCCGGGCTGTGACTTCGGAAAGCACATCATTCCCTACTGCCAGGAGAATGGCAACCGGCTCTTCGCCTTTGAGTTCAACGGGTACTGGAAGGACGTGGGGACGCTGGGCTCCTACTGGGAAGCGAATATGGAGCTTATCGACATCATCCCGGAGTTCAATCTTTATGAGGAATTCTGGAAGATTTACACAAAGAGCGACGCGATTCCGCCCCAGTATATTTCCGCAGAGTCTAAGATTGAGCGGAGCATCATCAGCGGAGGTTCGGAGATTTACGGAGATGTGTTCAATTCCGTGATCGGCTCTGGGGTCACTGTCGGGAAGGGATCGGTGGTGCGGGATTCTATCATTATGAAGAATACCCGGATCGGCGAGAACTGTACCATAGACAAGGCGGTGATTGCCGAGGAGGCGGAGATCTCCGACGGCGTAGTTCTTGGCGTCGGCGCAGATGTCCCGAACAAGGTGCAGCCGAAGATCTATTCCTTTGGCTTGGTCACAGTAGGGGAGAATTCCTACATACCGCCCAATGTAAAGATAGGAAAGAATACGGCCATATCAGGCGCCACCACGCCGGACGATTACCCAGAGGGCGTGCTGGACAGCGGAGAGACATTGATAAAGGCAGGTGAGAGATAATGAGAGCGATTGGAATTGTACTTGCAGGCGGGAACAACCACAGGATGCGGGAGCTGTCTGACAAACGCGCCGTGGCGGCCATGCCTGTGGCGGGAAGCTACCGGGCCATCGACTTTGCCCTGAGCAATATGTCCAACTCTCATATCCAGAGGGTGGCGGTGCTGACGCAGTATAACGCCCGTTCCCTGAACGAGCACCTTAGTTCTTCTAAATGGTGGGATTTCGGAAGGAAGCAGGGCGGCCTGTACATCTTTACCCCGACGATTACGGCGGCGAACAGCTCCTGGTACCGTGGGACGGCAGACGCCATCTTCCAGAACCTGGACTGGCTGAAGAAGAGCCATGAGCCTTATGTGATCATCGCCTCCGGCGACGCGGTCTACAAGATGGATTATAATAAGGTTCTGGAATACCATATTGAGAAGAAAGCAGACATCACCGTCGTCTGCAAGGAGATGCCGGAGGGAACGGATGTCTCCCGCTTCGGCGTTCTTAAGACGGATGAAGACGGGCGCATCCTGGATTTTGAGGAGAAGCCCGTGGAGTCGGACAACAGGCTGGTTTCCTGCGGAATCTACGTCATCCGCAGACGGCAGCTGATTGAACTGATTGAGAAATGCGCCCAGGAGGACCGCTATGATTTTGTGCGGGATATCCTGATCCGTTATAAGAACCTGAAGAGAATATTTGCCTACCGCATGACGGAGTACTGGAACAGCGTATCTTCGGTGGAAGCCTATTATGAGACGAATATGGATTTCCTGAATGCGGATGTACGGAAATATTTCTTCAAGACATATCCGGATGTGTATTCCAAAGTGCTGGATCTTCCTCCAGCTAAGTACAATCCGGGAGCAGACGTCCGGAATTCTCTGGTATCCAGCGGCTGTATCATCAACGGCATTGTGGAGAATTCCATTTTATTCAAGAAAGTGTTCGTGGGGAATAACTGTGTGATCAAAAACTCCATTATTCTCAACGAAGTGTATATCGGCGATAATAC
>CALWBB010000038.1 GCA_944375885.1 uncultured Merdimonas sp.
CCTTGAACAGTTCTTTAAATTCTACGCCATCCATCATACCCTCCCGCAATCGTGTTGTACTTTGAGTTTTTTCAGCGGTGCGCCCGTAACCTTAAAAATCAGTTCGTCAACGCAGTCCGCATATCTGCCTTGCGCAAGGAGCTGATTTTTCAGTTCCACAAGGCTATGTAGCAGGATTGTCCTTTCGTGGCTATCCAGATAAATGTGGAATTTCTGTTCTCTCATACAAGCCACCTCCGTTTCTTCACTTTCATTATATGTAGGAACGGAGAGCAGCTCAAATGTGCAAAAATGTATAACTATTTCCGAGATAGCGTCAGATCATACGAAAATATTCCAATGCCTCTTTTATAGCTTTTTCTTTTTCTGGCGGGCATTTCGGCTGTCTGGAGTTTTCTGATTTCGGTAGGTTATAATTTACCCTCTCAATAATACCGCATTTCTGCTTTACCTGTGCGATATATAAATTACTGACCTTTAATCCCGTATGCTCCAGTACATACTTCTTGATTTCCTCATAAGTGGCTTTGCTCTCCGCAGCCGTCAAATCAAGCTCGTCCATTTTCAGTTCCACCTCAATGTGTTGGTCTGAATGAAGTTTGGACAATAAACATACCGTCTCCACATTTCCCGTCCATGGGAACATGTCCACCCCCACAGCCTTTTCCACTTTATATCCCCGTCCCTGCAGGAGCTCCAGATCGCGCGCCAGACTCGTGGGCTTGCAGCTAATGTACACAATCCGGTCTACCCCGAAATCAATAATTTTCTGCAACGCCTTGGGATGTATCCCGTCCCGGGGAGGGTCAAGGACGATCAGATCCGGCTTCTCCTGGAGTTCGTCCACCACCTTCAGCACGTCGCCGGCGATGAAGGAACAGTTGGAAAGCCCATTTAACTGCGCGTTCACGCGCGCGGCCTCCACGGCTTCCTCCACGATCTCCACGCCGACCACCTTCTTGGCCACGGGTGCCAGCATCTGCGCGATGGTTCCGGTGCCGCTGTAAAGGTCGAAAATCACGCGATCTTTCGTATCTCCGATATACTCACGCGCTGTATGGTAGAGAACCTCGGCGCCCAGGGAATTCGTCTGGAAAAAAGAAAAGGGGGAAATTTTAAAGCGCAGGCCCAGAAGCTCCTCGTAAAAATAATCCCGCCCCCACAGAATCTCTGTCCGGTCATTCTTTATCACATCTGCCAGGCTGTCGTTATAAGTATGCAGGATTCCGACAATCTCTCCGTCGAGTTCCAGGGCACGCAGCCGCCCTGCCCAGGCTGTCTCTATTTCCCGCTCCAGAATTTCTTTTCCTGACAGGTCTTCTGCCCCTGCTCCCTGCACTGCAGGCTCCTTCGCCTCTATTTCCCGCTCCGGCGGCATCTGTGTGGTCGTCACCAAATCCACCAGTATCTCTCCCGTACGCGCTCCCTTCCTTACCAGCAGATGGCGCAGATAGCCCATATGCCGCAGGCGATGGTAGAAGGGAAGCCCCTGCTTTTCAAAATATTCCAGAGTGCAGGCCAGAATTTTCCGGTAATCCGCGTCCACAATCTGGCAGCGGTCCGTCGTAACAATATCATAGAAACCGCCTCTTTTATGCATACCCAAAGCCAGCGGCCCGTCTTTTTTTTCATCCCCAAAGGAAAATTCCATCTTGTTGCGGTAGGCCAGGCGGCATGGGCTTTCCTTTACGCCTTCAAACTCGTAGGGAAGCCAAACTGCGGCATCCAGAAGCTCTCGAAGCTGCTTTTCCTTTAAGCCAAGCTGCTCCTCATAGGGCAGGCTCTGGAAAATACAGCCGCCGCAGGCGCCAAAATGCGGACAGGCTGGAGTCTGCTCCAGCGGCGACCGCTCCAATATCTCCAAAAGCAGGCCTTCTCCAGTTCCCTTTCGTATTTTTTTAAGCCGATACCGAATTTTCTGGCCCGGTAGTGTATTCTTTACTACAATACGGTGATTCTCCGCCTTGACGATTCCGCGGTTGGGGAACTCTGTTTTCTCCACAATTCCCTCGTAAATCTCTCCTTTTTTCATAAGCACTCCCGTCTTTCTATATTTTTCTGCGCATTTCTCCGTCAAAAAAGACGCCTCAAAACATCTGCACGTCTTGAGGCGCCCTTTCCTGTCAGGTGCTACTCTTCTTCTCCATCCTCAAAGAAGTCGTCATCGAAATCATCATCAAAATCTTCTTCAAACTCTTCCGGATAGGACGGGGTCAGGAAGCGGTACACTGCGTACGCAATCCCTGCGATAGCCGCTACAGCGCCGACAATCGCAAGAACCCAGAGCAATGTGTTCTTGTTCTTCTCGTCCTCTTCCTTTTTGTGAATCAGCTCATTGAGTCTGGTTGCTGCCAGAAAATCTTCCATCTTGTTCATGGCTCATACTTCCTTTCTGCGTCATGGAACGTCCACGCCTGCTAATTACAGATATTATACCACATCAATTCTAAAATTACTATCATTTCCTAGATCTTTTTCAGCTTCGCGAAGGAAGCAAAAAGCTTTTTGACGCCGGCGGTGTCGAAGTTCACACGAACCTCATAGTCCTTGCGGCCTTCGGTGATTTCCAGCACAGTGCCCTCCCCGAACCGCAGATGGCGAACCCGGTCGCCCACGCCATACTCCAGATGGTCAGCCTTTGTGACTGTGACAGGAGCCGTCTCGAAGGGCTTGGCGCGGAAATCCCGCCGGGCCTCCAGGAAGGCTTCCCTGCGTTTCTCTTTTCGCGTTTCTCTCTCTTCCCTGGCGCGTTTTGCTGGTGATTCACTCTTTTCGTCCAGGCACTCCTGCGGAATCTCCCGGATAAAACGGGATGTCTGGTTGTACTGTATCTCGCCCCGGATCATGCGCTGTCTCGCCGCTGTCAGCGTCAGCTCCTTTTTTGCCCGGGTGATACCCACATAGCAGAGGCGTCTTTCCTCCTCGATTTCCTCCTTGGGATTGTCTGCCATAATGGACATGTAACTGGGGAACAGTCCTTCTTCCATACCCGCCATATAGACATAGGGAAATTCCAGCCCCTTGGCGCTGTGAAGGGTCATCAGCACCACCCGGTTGCTTTCTTCCTCCAGATTATCAATATCTGCCACCAGGGCAACCTCCTCCAGAAAGCCGCTAAGGGATGGATTTTCCGCATTTTCGTCATAATCCCGGATCTTGCTGATAAGCTCGTCGATATTCTCGATTCTGGCGCGGGCTTCTTCTGTCGCCTCAAGCTCCAGCTCTTTCACATAGCCAGTCTCCTCGATCACCGCTTCCAGAAGCTCACTGACGCTTATATTTCCCTGCTTCGCCCGCAGCGTCTGGATCAGGACGGTGAATGGCAGGACTTTGGCGCTTCCCCGGCCAATCCCGGGAATCTCGTCCGCCCTCAGGAGAGCATCGTAAAAACTGATCCCATAGGCCGCCGCATAGTCGCTGACACGGGCCAGGGTCGTAGCGCCGATTCCCCTCTTTGGCACATTGATAATACGCCGGACCGCCAGCTCGTCCCGGCCATTGTCTACCGTCTTCAGATATGCCAGCAGATCCTTGATCTCTTTTCGGGCATAGAAATTCACGCCTCCGATAAGCTTATAGGGAATATTGGCGTAAATCAGCTTCTCCTCAAAAAGGCGGGACTGGGCGTTGGTCCGGTATAGGATGGCATGATCCTTATACTCCGCCTCTCCCTTCTCAATATGGCTGCGGATATTTCCGATGATGTATTCCGCTTCCTCAAATCCATTCTGAAACTGACGCAGATGCACCGGAGCGCCGTCTCCGTTCTCTGTCCAAAGGCGCTTGTCCTTGCGGCCCGCATTATTGCGGATCACGTCGTTGGCCGCGTTCAGGATGTTTGCGGTGGAGCGGTAGTTCTGTTCCAGTTTAATCACCTTCGCGTCGGGAAACACCTTTTCAAAATCCAGAATATTCCGGATGTTCGCCCCGCGGAAGCGGTAGATGGACTGGTCGTCGTCGCCCACCACGCAGAGGTTCCTGTATTTGGAAGCCAGGAGGCTTACCAGGCGGAACTGGGCCGTGTTTGTGTCCTGATACTCGTCCACCATAATATAGCGGAACCGTTCCTGGTAATGATCCAGCACCTCCGGGCAGTCCTGAAACAGTTCCACAGTTTTCATAATCAAATCATCGAAGTCCAGCGCGTTGTTCCTGCGAAGCTGGGCCTGATATTCCTGGTAAGCCTCTGCCGTCCGCCGCGCGTAAAAGTCATTTCCCGCGTTCAGGGCCATCTCTTCCGGGCTCACCAGCTCGTCCTTCGCCCTAGAAACAGCCGCCAGCAGGGTGCGCTCCTTCGTGAGCTTCGTGTCTATCTCCAGCTTTTTGCAGACATCCTTCATGACCGACTTCTGATCATCCGCATCGTAGATGGAAAAGGAAGGGTCGAAGCCTATCCTGTCAATAAAACGGCGCAGGATCCGCACGCACAGGGAATGGAAGGTGCTTACCCAGATACTGTCGCTTCCCATGCCCACGATCTGGTCAATGCGTTCCCGCATCTCCGCCGCCGCTTTGTTCGTAAAGGTAATAGCAAGAATATTCCAAGGCTTTACACCCTGGCTGATAAGGTACGCCGCCCGGTGCGTGAGCACGCGGGTTTTTCCAGAACCTGCCCCCGCCAAAATCAGAAGCGGCCCTTCTGTGTGAAGCACCGCCTCCTGCTGCCTGGGATTTAGCGTAACCTTCTGTAAGGTATTACTGTCCATAATCCGTTGTCTCTTCTCGAAAAGTCCTTTCCTAATATCACACCAGCTTCATGCCGCAGTTGGGGCAGAAATTCGCGCCGTTTGTCTTCGTGCCGCAGTTGGGGCAGAAATTCGGCGCCTTTCCAGTCCCGCCGGCAGCCGCGCCTGCCCCGCCAGGCTGAAACGCTCCCCCAAAAGCCGCATTTTGTCCCTGCTGCATCTGCGCTGCCATCTGCTGGCCCATGGCCATTCCCATGGCGATGCCTGCCATGTCCGCCGCTGTGCCGCCTCCATGGCCGCCCGCCATGGACTCGCCCATAGAGATCTGCTGGAAACGTCCCACATCTCCGATCATGCTCTGAGCAGCCGCCTTCTCCGCATACCGCTGCACCTCCGGCGGATAGTTGAAGCTGGAGATGGCAAAGCTGGTGATGCCAATTCCTATCTTCTGCATCTCCATATCCAGATCCTCCTGGATACCCTGGCCGATTTCCCGGGCATTGACCTGGAGATTGAACATATCCCGGCCTTCCATCGCAATCCATTTCATCAGGAGCTGATCCAGCATGGAAGTAATACGCTCCTTGACCTCCTCTACCGTGAACTGCTGCCGGATCCCCGCCACCTTTTCAATCAGCGCGTCATAGTCCGCCACCTTGCAGGCAAAGGTTCCAAAGGAACGGATAGGCATGCCGCCCGGCAGGCCCGGTGCAGGCATCAGTACAGGATTTTTCGTACCCCATTTTACCAGTACTTCTTTCGTATTGATAAACAGAACCTCCGCCCGTATCCCGCTGTTGAAGCCAAATTTGAACCCCTTCAGCGTAGACAGGAAGGGAACGATCTCCGACTCGATGTCGTAGCTTCCCTCATCCTTGAAGATTCCTTCCACTCTGCCGTTATACAGAAAAACAGCGTCCTGTCCGGGCCGGATAATCAGCCGGCTGCCTTTCTTAATCTCATCATTGCTCCATTTCCAGAACAGCATATCGTCCCGGAATTCCTGCCACTCGACTACAGCCGCAAACTGTCCACCGAATAAACCCATGGTATCTCCTCCTCATTCTCCGCCTCACGGCTTCCTTCTGTCTGTGCGGCGCAGGCTTCTGTGACAGCCTCCTGCACCCACGCGCTGCCAGGCTCTATATAGCCTCCCCTGGCCTTGGCGCCGCTAAGGAACCACACTAAAAGTACAATCAACAGGATCGCCGCGCCGATAGCCGCAAGCTTCGCAGGACTCTTCGGATAATCTCCCTCTACCCTGCCGCTCTGCCCGTTGATCAGCACATGGTATGTCTTCCCCTTATAGGTATAAGCCGTCGTATAGACAGGCATCATCACGTGCTTGTATGTCTCATCCCGGAAATCTGCCCGTATCCGGACATCCCGTACTTCATCAAACCGGCGCAGAACATCCTCACGGGCCAGCTCCTCCAGCTCGTTTTCCATAGCCGCCAGCGCCTCTTCATGGGCGTCGTCCAGATCCACGGTATAACATTCCGCCCCATAACCAGAAAAATATTCCGGCGAATAGGACGCCAGCTGCTGAGTGCCAAAAACTCCCGCCCTTCTCAAAAGTCTCTCGTCCAGGCTGTGGGACGCCGGCACCAGCACATCGTCAAAGGCTCTTCGCACTGAGCCGGAAACGGGATACCAGTCTGTCACGATCCGCTGCTCGGTCTTACCGTCCGAGCCTTTTCGCGTCACAGTCCTGTGGCGGCCGCCCATTGCCGTATACCAGGCGTCAGCCCTCGCGTCAAAGGTCCAGTAAGGCAGGTATACGCCCTGGAGGCGTTCCTTCTGGTACAGGTGCTTCAGCTCACCGGGAGCCAGCCAGCGCCCCTTCATCCAGCGGCGGAACAATTCTCCCACACGGTTCTTATCGATCTGGAAAGGAATCACCCCATCCGGCACGATGGCGTCTTCCTGCTTTCCCGCCAGCACATAGCTGGAGCCGCAGTAAGGACATTCCACTGCCGTACTGGCAGAATCCACCTCTATCTTCGCCCCGCAGCCCCTGCACTCCATGGTCTGCGTGGCCTTCTCTTCCGCCCGTATGGTCTGTATGGCATGCCGCGTCAGGCTGTGCTCCAGAACGCGCTCCTTCTCGTTCAGAATAGGCACCTCTGTACCACAGTTAGGGCACTTAAGGCTCTGGGTTCCCACGTTAAATTCCATGACGCCGCCGCAGTTTTCACAATAGTAAATTTTATTGTCCATCCATTCTCCCTTGTTATGTAATGTCTGACCAAGGCCGCAGGCAGAAGCCTGGCGCCGCTTCCTTTGCCCTACATTCCCATCTTCGCCTTCAGCGCCGCAAGTTCGTCGTCCACGGCAGAGCTTTCCCCTGTATCGTATTTCGCCGCCAGATCTTCAATGCTGTCCCCTGTCTCATTAAGCGAAGCCATCGCGCTGGCCTCGTCCAGCATCCTGTCTGCTTTCTCTTCCATCCGCTCGAAGGCCGTCATCGCCTCTCCCGCGCCGACGGCGCCGGAAGTGATCTTGTTCATCTTCTCCTGGGTCTTCGCCACAGCCACCTTCGCTTTGATGGCATCCCGTTTTGCCCGCAGGCTCTCCAGATCCTTCACCAGCTTATCATGCATTTCACGCATCCTGGCCGCGTTGGCCGCCGCCGCGTCATAGGCCTGGCCTAAGCTTTCCTGCTGCTTCACAAGCTGCGCCTTCTTCTCCAGGAACCGGCGCGCGTCTTCATCATTGCCAGCCGCCACAGCCTTCTCCGCGTACCGCTGCATCTTTGCGATATCCTGGGCGCACTCCTCAAGCTCTCTTTTCGCCTTCGTCTCAGAAGCCATCACAGCCGCCGTCTCTGCCTTGACCTTCCCCAGATCGCTCTCAATATCCCGCAGGTATTCGTCAATCATTTTTTCCGGATCCTCTGCCCGATCCAGAAGCGCATTGATATTTGCCGACATGATATCCCCAAATCTTTTTAAAATATTCGCCATTGCTTTCCTCCTTGTGTGCAGCGGCTATGCTGCCGCCGGTTTCCAGATAAATCGTTGTTATCTATTATATTACATCTTTGTGCCAGGGCACAAGAGGAAATACGAGGTCATCCTAAATTTCGGCCGTTTAGCCCCTTGTCATATAGTTTTAAATACTATATAATGTAATTCTGGGGGTGAACAATGATGACAATAGACAATCAGAACCTTCTGGAGAGTATTTTGCAGAGCCTGGACCGCGTCGACTACATCCGCCCGGAAGAGATTCCCGGCATCGATCTCTACATGGATCAGGTGACCACCTTTATGGATTCCCGCCTGAGCGCGTCGAGGCGTTATGAAGACGATAAGATTCTTACCAAGACTATGATCAATAACTACGCGAAGAATCATCTGCTTCCCCCTCCGGAAAAGAAAAAGTATTCCCGGGAGCACATGCTGCTTCTGATCTTTATCTATTACTTTAAAAGCTTTCTTTCCATCAGCGATATCCAGAGCCTGCTCTCGCCGCTGACGGAGCACTATTTCCACACAGAAGGCGGGCTTTCACTGGAACAGATTTACTCAGAAGTCTTCAGCCTGGAAAAAGGGCAGATCGACGCCCTGAAAGAAGATCTGCGGCAGAAGTACCATGCTTCCGAGGAGACCTTTGGAGGCGCCTCCCAAAATGAGCAGGAGCAGGAATTTCTGCGTCTCTTTTCTTTCATCTGTATGCTAAGCTTCGACGTCTATATGAAGAAACAGGTAATCGAAAAGCTCATCGATCAGCTTCCTGGGCAGGACAAGCCCTCTGGGAAAAAGCATAAGGAAAAAGAGTCTGAATGAACCCAGACAGCGGCTGCCAGGACAGTTCCCCAGGCAGCCGCTGTTTTTAAGGCGCAAACGCCGGTGTGCCAGGCTCATGCGCTCCTATGCGCCGGCATTTTCCACATCTGCAGGATCCATCTGTAGGTTCCAGGCGCTTACTGCGGAAGCTTCTCCAGATATTTCATATAGCTGGCTACCATGAGCGCAATCTTGAAGGTCAGGGCATCCTCGAAAACGCGGATATCAAGCCCCGTAGTCTTCTGAAGCTTTTCCAGCCGGTATACCAGCGTATTCCGGTGTACAAAAAGCTGGCGCGCCGTCTCCGACACATTCAGGTTATTCTCAAAAAATTTCTCTATCGTCGCCAGCGTCTCCTCGTCAAAAGTATCCGGCGTGTTCCCGCCGAAAATCTCTTTCATAAACATCTCGCAAAGCGGGAGAGGCAGCTGGTAGATCAGCCGTCCGATTCCAAGCGTGCGGTACGCCACCACCGTCTTCTCCGGGTAAAAGATCCTGCCCACCTCCATGGCCAGCCTTGCTTCTTTGTAGGATTTGGAGACATCCTTGATCTGGCTGACAATCGTACCATAGGCCACACGCACCCGATCCGCGCCATCCATATTCAGCATCCCTGCCAGCATGGACGCAGTCTTGTCCAGCATCCCATAGGTATCCTGATCGCCTACCGCCTTCACCACCACAATGTTCTTCTGATCCACCGCTGTGATCACATCCTGGGAGCGGGGCGCGAATACGCTTCGGACGGCTTCCAGCGCCATCGCGTCCTTCTCGTCCCTGGTCTCCACCAGATACACCACGCGCCTGGCCTCCGTCTCAATATGCAGCTTCTTTGCCTGACTATAGATATCCACCAGAAGAAGATTGTCCAGCAGAAGGTTCTGGATAAAGTTATTCCGGTCAAACCGCTCCTTGTATGCCACGATCAGATTCTGCATCTCGCTGACGGCTACCTTCCCAATCATATAAGCGTCTTCCCCGCTTCCCTTGGCTAGGAGTATGTAAGCCAGGATGCCCTCATCATAGATCTTAAAAAAATGGCAGCCCTGCAGGCTCTGTACCTCCGCGGCGGACTGGGCAAAGCTTCGGATCATCTCCTGGGAAATCCCCTCCGCTTCAAAAGTGGAAGCCGCCGGGCTCCCATCTGTCTCCAGCACACAGAGGTCGATCCTCGTAATAGAGCGCAGCTCATCTATCGTAGTCTGTATCACCTGATTGGAAATCATAGTATTGCCTCCTCCAGCGCTTATTCTTTTTTATTATAACACGGTTTCCGGGACGGTGACTACAGTTTTTTCAGAAGAAATAACCTGGATCCCTGGCATTCTGCCATAACGCGGGCCTTAGCTTCGCGGAAGCCTGCCGGGCCATCTACAGCCTGCGCTCCAGCGACCTGTTAAAACGCATACAGGAAAGCAGCTATGCCTTCGCACAGGCAGCCATGTCCGACTACTATGAAATGGCAGAGGAGACGCTGGGCGGGATTCTTGGAGGCGTATCCAATAGCATTGAAATCTTTGCCACAGACCGGGATGTGCTGGATACGCTGACAAGGAAACCGCTCATTGCGCCGGAGCTGCTCCTGAAAGGCGCCCGGATTTTCCTCTGCATCTCTGAGCAGGAGGAACCGATTATAAAGCCTGAGCAGTTCGCCACCTTGAAAGAGGCCGTCCTGCTCACTCCCTGGGGCCTGCAGCGGATTCAGAAAATGCCTTATTATAAATCGAAAGGAAACAAATTCTCAGAAAATTTTTGACTTGCACACCTTTGCCGGATGTGCTATATTGATAATAGAAAAGGGAAAGCCAGAGACACACGGCCTACCCGAAAGTGATATGCAAAAACCCCTTACGAGGCCCAGCCGTCAACTATTCGCAGTAGTTGGCGGCTATTTCTTTCCCCGGAAGATTGTATAACACAATCCCACAAGGGCTACAATGAATGTACAAAACTGGAATAACTCCGTGTATGTAATCATTGGCTTCGCCCCCCCCTTCCTTATTGGTCGGAGGGGGCAGCCCCTCCAAAATGAAGGGTAGGCCGCCTTGATGCGCTCTGACTTCCCATGAGTTGAGTATAACATGTCCGCCCGTCGTCTACAATAAGAATCTCAGAAAAAGCCTAGGGCAAATTTCCTGGACTTGTGCGGTATGCACGTATCTAACTTTTTTGTGCTTATATCTGGTTGCATAATATCTATCCTTTAAGTGTTTTTTCTTTTATGGTAGAAACGAAAACCCAAAGTTAATAAAAAAAATACCACACTGGGCTTGATACATGGAACGATATATTTGATTAAACGACTGTACCAAACTGTACCAGATTTTCAAAAGCAAAGAAAAAGCGGAAAACCCTTATTTCAAAGGCTTTCCGCTCATCTAACACCAAGCTGCTGACGGGAATCGGACCCGTGACCTCCGCACTACCAATGCGACGCTCTACCGACTGAGCCACAGCAGCATCTAGCGCAGCGCGCTAGATTATATTAGCATCTACAGCTATAAATGTCAATAACCATTTTAAATTTTTTTAAATATTTTTTCGCGGCATTTTTTACCTATTTTTTCCGCTCGGTTTAGCGGCTGGGGATTGTGACTATATTCGCTGCATTTTCATTGACACCCAGCGTCACCTCCGCAGTCTGCTCTGTATACTGGCCGTCCGATACGGCGCTGTAGGTGAGCTCCACGGTCTCTCCGGAGCTGTAATAGGAAATCAGCTCCTGCAGTCCGGACAAGGAGGACACGCTGGTTCCGTCGAATTTTGTAATGATATCGCCCTTCTGCAGTCCGGCCTTCTCAGCCGCAGATCCTTCCTCTACCGAAGTAATATAGACACCTTTGGGCATTCCGTAGGCCTCCGATATCTCGCTGGTTACATCCTGTCCTGTGATGCCCAGAAAGCCCTGCTGTCCTTCCGGAGCCTTTTGGGTCCGCGCTGTGCGGTTCATGAGGCTCTCTATGATGTCTGTCACGTCATCCACCGGAATCGCGTAGCCCATACCCTCGACGGTAGTATCGGAGTATTTCGCTGAATTGATGCCCACCAGCTGACCAGACATATTCAGAAGCGCCCCGCCGCTGTTGCCAGGATTGATGGCCGCGTCTGTCTGAATCAGCGTATTGGTGACGCCGTCGATGGTCACCGGGCGATCCAGGGCGCTTACAATGCCAGTCGTCACGGACTGTCCATAGCCAAGGGCGTTGCCGATAGCCACCACCTGCTCACCCACCTGCAGATCCGCAGAGCTGCCTATCTGGATGACCTTGATCTGGGAAAGCGTGTCTGCAGAAAGATCGCTTAAGTTTACGGAAATCACCGCGATATCGTGCTCCGCGTCTGTCCCCTTTACCTGGGCCTTGGCGGCTGTCTCGTCGATGAAACCGACGCTTAAGTTCTGCGCTCCGTCCACCACATGGTTATTTGTGACTATCAGAAGCTCTGTGTCTGTCTGGCCGATGATGATGCCGGAGCCGCTGCTCTCGCTCTCATACACCTGGCTCTGCCCGAACCAGTTCATCATCTCCTGGACGCTCTGGTTGGTGATCGCCACCAGAGAGGGCATGGCAGCGTCCGCAATCGCCGCCACGGAGCTGCCTGCAGCCGTGCCTTCCTCTGTGGAAGCTGAGGCGTCAGAGGACGCGTTCACTGCATCTGCCATATTCAGCTTAGCCTCCTGCTCCTCCTGCGTGTCTCCGTCTATCTGGTTAAATAAGAAATTAGTTCCCTGAAACGCCGCGCTTGCCACGACGCCAAATGTCAGTGCCATCGCTGTAAACTTTACTGCTTTTTTAAACTTCAACATATCTAAGACCTCCTTAAGAGTTTACTTTTTCTTTTGACATTCTCATTGTATCGAAGGTCTGTGATGTAATTGTGGTGTTTGTATGGAGAATCTGTGGCAATCCTGTGTTTTTTCTGTGTTCTTTTGCGCATACTGGATGTAACGGAGTAATTCCGGCCCGAAAGGGCAGAAAGCGTCAGATGGACAAGCAAGCTGGCAGGCTCGTCTGGCTCTCTGCCTGCGGGAACGAAAAAAGGAGGGACCGGCTTGAAACAGAATAAGCAAAGGGGAAACGAGAAAACTGGCAGGAAAAGAGATACCGCAGAAAATTTTACGGTCAAAGACGATATGGATTCCTATGATTACCTTGGATGCTCCTGCTCCGCCATGGACTGCACCGGCCTTATGCCCGCTCCGCCCAGGAACCGGGCGGAGCAGGAAGCTTATGAGGAGCTCTATCCTTACCTGGCAGAGGCGCAGCAAAAGGATTGATATCTCCCAGGCTGCCTTTCGGCGGCAGGACGCATGGCTTCCCTGCGGGCGAAAGACGGCAAGCATGAAGAGCGGACCTGCCTGCGGCAGAAGAAATGTATCTCTGCCGCAGGCAGGCCCGCTCTCATGCTTCGAGCTGACGTGATTTGGCCTCGCTCATTCTATCCGCTCTATTCTTCCGGCGGCGCTTCTTCTGAGCTTCCCTCTCCGGAACCGCCGGAGGCGTCGATAGAGGCCGTACCGTCTTCTGCCATACCTGCCACGTAATCAAAAAGCGTCTTCGCATCTGTATACCGTCCGCTGTCGCCGTCCTCCATAACAGCCGCCACATAGCGTTTTCCGCCAAGCTCCGCAGATGCCACGAGACATTTCACATCGTTGTAGCTTCCCGTCTTCAGGCCCGTGGCGCCCTCGTAGTAATTGTCGTCTGAGGGCTGCACCAGCATATTCGTATTCCGGTAGGTCACGTCCATATTGTCGAAAAGCGCCCGGTATGTCCCTGCCCCGCACAGGCGCATAATGGTCTCGTCTTCCAGGCAGGCCCTGGCGATCCGCACCATGTCCCGCGCTGTCGTATACTGATTGTCCGACTGATCTCCGTCAGGCGTCTCGAAATTGGAATCTTCCAGATTCAGTTCCTCCGCCAAATCCCCCACTGCTCCCATGAATGCCTCGATGGCGTCAGCCGTAGAAGCCTCGCTGTTTCCGAGGATCTTATGGCCTGTGTAATTTGCCAGGGCATAGGCAGCGTCATTTCCGGAGGGTACCAGCATAGCGCCCAGGAAGGTCTCTACCTTTCCGGATGTCCCCACCTTCAGGCTGGCTGTGGAAGCGCCCTCGCTTATCAGGTTTATCTCCTCGCCCGCCGTCATAGTCTCGTCCAGGCTGCAGTAGCGCAGAACCGTCAGCGCCGTCATCAGCTTCGTCGTGCTGGCTGGCGTCACGCGCTCCGTCCCGTTCTTCTCATACAAAATCAAATCATCGTCAATGGAAAACAGGCAGGCCGCCCCGGCCTCAATGGAAAGCTCAGGCATATTTTCAGCCGCTTTCAGCTTTTTCGCTTCTTCCTCCGCAAGCCTCTGTGCCTCTGCCTCCGCCGCAGCCTGCGCCGCCGCTTCCGCCTCCGCCTCCTGCTGCTCCTGCAGAGCCTTCGCTTCCTTTACACGGGCTGCCTCCAGCTGGCCTCCCCGCACCATCACGCAGAGAAGCATCAGGATTACAAGCGCTTCCAGCTCGTAGCGCACCGCGATGGGCACATTCCTGCGTCTGGAACGTTTCACCGTCCCCATACGCTCTGCTTCCCGGAAATACATGCAGAGCAGGCAGAACAAAAAGTATCCGGCAAACGCGCCCAGCAAAGCCAGGATCACATCGTCAAGCCTGCAGTCCGCTTCTTTTAGAAACAGCTGGAACACTTCGATAAAAAGGGCCGTACCGCCGCACAAGATCAAAACTTTCAGGAAATTCCGGTATCTGCGGAACAGGAAAGGAATCAGGAAACCAAGGGGAATATATTTTGCAGCCGCGCCCAGCACCGCTCCTATCCCCTCTGCAGCCGCCAGATCGATCATTCCCTTTATGGGAATCAGATCCGTTCCCGGAAATGCAGGTTTTATGGAAAATCCCAGCGCCGGCGTGACCGATGAAGAGAAAAGCGCCAAAAACCAGACAGCCAGCAGGAAGAATCCCGCCTCGTGCAGAAGCGGAACCCGCATCTGGCCCTGGTAATACAAAAGCCAGATCAGCGCCCGGAAAATCAGATATATCACAAGCCCAGCCAAAAGATAGGGCGCCATACTTCCAAAATAATTCAACAAAAAATTCCCTCCTTCCTCTTTTGTCCTCCATGTCGTCTTCCGTACTGCTCATCACTTACCAACATTATACCATGGCAGAGGACAAAATGGGGGTTAATCCGCCAAAAATTTCTTTAATTTTCTGCGGATTCTCTGGAGCGCGTTGTCTACGGACTTGGGAGAGCGGTTTAAGCTGGAGGCGATTTCCGTATAGCTTTCGCCGTCCAGGTAGGCGTGCAGGATTTTTTTCTCCATAGGGCTTAGGATGGTCCAGATTTCTGTCTGAAGCCTCTCCAGGTTTTCTCTGTCTATCAGAAGCTCCTCCGGGCTTTTCCCCTGGGGGCCGTCCTCCTTGGCGTCCAGCTGATCGGAAAGCTCCACATAGCTGTTCAGCGGCGCATGCTTCTGGCGCCCCGCCGCCTGTACCGCTGTATAAAGCTGCCGTAAAATGCACAGCCTTGCAAAAGCCTCGAAGGAAGCCTCCTTCTGCGGCCTGTAGTCCC
This sequence comes from uncultured Merdimonas sp., assembly GCA_944375885.1. Taxonomy (GTDB): domain Bacteria; phylum Bacillota; class Clostridia; order Lachnospirales; family Lachnospiraceae; genus Laedolimicola. The sequence continues at coordinate 15,052 of CALWBB010000038.1, forward strand.
GGATAGCTTTGAAAAGCCCCAGCATTCCTTCCTGAATCAGGTCGTCGTTGTCTCCGCCCATCAGGTAAAGGGTGCGGGCCTGGTTGCGCACCTGGCGCTTGTACCGCTCAATCAGAACGTCCATACAGGAGGATTCCCCTGCCCGGATCCGCTCCACCAGTTCTTCGTCTGTCAATTCTCTGAATTTACACATCTGTTTTTATAGTTCTTGTCCAGTCTTTTCGCTCTTTCCATTTGGGCTTTGGATTTTCCAGCCCTTTAGGGGCGCCCCATTCTCTGCCTTACAATCTCGTATGCCAGCACGCCTGCCGCCACAGAAGCGTTCAGGGAATCGATATTGCCCTTCATGGGAATCGAGGCTGTGAAATCACAGGCCTCCCGCACCAGGCGGCTGACGCCCTCGCCTTCGTTTCCAATCACCAGGCCAATGGGGCCGGTCAGATTCAGATCATACATCAGCTCTCCGCCCATATCGGCGCAGACGAACCAGAAGCCCTGCTCCTTCAGCTCCCGGATCACAGCCGTCAGATTCGTCACCTTGGCTACCGGCGTGTAGTTGATGGCGCCAGCGGAGGCCCGGGCCACCACTGCGGTCAGCCCTGCCGCCCGTCTTTTGGGGATAATCACCCCGTGGGCTCCGGCCAGATTGGCCGTGCGGATGATCGCGCCCAGATTATGGGGATCCTCAATGTCGTCCAGCAGGATCAAAAAGGGATCCTCTCCCTTTTCCCTGGCCGCCTCCAGCATTTCCTCCACCGATGCATAGGAATAGGCCGCAGCCTGGGCGATGACGCCCTGGTGGTGTCCTGTGGAGGAAAGCTGATCCAGGCGTTCCTTCGCCACATAGTTGATAATCGTGTCCTGGCGGCGGGCCTCCCGCTTGATGGTATTGATGCTGCCGTCCTGGCAGCCGTCCTGGATATAGAGCTTGTCTATGGTTTTCCCGGAGCGGAACGCCTCCAGCACCGCGTTCCTTCCCTCTATGGTCTGTTCTTTATATCTCATGTCTCCTCCTCCAGGCCCAGGCGGACGAGAGTGAGCAGCCGCTCTGTCTGTCCCGTCAGATAGAGCCAGCCCATCAGCGCCTCGAAGCCCGTGGCCTTCCGGTAATCTGTCATGGCCGCGTGGCGGGCCATGGTGGCGGAATTGGCATTACGTCCCCGGCGGAACACATGCAGCTCCTCCTCCGTAAGCTCCCCACGTATCCGCTCCAGGGATGCCGCCTGGGCTCCGGCATTCACCAGAGCGCTGGCCCGCTTATGGAGCCTGCTTACCTGGGCGTTTCCCTTCCCTGTCAGCAGGGAGCGGATGACCAGCTCATAGACCGCGTCCCCCACATAGGCCAGCGTCAGCGGGGAATAGGTGCGGATATCCGTTTCCGGGAGGCCAAAATCCTCCCGGATGGCCGCCATCAAATCCATTACGCTCTTTTCCATTTCACACCCTCGCGCGTATCCTCCAGCACGATACCCTTTTTAAGAAGCTCGGCACGGATCTCGTCTGCCCGCGCAAAATTCTTTTCCTTTCTGGCCTGCTGGCGCTCCGCGATCAGCGCTTCCACGTCCGCGTCCAGAAGCTCCTCCTTCTTCTCAATCACAAGACCCAGGATGTCGCAGAGGGTTTTCAGCCGCTCCAGGCATTTCTCCAGGTATTCCCTGGAGTTCTCCGCTCCCGTGTGGGTATTCAGGTACTTCACCAGCTCAAAGATGGCGGAAATGGCGTCTGCTGTATTGAAATCGTCGTCCATGGCCTCCTCGAACTTCTTCACATACTCCTCGGAAGCCTCGTAATGCGCCAGCTCGCTCTCCGACATGCCTTCCGCCTTCGCGCCCTCGATCAGGTGCTTCAGATTGTCGGCCGCCGTGACGATCCGGTCCAGGGCGGATTTGGAGGACTGCATCAGCTCCGCGCTGAAGTTTAAGGGGCTCCGGTAGTGGGCGTTCAGCATGAAGAAGCGCAGCACCTGCAGATCGTATTTCTCGCTGATCTCGCGGACGGTAAAGAAGTTGCCAAGGGACTTGGACATCTTCCGGTTGTCGATATTCAAGAATGCGTTGTGCATCCAGTATTTCGCGAATTCCTTTCCGTTGCAGGCCTCGCTCTGGGCAATCTCGTTTTCATGATGGGGGAAAACCAGATCCTCTCCGCCCGCGTGGATGTCGATCTGCTCGCCCAGATATTTTTTCGACATCTCGGAGCACTCGATGTGCCAGCCGGGACGGCCATCGCCCCAGGGAGACGGCCAGGCCGGCTCGCCCTCCTTCTTCGGCTTCCAGAGCACGAAATCCAGGGGATCCTCCTTCTCGTCCTCGCCGGAGACCAGCAGGGAACGGTTCCCGCTCCGGAGATCATCCAGGTTCTTGTGTGACAGCTTGCCGTAGGGCGCGAATTTCCGTGTGCGGAAGTATACGGTTCCGTTTACCTCGTAGGCGTAGCCCTTGTCAATCAGCGACTGGATCATGTCGATCATGCCCGGAATCTCCTGGGTAGCCTTCGGATGGGTGGTCGCCGGCTTGACATTCATCATCTCCATGTCCTTTTTGCACTCGGCGATATAGCGCTCGGAGATTTCCTGGGCGGACACGCCTTCCTCATTGGCTTTCTTGATGATCTTGTCGTCCACGTCTGTGAAATTGGACACGTAATTCACGTCGTAGCCCTTGTACTCCAGGTAACGGCGCACCGTGTCGAACACGATCATGGGGCGGGCGTTTCCGATATGGATGAAATTGTAAACAGTCGGTCCGCAGACATACATTTTTACCTTTCCTTCCTCCAGGGGAATGAAATCTTCTTTTCTCTTGGTAAGCGTATTATAAATTTTCATGGTTTTTCTCCTTCTTTTCCTTTTTCTCTTTTTTGTTTTTCTTCGTCCTTTCCAGCTCCAGCACCTGGGCGCGCAGCGTATCGTTTTCCTGCTGCAGCCTGGTCAGGCAGTCCATCACCGGATCAGGCAGATCCACCTGGTTCATGTCGCTTCGCGGCACTCTGACGTCGCCCCGCTTCACAATGCGTCCCGGGACGCCCACCACCGTACAGTTGGGGGGCACTTCTTTTAACACCACGGAGCCCGCGCCGATCTTTGAATTCTCGCCGATGGTAAAGGAGCCCAGGATTTTGGCCCCCGCGCTGACCATGACGTTGTCGCCCAGGGTCGGGTGGCGCTTGCCTTTTTCCTTCCCCGTGCCTCCCAGGGTCACGCCCTGGTAGAGCGTCACATTGTCGCCGATGATGGTGGTCTCGCCGATGATGACGCCCGAGCCGTGGTCGATGAACAGTCCCTTCCCTATGGTCGCTCCGGGATGGATCTCGATCCCGGTTTTGCGCACCGTCCTCTGGGACAGCCATCTGGCCCAGAAATAATGTCCCTTCAGGTACCACTTATGGGCCAACCGATAGCTTAAGATCGCCCGGAAGCTGGGGTACAAAAGTACCTCCGCCGGGGTCTTGATCGCCGGATCCCGCTCGGTGATTACCTGGAA
>CALWBB010000039.1 GCA_944375885.1 uncultured Merdimonas sp.
CGCCGACTGAGGATAACGCAGAAAACAGGCGAATTTACAGGGCTGAGGCGTATTGCCCCTTGTACACCGACGCTATGGCTCCTTTATAAGTAAAAAATTTTGTAGTCTGAATTTTCTAAAAATGGGTTGGCTGCTTTCTGACAGATGGAAAATCATCTGCCAGAAGCGGCCAGCCCTTTTGTTTTGTCTTTGTGGATGTCATGTTCTGGAAAATATGAAGTTTTGTGATGAGAAAAATAATTCAAATTGAAGTACAAAAAATGAAGAAATCTGTATTATGTACAAAAAAAGACGAAATAAATCATAAAATACATGAATTTATTGTACAAAATAGAAAAAAACAGGGCGTTCATTTACTTCAATCACTGGAGTTGATACGATCAGGGTGAAGCGTGGGGGCAGAAGAAGGAGAAGCAGGAAGGGGAAGTGGAGAGATGGCGGAGATCAGTGTTTCGGCGTTTGCGGCAGATTTTTTCCATATGGAGAGGGATCTGGAGGTGGCCAGAGAAAACGGGGCGGATTCTATCCATGTAGATGTGATGGACGGGCATTTTGTGCCCCTGTTTGGTTTTAGCCAGCCCTGGATCCGCCAGATGCTGACCTGGGATGCCAGGTGCGGGGATGTACACTTGATGGCCGGATTAGAGGAGGGGATTCCAGAGGACTTCCTGAAGCTTCCGCTTCAAAGGCTTACCATCCATATAGAAGCAGCCGCGCCGGAAAGGTTGAAAGCATATCTGGGACAGATCCGCGGAGCCGGGATGGAGGCCGGACTGGCGGCAGCGCCCTGGACGAAGCCAGAGGAGCTGGAACCGTTTTTCCCGTACGCGGACGAGATACTCCTGATGAGCTGCAGCCCCGGGACAGAGGGCGCCGCGTTCCGGGAGGATATCTATGGAAGAATCCGATGCGTCCGCGCCCTGCTGGAAAAGGAGAAGCGAAGCTGCAGGATCGCTGTGGACGGCGGGCTGAACGAAGAAAGGGCCCTGGCCTGCATCGGATGCGGGGCGGGCCGGGTGATCATAGGGAGGGCGTTTTTTACGTCTGAAGATAAGAAAGGGATGGCGGCCCGTGTCAGAGAAGCATCTTTCAGGGAAGAGAAAGGGGTGTAAGCACATGAAGTATTATCTTGGCCTTGATAATGGGGGAACGACGACAAAAGCAGCTCTGTACGACAGGGATGGGAAGGAGATCTGCGTGGCGTCTATGGCTACGGAGATGATCGTCCCTGCCCCGGACTATGTGGAGCGGGATATGGAGGAAATGTGGGAGGCGAACTGCGCGGTGATCCGAAGCGTCCTGGAAAAGAGCAGGGTGTCCCCGGAAGACATCGCGGGCCTGGCAGTCTGCGGGCATGGAAAGGGGCTTTACCTGTGGGGGAGGGATGGCCGTCCGGTGCGAAACGGGATTATTTCCACCGATAACAGGGCGTGGAAATACCCCTTGCGCTGGGAAAAGGAGGGAATCCTGGATGAGACGCAGAAGCTGGCCTGCCAGAAGGCGATTTCCTGCCAGCCAGTCTCGCTTTTGGCCTGGCTTAAGGATCACGAACCGGAGTGTCTTGAACGGGTTCAGTGGATCTTTGAGGCAAAGGATTATATCCGTTTCCGCCTGACAGGGGAGGCGAAGGCAGAGCTTGGAGATTATTCGGGGGCGCATCTTATCAATATGCACAAAAAAGAGTATGATCTGGAGCTTTTGAAGCTGCTTGGCCTGGAGGATTTAAGGGACGCCCTGCCTCCGCTGTGCGAATCGGCGAAGGTATGCGGCTATGTGACAAAGGAGGCTGCCGAAAAAACTGGGCTGAAGGAAGGAACGCCGGTGGCAGGGGGATTTTTTGACCTTGACGCCTGTATGCTGGCCGCGGACGTGCTGACAGAGGATAAGATCTGTATGATAGCCGGAACCTGGAGCGTGGCCCTGTATATTTCCAGGACACCGGTTACGGAAAAGGGGCTTTTAAAGTATATCCGCAATTCTGTGTTCGCGCTGCCGCAGTATTACCTGATAGAGGTGGGATCGCCCACCTCCGCAAGCAATAACGAATGGTTTGTGCGGGAACTCCTCCCGGAGGCAAGGCAGAAGAGCAAAGAAGAAGGAAAGAGTATCTACGATGTGATAAATGGATGGGTGGAGGAAATCCCCGCGGCAGAAGCCTGCCCCATCTTTGTGCCGTTTTTATTTGGAAGCAACGCGCATCCGAATGCAAAGGGCAGTTTTACAGGCATTACAGGCTTCCATACCCGGAAGCATCTGGCCAGAGGCGTATATGAGGGAATCGCGTTTTCCCACAGGACAGATCTGGAGAGGCTTCTTAAAGCGTATCAGGGAAAGCCGGAGGTGATCCGCCTTACAGGAGGGGTGGCCAGGTCAAAGGTGTGGACCCAGATGTTTGCGGATGTCATGAACCTGCCCATAGAGACGGCGGATGTAAATGAGACAGGCACGCTTGGCTGCGCGATAGCGGCGGCGGCAGCCACCGGGGAATATTCCAGTGTCGCGCAGGCGGCGGCCCATATGAGCCGCTTGGCGAAGCGCATAGTTCCAATTCCGGAAAATGTGGAAGTGTATAATCGTAAATATGCACTGTACACAAAAACTGTAGAGGCGCTGGACGGCGTCTGGGACGCGTACCAGGCCTTTATGGAACCAAACTAAAGGAGGGACTATGTGAACGAACTTATTGTGCGCTTGAGATTTCTGATCCCTACGCTCCCACGGGCGGAGAGGGCGGTAGCGCAGGCGCTTCTGGAAAAGCCGGAGCTCATCTGCATGATGACGCTGGCTGAGCTTGCGAGGGAGACAGAGAGCAGCGACGCCTCTGTGATCCGGTTCTGCAGGAAGATGGGCTATGCCGGCTTTACGGATATGAAGCAGGCATTCGTACATGCCTTGACCGACAGCAGCATTACCACGGTGGAGGAGATACGCAAGGAAGATTCTGTGCTGGACAATCTCCACAAGGTCTACAAAAGCAATATGCAGACCTTAAGCGATACGATTCTTTTGGCTGATGCCGACGCCTACGAAGCGGCGGTACAGGCGCTGCTCGCGGCAAACTCGATCCACTTTTTCGGGGCCGGGGATTCGGCGGTGATCTGCCAGCTTTTTTACTTCAAGTTCCGAAGGCTTGGGATTCCCGGTTCTGCCCAGCAGGATCCGGTCATGCAGCTGATAGAGGCCAGCAACCTGCGCCCCGGGGACGTGGCGGTCGCCGTCTCCTATGAGGGGAGATCGAGAACCGTCGTGAATGCCATGCGCATCGCGAGGGAAAGGGGAGCGACCATCATCTGCATCACCAAGATGAGCAAATCGCCGCTCCTGAAGCTGTCAGACATCAATCTTTTCATAGCGACCAGCGACGTGACGGTCGGCAGGGATATTGTCGCCCGCAGGGTGGCGGAGCAGATGATCATAGACACCCTGTACCTGACAGTTCTTGTCCGCACGGACAAAGACTATACAAAACACTTAAACAGCACATCTAAATTCCTGGAAATGAACAAAATCAAAGGCAGGGGATTTAAGTGAAAAATCAAAGGAGGGTTTTAAGGCATGAATCTTGAGACATTGAAAAAGGAGGTCTACGAGGCCAACATGGAACTGGTGGAGAAAAGGCTTGTGATTTCCACCTGGGGCAATGTGTCCGGTTTTGACGAGGAGAGGCAGCTGATGGTGATCAAACCCAGCGGCGTCCCTTACGCCGAGCTGCGTCCGGAGCAGATGGTGCCCGTAGATATGGACGGAAAGGTAGTAGACAGCACCTATGTGCCTTCCACGGACACGGACACGCATATTGAGCTGTATAAAGCGTTCCATGACAAGGGAATTCACGGGATTGTACATACGCATTCCCAGTACGCGACCATGTGGGCGCAGATGGGACAGAATATTCCCTGCTATGGCACCACCCACTGCGATTATTTTTACGGAGATATCCCCTGTACCCGCCTGATGACGACAGAGGAAATCGAGGAGGCCTATGAAAAGAATACCGGGAAGGTCATCCTGGAGGAGTTTGAGAACCGCAGCTGCATTGAGATGCAGGCAGTCCTGGTACACAGCCATGCCCCATTTACCTGGGGAAAGACTCCGCACGACGCGGTCCTGCACGCGCAGGTGCTGGAATACATCTCGAAGATGGCGATGTTTGATTATATCGCGACCCAGGGGCAGTGCGAGCTGATCAAGGATAATATCAAGATGAAGCATTATAACCGGAAATTCGGCCCCAACGCGTACTACGGCCAGCATAAAAAAGGAGGCCAGGACTGATGGACATCAGGGAATCTGTACTGCATACTCTGCAGTGTGAATCGGAAATTATTGCGGAACTGGAAAAGACGGTGTCTGAGGAGCAGATTGAAAAAGTCATCGGCGCGCTGATGAACTGCAGAGGGAAAGTGATCCTTTCCGGCTGCGGTACCTCCGGCGTGGCTGCGCAGAAAATCGAGCATACCTTAAGCTGCGTGGACTGCCCGGCGCTTTTTCTGTCTCCCTCCAACGCCCTCCACGGCGGCATGGGAGTCGTACAGAAGGACGATATCCTGATCCTGCTGTCCAAGGGCGGGCACACAAAGGAGCTGGATGAAATGGTAGGCCCCTGCAAGGAGCGGGGAGCCTTCCTGATCGCCGTGACGGAAAATGAGGAATCCTATCTGGCAAAAGAAAGCGATCTGATGCTGAACATCCGGGTGGCCCGGGAGCCGGACGAATATAACGTGCTGGCGACAGGAAGCATTATCGGGACGCTTGCGGTGTTCGACGCGATCGCGATTGCGATTTCCCGGCTGAAGGGATTTTCAGAGAAAGGCTTCCTGAAAATCCATCCGGGCGGGGACGTGGGAAAGCGCCTCAGCGAAATGAAGTAAAAAGACGGAGTAAACAACTGAAAATGAAGCGCAGAAAAAAGAAAAACTGTGAAAAGTGACGAAAAATAATGCAGTTTTCATAAAAAATGTCGCACTTGAGGGTAAAAATAGTTAAAAATACATGACAATATTTACTCCATCACTTCGCAATGCTAAAGTTAAATGTAGCAAAAGGAATTCCAGATGCAAAAGAACGGGAGTTATACAAAAAATGAAAAGTGGAGGTATGATTTTATGAAAAAAGTGATTGCAATGCTTCTCACATTGGCGCTTGTGTTCTCCATGACGGCCTGCGGCGCGTCTATGGAAGGTGAGACGACGGATACAGACGCGGCTGCCGAGACAACGGAAGAGACGGAAGACGCGGCTGCTGAGACGGCAGAAGAGACCACAGAGGCAGAGGATACGGCCGCAGACGCGGAGACGGCGGAAGCTACCGAGTGGGTATGGCCGGCGCTGGAAGATCTGCATGTAGGATATTCCCAGGCAGACCTGGCAAGCACCTGGCGTACCGTGGAAAGCGATGACATGCAGGCAGAGGCAGATGAGCGCGGTTATGAGATTACGATTGTAAACGCGGAGGGCGATACCGAGCAGCAGCTTTCGGATGTAGAATCCCTTCTGACCCAGGGCTGCAACGTAATTGTTATCACAGCGGTGGACGCTGACGCCATCCAGCCGGCGCTTGACGCCTGCAAGGAAAAGGGCGTTCCGGTTATTATGAAGGCCAGAGGCTCCAACGGTGTTCCGGGCGTGGATTACACCACCTTCTATTCCTCCGACTTCGTGGCAGAGGGTGAGTTCGCAGGAGAGTGGGCATACGACGCCTGCACAGAAAAGGGAATTGAGACCATCAAGGTGGCAGAGATTCAGGGTATCCTTGGAGGAACGGATGTGCGCGACCGCTCCCAGGGCTTCCACAATATAGCGGAAGAGAAGGGCAATTTTGATTTCGTGGTTCAGCAGACAGCAAACTTCTCCCGTACTGAGGCTCAGGAGGTAGCTGCGAACGTGCTGCAGTCCACCGGCGGAGATATTGATGTATTCTACTGCCACAATGACGAGATGGCGCTTGGAGTATCCCTGGCGTGCCAGTCCGCAGGACTTACAATCAATGAGGATGTGTATATCATCGGTGTAGACGGCATGTATGAGACCTTCGACGCAATCAAGGACGGAACGATTTCCGCAACCATCACCTGCAATCCCAGATTCGCGGATATGGTATTTGACGGCATCGAGGCAGGAATCGCGGGCGAGACTCTGGATACCTTCTACGCGGTACCGGATGTGGCGGTTGACGCGACGAATGTAGAAGAGAATTATCATTTAGGATTCTAAGAGCCGGCTGCCTGTCAGCGAAAGACGGCAAACTTCTGACAAGAGTAAAAGCAATAAGAGACTGCTGTCTGAACCAGCAGTCTCTTATTATAAAGAGGAGCGTATATATGGGCGGAAATATACTGGAAGTGCACGGACTGACAAAAGAATTTGCAGGAGTAAGGGCGCTGGATAATATTGAATTTTCGGTTAAGGAAGGGGAAATCCACGCTTTAATGGGCGAGAATGGAGCCGGAAAATCGACGCTTATCAAAATTTTGACCGGGCTTTACAGGGCAGACGCGGGTACAATTATTTTCCAGGGAGAGGAAAGACATTTTACCACGGTGCAAAGCGCCCAGAAGGCTGGAATCAGCACGATTTACCAGGAACTGAATATGATCCCCTATCTGACCGTGAGTGAAAATATTTTCCTGGGACATTATCCTTATAACAAGACAGGAATTGACTGGAAAAAAATGCATGAGGATGCCCAGGCCCTGATAGATGAGATAGGAATTGACATTGACGTAAGAAAGCCGCTGAACAGCTACAGCACCGCGAAGCAGCAGATTATATCAATTATCCGCGCGGTGAATTTTAACAGCAGGCTGCTGATCATGGATGAACCCACTTCATCCCTGGATACGAACGAGGTAGAGATTCTCTTTGGGATTATGGACAAGCTCAAGGGAAAAGGGGTGTCCATGATTTTTATCTCACACCGGCTGGATGAAGTGTATAAAAAATGCGACAGGATTACTGTCCTGAAAGATGGCCATTATGTGGGCACCTGGAAGACAGAAGAGCTGTCGGAATACGAACTGTTGAAAGCAATGCTCGGACGCAGTGAAGTGAAGCTGGAACGCACGCTTCCTGTCCGCGATTTCAGTGATAAAGAGGAGGTTCTCGAAGCCAGGCATCTGGTGCGGATCCCCTATGTAAATGATGTAAGCTTCAAGATCAGGAAGGGCGAGATCCTGGGCCTTGCAGGGCTTCTGGGAGCCGGGCGCACAGAGACAGCGCGGATTATCTTTGGCTGTGACGCCCCGGACTCCGGAGAAATCTTTGTGTCAGGGAAAAAGGTTCACATCAAGTCCCCGGAGGACGCGATCCATGCAGGCCTTGCCTTCTGTACGGAAAACCGGCGGGAGGAAGGAATTTTCCCAGATGTAAGCGTGCAGAACAATCTGACCATCTGCTCCCTGGATCAGCTGTCCAGGGGAGGGTTTATCAATGCGAGAAAAAGAAAGCAGCTTTCGGAGGATTATATTAAAAGGCTGATGATCAAGACGCCAAGCGGAGAGCAGCTGATCAAAAACCTCTCAGGAGGAAACCAGCAGAAGGTGATTTTGTCCAGGTGGATGGCGGTCAATCCCAAGCTGATTATCCTGGATGAGCCGACCCGGGGCATCGACGTGGGGGCGAAGGCTGAGATAGAAAAGCTGATCCATGAATTTTCGGAGCAAGGCATCAGCATCCTGTTCATCTCTTCCGAGATGGCGGAGCTGGTGCGCAACTGCGACCGGATTCTTGTACTCAGAGACGGAAAAGTGATGGGAGAGCTGGCCGGACGGGAGATTTCGGAAAAGAGTATTATGGAAACCATCGCAGTAGGAAAGGAGAACGGAAGATGACTGAAAAGAAGAGTTTCCGTATAGATTTGGTATTTTTGAAAAAGAATATTGCTCTGATTTTGTTTCTGGCGCTGCTGGTTGTCAATATTTTTGCCACAAATAATTTCCTAAGCTGGATTACCTTTAATAACTTTTTTAAGCAGGTGACGAGAATCTGCCTGGTATCCTTGGGAATGTCCCTGGTGATTGCCACGGGCGGAATCGATATTTCCGTGGGCTCTGCCATGGCTTTGGGAGCCGTGCTGGCTGCCCTTGGAATTGTACACCAGTCCCCGCTTCTGATTATTTTTTCCGTAGTGCTGGTGGCAGCCTTTGGCTGCCTGGCAGGCGTGGCGGTATCCAGGTTCGCGATTCTTCCCATGGTAGTTACGCTGGCGCTGCGCTATGTGATGCGCGGAATGGCAAAGGGTGTGAGCGGGGCGGCCAATGTGACTTACACGGCGCCTGGCCTTACTTCCTTTTTTACGAAACCTTTGTTCGGCCATGTCCCGGTTCATTTTTTTATCCTGATTATCGCGGTAGCAGTCGTATATATCCTGGTCAATAAGATGAAGCTGGGAGCGAGGATTGAGGCGTACGGAAATAATCCGGTAGCGGCAAGGAACTGTGGGATTAACACAGTAAAGATCGTGGTCTTCTGCTACGCAGTTACCGCTGTCCTTTCCTGGGCCGCAGGCATGCTGGAGGCCGGAGTGGTCTCAAGCGCCCACCCCTCCACCATTGGAACGGATATGGAGATTGACGCCATAGCGGCCACCCTGATTGGGGGCACGCCGATAGACGGAGGCTATCCCAATATCATTGGAACCACCTGCGGGGCCTTTGTCCTCCAGCTGATTACCATGATGTGCAACATGAATAACGTGTCTTACCCGGTGACTCTGATGCTGAAGGCGTGCATTGTGCTGGCGGCTCTTTATTTCCATGGCATAGGAAAGCGTTCACGCTAGAAGGAGGAAAATCATGAGCAAAGTAAAATCATTTTTCAGTAATAACATAGCTCTGGTAGGACTGCTGATTGTGCTGATGATAGGAGTCTGCGTGCAGAGAACCTTTATCTCTCCGGCGAACCTGACAAACCTTCTGCGCTCGGCCAGCCTGATGGGCTTTCTCGGAATCGGGATGACCTTTGTGGTGCTCTGCGGATCCATCGACTTAAGCGTGGCGTCGGTATTCGCACTGTCCGGATATCTGATGCTGAATATGGCGCAGTACAACATTGTCCTGGCTTTTGTGGTTCCCCTGCTGGCGGGAGCCCTGGTGGGATTCATCAACGGCGTGCTGGTCGAGAAGCTGTCCATCCCGGCATTTATCGCGACGCTGGCTACCCAGATGTTTGTGCGGGGCCTGGTGCAGATGTTCTGCGATGAGGTCACGTATAAGATAGACAGCGTACCAGTGCCGATTCTGGCGCTTGGGCGGCTGACCTTTGGAAATCTTCTGCCTCTGCCGCTGATCTTGTTTGTGGCGGCCACCCTGATCACGGCCTTTGTCCTGAAGCGCCGGTTTATCGGACGCTCGATGTACATTGTGGGCGGAAATATCGAGGCGGCCAATATGATGGGAGTAAGCGTCCCGAAAACCATGATCACCGCGCACATCCTGTGCAGTGTCCTGACCTGTATAGGAGGCATGATTTATACTTCACGCGTAGGGGTGGCCTCGCCGCTGGCAGGCACCGGTTATGAGATGTACGCCATCGCCGCCGTCGTACTGGGAGGGGCGAAGCTGACAGGAGGCGTCGGGAAGGTGTCCGGCAGCTTTATCGGCACTTTGATTATGTCGTCCTTTTCCAACATTTTCAGTATGCAGAATGTACTGGACGCGGTCTGGTCTGACGTGGTAGTGGGAGCAGTCCTTTTGATCGTGATTATGGTGCAGGCTATGGTTACGCTGCGCGGAGGCGGGAAAAAGAAAACGTAATTGCCAGACAAAAGGAGGGAAGGCTATGGGACAGCTGGAAGGAAAAGCAGCGCTGGTTACAGGAAGCAGCAGTGGAATTGGACGGGAGACAGCCAGACAGTTTGCCAGAGAAGGAGCCCGCGTCATGGTGACAGGGCGCAGCCGGGAACGATGCGAAGCGGCCGTGGAGGAGATCCGGAAGGCAGGCGGGACGGCGGAATATATTCTCTGCGATTTGTACAAGGAGGAGGCTCCGGAGCAGCTTCTGGGAGCGATGAAAGCCGCTTTTGGAGGGATTGACATCCTGGTAAATAACGCGGCCTGGTGGAAGGGAGAGGCTTTCCTTTCCGTATCCAGGGAGGACTTCCGCAAGGGCTTCAGCGAATATCTGGAATCGCTCTATTTTCTGAGCCAGGCGGCCGCCGCGCATATGATTGAGGCAGAAAAGGCCGGGAAGATCATCCATGTCGCTTCCACGGCGGCCTACTATGGGGAACGTGGGATGAGCGTGTACTGCGCGGCCAAGGCGGCGGTCGTAAACCTGACCAGGGCCATGGCCCTGGAGCTGGGCGGATATGGTATCTGTGTCAACGCGGTGGCTCCCGGCACGACGGTGACGCCAGAGGAGCGGCGGCCGGGGTACGTGCTGGAGAGTTTCCGGCGCATGGGAGCCCTGCCGGAGCTTAACACGGCAGAGAAGATAGCCCCGGCAATCGTATTTCTGGCTGGGAGCGGAAGCGATGGCATTACGGGAGAGACGCTGGCTGTGGACGGCGGCTGCGTACAGATCCGGATGCCGGAAAAATTGTATGAGGAGCCGATGACGGGATGGAAAAAATAAGGGAAACAGGAGAGGAAAGGCAGGCAAGGCTGCTGGAAGCGATGATGGAAGTGGATCGGGGCAACCCTGAGAGAATCCAGCATTTTCTGAAGGTATGGGGCTTTGCCAGGCTGATTGGAAAGCTGGAAGGCCTGGACGCCGATACGCAGGAAATCCTGGAGACGGCGGCCATCGTCCATGACATCGGGATCCGAAGCTGCATGGAAAAATACGGCCACTGCAGAGGAAAGGAGCAGGAAAAGGAGGGCCCGCCTCTGGCAGAAGAGCTGCTTGGGAGGCTGGGGTATGAAGAACGGGTGAAGGCCCGTGTTTCCTGGCTGGTGGGGCATCACCATACCTATGCGCACGTAGAGGGGCTGGATTACCAGATCCTGCTGGAGGCGGATTACCTGGTAAATTCCTATGAAAATCACGAAAGCGCGGAACAGATCGAGACGTTTTGCCGCCGTGTATTCCGGACGCCTTCCGGCATCCGGCTTTTGGGCCTGCAAAGCGGGAGGCAGTTTGACGGAAAGGAACGTATATGAACAGAAAAGAAAGATTAAGACAGGTGATGAAGGACGAGGCGCGGACGCTTGACCAGGCGGCCGACCGCATCGATTATGAGGTGCTGTCACAGATTACGGAGCTCTTCTGTTCTGTGAAAAAGAATGGGAAAAAGGTAATTGTGGCAGGCTGCGGGACGGCCGGGCAGGCTGGAAAACGGATCGCCCATACGCTCAGCGTGGTGGAGATACCGGCCTTCTTCCTTTCTCCTGCAGATTCCATTCACGGAGGCATGGGAGCCATGCAGCAGGGGGATATCCTGGTGCTGATCAGCAAGAGCGGAAATACCCAGGAGATTCTGAATTATCTCCCGGCGGCCCAAAAGAAAGGGCTCACTGTGATTGGCGTGACAGAGAACGGGGAGTCGAAGCTTGGAAAAGCGGCGGACATCGTGCTGAAGATCAAGATTGACCGCGAGCCGGACGAGTGGGGGATCGTCTCCTCCGCCAGCACTCTGTGCTTTATCTCCGCCTTTGACGCCATTGCCTTTACGGCGATGGAGGAGACGGGATATACGAAGGAAGAATTCTATCTCATTCATACTGGCGGCGGGGTGGGAGAAATCCTGAAAAAAGAGCTGTAGGAAGAAGAATAAAAAAGAGAAAAAAGAAGCGCCGGTGCATCAGAGATATACATCCCTGATACACCGGCGCTTCTGCGTCTTGATTTCCGGCTCTATTCCTCGTGCACATGGGGCAGGGTAAAGATAAATTCCGTCCCTACGCCTTGGGTGGAGATGGCGTTGATATGCTCTCCGTGGGAGGTGATGATTTCCTTTACGATTGCCAGGCCCAGGCCGGTTCCTTTTTTGTCTTTTCCCCGGGAGGCGTCGGTCTTGTAGAAGCGCTCCCAGATTTTTTTCATGCTTTCCCTTGGGATGCCCACGCCCTGATCCTTGACGGAGATGAAGACCTTCTCGTGCCGCAGGGTCGTCTCGATGGTGATCTGGGAATCGTTGGGGCTGAATTTGATGGCGTTGTCCAGAAGGTTGTACAGAACCTGCTGGATTTTTCCCATATCCGCGGAGACGAACTGCTCCTTCGCGTCGAAGAGGAGCTCGATGGAGATATGCCGATCCCGGCACTGGCCCTCGAAGGAGGAGACGGTGTTTTTGATGACCGTATTGATGTCGAAATCGGTGATATCCAGGCGGTTCTTCTTCGTGTCAAAGGAATTTAAGGTCAGAAGGCCGCTGGTGAGCTTGTTCAGCCGCTCCGTCTCCATCAGCACGATATTCAGGTATTTTTCCTGCATTTCCGGCGGGATGGTCCCGTCCAGCATGGCTTCCACATAGCCCTTGATGGAGGTCAGGGGCGAGCGGAAGTCGTGGGAGATGTTCGCCACAAATTTTTTCTGGTACTCGTCCGTCTCGTCCAGCTCGTGGGCCATGTAGTTCAGGGTGGCGGCCAGCTGGCCGATCTCGTCCTCCCCGTAGATCTCCGGCTGGTATTTGAAATTGCCCTGGGCGTATTGGCGGGCGGCCTCCGTGATTTTCTTTAAGGGCCGGTAGACCGTGAAGGTGAAGGCCACCAGGATCATCAGGGACAGGGTGAAAATCAAAAGCAGGGTCAGGTAGGTCGCGTTCAGAAGGCCGTCCCGCTGTGCGTTCAGGATGGACATGGGAAGGTGGATCAGCACATAGCCCCTGGCACGGAAGTTGTAGGTGATGGGGGCGGCCACGGTGAGGGTCTCTTCCCGGAACAGGCCGTAGAAATCGCCGATCATATAGTAGCTGCTGCCCATATCCGTCGGGTCAAACTCCTCTATGACCGTGTTGGATTCCTCCGAATAGCTTCCGTCGGAATTGACCAGCAAAGTCCCGTCCGCGTTCAGCAGCCAGATGGAGGCGTTCAGGTAGGTGTCCAGGGCCTGGAAATGGGAATAGACAGTCGCAAGCGACGGGGCGTCGGGACTGTCTGCATAGTAGCTTCGCACAAAATTGGCGGAAATATAATTGGCCTCCCGGTACAGGCTTTCGGCTCTCTGCTCCGTCAGATAGCGCAGCGTCATCCGGGAGCTGAAGGTGGCGACCACCAGAAAGCCCAAAAGACCGAAGACCAGGTAGGCCAGGATAAATTTCAGATAAAGGGAATGTCTCATGGTTTCCTATCCTTTGACCTCGAATTTGTAGCCGATGCCCCAGACTGTGGACAGCCTCCAGGAGGGGTGGTCCTTGATCTTCTCGCGCAGACGCTTGATATGTACGTCTACCGTGCGGGTGTCGCCGATGTACTCATAGCCCCAGATATGGTCGAGAAGCTGTTCCCGGGTAAACACCTGGTTGGGAGAGGAGGCCAGGAAATATAAAAGCTCCAGCTCCTTGGGCGGCATGTCCACGGGATGTCCCTGGTAGAGCACGGAGTAGTTGGTCTGGTTGATGACAAGATCCGGGTATTCCACGATCTTGGCGGAGGATTTCGGCTCCTCCTGCCTGGCGGGCTGATAGCGCCGCAGCACAGCCTTCACCCGGGCCACCAGCTCCTTGGAGTCAAAGGGCTTGATGATATAGTCGTCGGCGCCCAGCTCCAGCCCCAGCACCTTGTCGAACACCTCGCCCTTGGCGGAGAGCATGATGATGGGCGTGGAGGCCTTGGAACGGATCTCCCGGCACACCTGGTAGCCGTCGATGCCCGGAAGCATCAGATCCAGCAGAATCAGGTTGGGCTGGAAGGTTTTGAAGACGGAGAGAGCCTCCTCCCCGTCGTTTACAATCATGGTTTCATAGCATTCCTTTGTCAGGTACAGAGAAATCAGCTCTGCGATATTCGCGTCGTCGTCGACGATCAGGATTTTCTGTTTTGCTGCCATATCGATTCACTCCTGTCTGCTTTCATCCCGCCCGCGTCAGTCCTGCTTCAGGGTCGCGATGGTGACTCCGGCGTCCCCTTCGCCAAATTCTCCCAGGCGGTAGGATTTCACGTATTTGTTCCTTTTGAGCATGCCCTGGACGGCTTTTCGCAGGGCCCCGGTTCCCTTGCCGTGTACGATGCGCACGGAGGGGAGGTGGGCCAGGTAGGCGTCGTCCAGATATTTGTCCAGATGGGCCAGGGCTTCGTCCACCGTCATGCCGATGAGATTGATCTCTGTGCTGACGCTGGCGGATTTGCCCATTTTGATTTTTCCCGCGCTGGTTTTCTGGAACTGCTTCGAGGTGATGACGGCCTCCTCCACAAGCTCCAGATCCGACAGCTTCACCTGGGAGCGTAAGATGCCCATCTGCACGAAAAGATTTCCGCGGGCGTCGGGCAGGGAGCTTACGGTTCCCTCCAGATTCAGGCTTAAGACCCGCACGGTGTCGCCAAGGCGCAGATCCGAGGGCTTCAGCGCCTTCCTTGGCTTCCTGTCCTTCGGCTCGGACAGCGGCTTCTCAGTCTTACGGATGCGCTCCCGCAGGCGGGCGCGCTCCGCCTCCATCTCGCTGGCGGAGATGCCAGCCTTTCCGAATTTATGGAAATCCTTCATGGTCTGGTCGGCATAGTCTTTGGCTTCCTGGAGGATTTTGCGCGCCTGCTCGTTGGCGTCGCGCAAGATTCGTTCTTTCTGCGCCTCCAGCTTTTCCTGCCTGCGCTCCAGGGCCTCCCGGAGGGAACGGATCTCCTCTTTGTGTTCCCGGATCTCCTCCTGCTCCTGTTCGATGGTGCGGCGGCTGGTCTCCAGATCCGCCAGCAGATCCTCGAAGCTTTCGCTCTGCTCGCTTAAGTGGCCGCGGGCGTCCTCGATGAGGAAGCCGGGAAGGCCAAGCTTCGCGGAGATGGCGAAGGCGTTGCTCTTGCCGGGGATGCCGATGAGCAGCCGGTAGGTGGGGCTTAAAGTCTCCACGTTGAATTCGCAGCAGGCGTTCTCCACGCCGGCGGTGGAAAGGGCGAAGACCTTCAGCTCGCTGTAGTGGGTGGTCGCCATGGTCCGGATCCCCATCTTGTGCAGATGGGAGAGGATGGCGATGGCCAGGGCCGCGCCCTCCGTCGGGTCGGTTCCCGCGCAGAGCTCGTCAAAGAGCACCAGGGAATTCAGGGAAGCCTCCTTCAGGATGCGGATGATATTCGTCATATGCGAAGAAAAAGTACTTAAGGACTGCTCGATGCTCTGCTCGTCCCCGATGTCCGCGTAGACCTCGTCGAAGACGGCCAGCCGGGAATTCTGGGCGGCCGGGATGTGAAGCCCCGCCTGACCCATCAGGGTCAGAAGTCCCGTGGTCTTTAAGGAAACCGTCTTTCCTCCAGTGTTGGGGCCGGTCACAATCAGCAGATCGTACTCCTCCCCGAGACGGATAGTCACGGGGACGACCTTCGCCGGATCCAGCAGGGGGTGGCGTCCTTCCTTGATCAGAATCTGCCGCTTTTCATTGAATTCCGGGCAGGTGGCTTTCATCTCTTTTGCAAGGCTGGCTTTGGCAAAAATGAAATCCAGCGTGGTCAGAAGCTCGTAGTTCTGGGCCAGGGCCTCCGTGCAGGAAGCCGCCTCGCCGCTTAAGGTCTCCAGGACGTGTTCGATTTCCTCCTGTTCCTTTAAATAAAGCTCCTTTAAGTCATTATTCAGGCGCACCACGGCCATAGGCTCGACAAAAAGCGTAGAGCCGGTGGAGGACTGATCGTGGATCATGCCGGGCACCTGGCTTCGGTATTCTGCTTTGACCGGGATGCAGTAGCGCCCGTTTCTCTGGGTGATGACGGCGTCCTGCAGATAGGATCTGGCGGAGCCGTTCACCATGCCGGAAAGGGTGGAATGGATCCGGTCGTTGGCCGAGCGGATGGAACGGCGCACGCTGCGGAGGGCAGGGCTTGCGTCGTCGCTTATCTCCTCCTCGGAAAGAATGCAGCGGCGGATCTCCTGGGAGAGGGGAGAGCAGGGCTCCAGGGCGGAAAAGAGGGGATCCAGGGAATCCGGTTCCGCCTCCCGTCCGTCATTTTGCCGCGCGTACTGCTTCGCCTTCCCAGCCGTCTCCAGGAGAGTGCAGATGTCAAGAAGCTCCGGGATATTTAAGGAGCTTCCGATCTCCAGGCGCTTTAAGGAAGCGCGCACATCCTTCGCGCCGGCCAGATAGAGTCCGCCTCTTCGGTATACGCGGCTTAAGGCGTCCGCAGTCTCCTCCTGGGCCGCGCGGATCCTGCCGATCTCCTGCATGGGCTCCAGGGCCAGGCAGAGGGCCTTTCCTCCGGCGCTGGCGGCGTGCTGCGCCAGTTTTTCCGTTATTTTATTAAATTCAAGTGTCTGATATGCTTTTCTGTTCATAGTAGTTCAAGTATACTCTAATTTGCAGTGAAACTCAAGGCATGAATTGCTGTCTTCTCAAGGCAGGAGGCGTGCGCGTCCCTGTTAATTGAGGGTGGACACCCTTAAGAAAATGTATTAGAATGGAACGTATGAAAATACAATACAAAACATGATGGCGGTTCTGATGTTTCGGAGGAGCGTATGGCAGAAGAAAAACGTCATGAGGAACAGGAATTTTCATTTGTGAAGGAAAAGATCAAAAAGCAGCCCTTTTATCAGAATAAGAATCTGCGCCGGGCGGGAATCCGCCTTCTGTTTTCCGTACTCTGCGGGCTGGCGGCCTGCCTTGCGTTTGTGCTGGCGCGTCCCTGGATGGAGCAGACCTTTGGGAAAAGGGAGATGACCGAGATCACGATCCCTGCGGAGGAAGAAGAACAGCAGGAGACAGAAGAAGAAAGCGAGACGGCGGAAGAAGAGGAAGAGGAATCTGCGCCTCAGGATCCGGTGGTGATCACACAGCCCCAGGAGCTCCAGGCGGAGGACTATGCCACGCTTTTTGCGAAGCTCAAAGAAGTGGCTGCGGCGGCGGATCAGAGCCTGGCAGCCGTCACTGTATCCAGCAGCGATACAGACTGGTTTAACGAGACTTATGAGAACCGCAGGCAGGTGTCCGGCCTTCTGGTGGGGAATAACGGCGTAGAGATCCTGATTCTTGTCCCCTATTCCCAGGTGGCGGGGGCAGACAGGCTTCAGGCGTCCCTGGCAGACGGATCCAGCCTGGAGGCGGTATTGAAGAATTATGACCGGATTACGGATCTGGCGATCTTAAGCGTCAACCTGGCGGATGTGGATGAGGAGACCCTGGGAAGCATCCGCATTGCGGAGCTTGGAAGCTCAAAAAGCCTGAAAGCTGGGGATCCGGTGATTGCCGTGGGCAGTCCCGCAGGCCTTACAGGTTCTGTGAAATATGGGAACCTGGTGGCGGCAGGGTACCAGATGGGCGTCATGGACGGCGCTTACAGCCTTCTGATCACAGATATGGAGCGGGCGGAGGAAGGAAGCGGCGTACTTTTGAATCTAAGCGGACAGGTGATAGGGCTGATTGAGGACGCCTATCTCCACTCTGCCAACGAGACGGCGCTTACAGCTTATGCGATTTCAGATATGAAGGATGTGATTGAGCATCTGTCAAACAGCCAGGATCTGGTATATATGGGGATTCACGGCACGGATGTGACGGAGGAGACGGCCAAGCTTCAGGATATTCCTGCGGGGGTATATGTGGCAAGCGTAGAGCCGGATTCCCCGGCGATGGACAGCGGCATTCAGGCAGGGGATATTATCACGGAGATCAACGGCCGCGAGATCGTCTCCCAGTCGGAGATCCAGGAGATGCTTCTTAAATTTTCGCGGGATCAGGCCATCCGCGTGATTTTCATGCGGCAGGGCAGAGAGGGTTATAAGGAAATCGAGTGCAGCGTGACCGTAGACGTCATGCAGTGACAGAACAGGGAGAGAAAGATTGAAGATGAAATATATTGAGAGTATCCGGGAGGGCGAGCGCGTTTCCGGAATTTATCTGTGCAAACAGCGGCAGGCGGCTGTGACAAAAAACGGAAAACCTTATGAGAACATGATCCTGCAGGACAAGACGGGCCAGGCGGACGCCAAGATCTGGGATCCGAACTCCCAAGGGATCGAGGATTTCGGGGCGCTGGATTATGTGGAGATCGTGGCGGACGCCACTACCTTCCAGGGAGCCCTGCAGCTGAATATAAAACGCGCGCGTAAAGCCCGGGAGGGAGAGTATAATCCGGCGGATTACCTGCCGGTCAGCGAATACGACATTGAGGCCATGTACCGGGAGCTGATGAATTACGCGAATCAGGTGAAGGAGCCTCATCTGCGGGCCCTTTTGAAGGATCTGTTTGTGGACGACGCGGAGTTTGTGAAGGCCTTTAAGTTCCATTCCGCGGCGAAGACCGTCCACCAC